>CAYLNM010000021.1:0-41547 GCA_964385045.1 uncultured Isosphaeraceae bacterium
CCAAGCCCCCCGCCCCAACAACCCCGGCTTCCCCCGCAGCCCCCGCCGCGATCCCATCGGCCCCCGCGGCTCCCGCGGCCTCCGCCCCCTCCGCGTTCCCCACGCCCGCCACCGCGGCCGCCGCCGCCACCTCGATCATCTCCGCGGGGTCGAGGCCGCGGATCCGGAACAGCAGCTCCGGATCCTCGTCGAGCCGGTGGCCGATGCCGTACAGCACCGCCACCACGTGCTTGCACTGGACGACCCAGTCGGGGCACGTGCAGCCCGCCTTGATCGCGAACGGATCCGGCAGCAGTCCCGACTCGGACCGCGTCGCCAGCTCCATCATCGCGTGCGACACCCGGCCCCGCAGCAGGTCCAGCGTGGACCCCAGGCCCCGCCGGCAGGTCTCGAGCAGGTCCTCGACCACGGCCGGCTCGGCCGGGGCGAACTCGATGACCACGTGGTAGATCGCACTGCCGCTCACCACCGCCTCGATGCGGCGGCCCTCGTCCCGCAGGTCGCAGATCGCCCCGTTGCGGGCGTAGCTGCGCCCGCGCGTCAGGCGGCTCGCCTCCAGCGTGAGCTCCTCGAAGTGCTCGCACCACGCCCGGCCCCACGACGTGCGGCCGATGACGCGGCCCTCGATCTCGACCGGCTGCAGCTCGATGCCGACGCGCGCGAGCTCCGCCACCCGGCGGCGGGCCTCCGCCCGGCGCTCGGCCACCGGCACGTACGAGCTCCATCTCGATCGCCGTCTTCTCGGCATCCGGCTCACGCCTCCGTCATCGGGCCCGCGTCACGTCGAGGCGGACGAGATCCATCAGGGCCTCGTCGGACAGCTCGGTCAGGTTCAGCTCGCCGCCGCCCCCCAGGACGCCGGCCGCGACGCCGCGCTTCTCGCGGATCATCTCGTCGATCCGCTCCTCGACGGTGCCCTCGACCACGAAGGTGTGCACGAGGACGTTCTGCCGCTGGCCGATCCGGAACGCCCGGTCCGTCGCCTGGTCCTCCACCGCCGGGTTCCACCACCGGTCGAAGTGGATCACGTGCGAGGCGGCGGTGAGGTTGAGGCCGGTCCCGCCCGCCTTGAGCGAGAGCACCATGAAGGGCGGGCCGTCCTCGGCCTGGAACCGCTCCACGAGCCCGCGCCGGCGGGCGACCGACGTGCCGCCGTGCAGCACGAGCCCCTCCCGGCCGAACACCCCGGCGAGGAAGGCGGCGAGCGGGTCGATCACCTCGCGGAACTGCGTGAACACCAGCGCCCGCTCCTGCCGTTCGGCGAGCTCGCCGCAGATCTCCCGCAGCCGGATGAACTTTCCGCTCGCCGACGGCTCGTAGGCGTCGTCGCCGCGGAGATGGCTCGGATGGTTGCACACCTGCTTCAGCCGCATCATGGCCTCGAGGACCGCGCCGCGGCGGGCGATGCCGTCGACCTCGGCCAGCCGCCGGCCGAGCCGGTCCACGATCCCGCGGTAGTCCCGGGCCTGCCGCGGCGTGAGCGTGCACGCCTGCCGCACCACCGCCTTCTCCGGCAGGTCGTCGATGATCGCACGGTCGGTCTTCATCCGCCGCAGGATGTACGGGGCGGTCAGCCGGCGGAGCGGCCCGTAGCGGTCGTCCTCGCGGGACTCGAGGTCGCGGACGAAGGCGGTGAACCGCGACGCGGAGCCCAGCAGCCCGGGGTTGAGGAAGTCGAAGAGCGACCACAGGTCGCCGACCTGGTTCTCGATCGGCGTGCCGGTGAGCGCGATCCGGGCGACCGCGGGCAGGGCCCGGGCGGCCCGGGACTGCCGGGTGGCGGGGTTCTTGATCGCCTGGGCCTCGTCGAGGATCACCAGCTGCCACCGCACCTCCTCGAGCCACGGCTGGCGGGCCAGCATCGAGTACGTCGTCACCGCGAGGTCCGCGTCCGCGAGGTGGGTCGCCGGATCGGCGGCGATCTCGGCCAGCGTCCTCGCGTCGCACTCAGAGGGGTGCAGGAACGCCAGCCGCAGCGAGGGGGCGAAGCGGGCGGCCTCGTGCCGCCAGTTGCCGAGCAGCGAGGCCGGGACCACCAGCAGCGACGGCCCGCCGTTCGGCCCCGTGCGGCCGTTTCGCCGCTTCCGTCCCGTCCGCGGCTTCTTCGCCGCGTTGGCCGCGGCCCGGCGGTGCAGCAGCAGGGCGAGGACCTGCACCGTCTTGCCCAGCCCCATGTCGTCGGCGAGGCACGCCCCGAGGCCGAGGCCGGTGAGCAGGTCGAGCCACGCCACGCCCTCGCGCTGGTAGGGCCGGAGGGTGGCCTCGAGCCCCGGGGGCTCGTCGGTCACGCGGCGGTCGGGGTGCCGCAGGTCCTCGAGCAGCCGCCGGAGCCCGGCCCCCGCGGCGACGTGCGTCCACGCCCGGACCTCCGCCTCCTCGTCGACGTCGACCCGGGCCCCGAGGTCCGCCGGCGCCCCGGCGAGCAGCCGCATGCCCTCGACGAAGCCGATCTCGCCGCGGCCGGCCCGGTCCTCCAGCTCCCGCCAGTGGTCCAGCGCCTGCCGGAGCCGGTCGCGGTCCAGCTCGACCCACCGGCCGCGGACGAGCACCAGCCCGTCGTCCCCCTCGAGCAGCTCCTCGATCTCCGCCTCGGTCAGCGACTCCTCGCCGAGGGCGACGCCGACGTCGAAGTCCAGCAGGGCCGACGCCCCGAGCGTGGTCCGGTCGTCCTCGCCGATCGTCACCGCCACGCGGGCGCGGGGCCGCCGCTGCCACCAGTCGGGGATCCGCACCGCCAGCCCGCACGCCTCGAGGGTGGGCACGGACTGCAGGAGCTCGTGCGCCTGCTCCGGCGTCCAGACGCTGGGCACGGCGAGGCGGTTCTGCTCGACGAGCTCGGCCACCCACGGGCACGCCGCCGCCGCCCGCTCCACCGGCTCGAGCAGCCGCACCAGCGCCTGGCGGTCCCCGGCCTCGGCGTGCTGCGTCAGGGCGTCCCGCAGCGGCACGTGGCGGGGACGGCCGGCGGCGGAGAGGCCGGTCGTGGTCGTGACGAGGAAGGCGAAGGGGCGATCGGGATCGTCGCGGTGCTCGGCGAGGTGGAAGCACACGTCGCCTACCTGATGCCAGTCGGGGGCCCGCTCGGCGAGGAAGGCCTCCAGTCCCCCGGCGTCGTCCACCGCGGCGAGCACCCACTCGTCGAGACTCACCCAGACCTGCACCAGCGTGTTCGGCGCGAGGTACTCGCCGCCTCGCATGGGCGGGGCCGCATCGGTCCAGGCGTCGAGCTGGTCCCGCGTCGGCAGCGGGACCTCGATCCTGGGGGCCGAGGCCGGGACGTGGCAGAGCCGCGTCAGGTACGTGTCGGCGATCGACTTCCAGAAGCGCACCGACGCGCAGCCTTCGGGGGGGACCCCGCGGGCTGCGAGGGTGAACAGTCCCTCCCGCCAGTCGCCGGCGAAGGCGTCCAGCCAGGCGGAGGCGGCGGGGCGGGACTCGTCGCCGGCCGGCGACCCGGCGCGGGAGCCGGCGCCGCGGCCGGAGACCGGCACGAGCCGGCCGTCAGGCGTCAGGGCGAGGCCGGGGGCGGTCGCGTCGATCGGCGGGGCGGCCGGCGTCATGGGCGAGGCTGGCTCCGGGAGGGTTCTGGCGGGTTCCTGGGGCTCTGGGGGCGGCGGGGGCCGTCCCGCTTCCACGTCAGTCCCGGGGCATCGGTGACTCGCCGCCGGCCTCCGCGTCCGCCTCGACCGGGCGCGGATCCGGCAGGAGCCCTGCCTCGCCGCGGAGCCGCCGCATCACGTCGGCCACGATCCTCGGATCGCCGCCCGCCTGCAAGTGCCCGAACTCCAGCGCGGGCCGCGGCACCACCCGGACGCTGCCGCCCGCCGGGGCGGTGTTGTGCTCGCCCACCATCCAGTCGTCGGTCCGGGCGTAGGCGACGATCTCCGGGGCATCGCCCTCGGCGAGCGCGGCGTCGAGCCGCCCGAGGAAGTCCGACCCCGGCCGCATCGCGACGACCTTGGGGTCGATCGTCGGCAGGGCGGCGAGCCGGGCCCCGCGGTGCGGGGTCGAGATCGTGAAGATCCTCGCCACGCGGAAGGCCGGCCGCTCCCGGGCCGCCTCGGTGCGGGCGAGCTCGCGGGCGACGAGGCCGCCCATCGACTTGCCGACGATGTCCAGCTCGAACGGCTCGCCGGGCGGGGGAGCGGACTCGTTCGGGCCGCCATCGCCCTCGGCGTCATCCGCCGCGGGTCCGGTGGCCCGTGCCAGCTCCAGCGCCGCCCGCCGCGCCGCCTCGCGGCAGTCGTCCATCGTCCACGACGTCAGGAACTGCCGGGCTCCGACCTCGGTGTCGAGCGACACCTTCCGCAGCTCGCGGGCCAGCTGCAGGCTCACCACGCCCGGATCGCCCCAGCCCGAGAGGACCAGCACCGGCCGGGGCAGCGGCCGCGGGTCCCGCTCCATGCGGGCGATGTCGTCGCGGGCCTCGGCGACCGTGGGCAGGACTCGGGACTCGATGGCGATGACACGGCTCCCGTCGGCGCAGCCGGCGAGCCCGGCCGGGGGGAGCGTCGCGAGGAACGCGACCAGCAGGGAGGCGGCGAGCCGCCGGCGGGCCCGAAGACTCCCGAGGCTCCCGAGTCCTCCCCCGCCCCCGGGCCTCACGACGTCCGGCCGACCGTCAGCGTCTGCACCCGTCCCTGCTTGATGAGCTCCATCCCGCTGCCGAGGTCCCCGATCGGGTCCGGCGGGACGATCGCGACGTTCTTCTCGCCGAGCTTGGCCTCGCCGCGGCGAACCTTGTCCTGGAACGCCCGGCACTCGGCGAGCAGCCGGTCGAGGATCTCCTCCTCCGGCACCGTCGCCACCCGCTCGCCCTGCACGTAGATGATGCCGCGGCGGTCGCCGGCGAAGACGGCCACGTCGGCCCCCTCGGCCTCGCCCGGGCCGTTCACCACGCAGCCCATCACCGCGACCTTCATCGGGACCTCGATGTCGTCGGCGAGCGTCTCGTTGACCTGCTTGACGAGCGTGAAGAGGTCCACCTGGATCCGCCCGCAGGTCGGGCACGCGATGAGCTCGGCGCCCTTCCGCTCCCGCAGCCCGAGGCAGCAGAGCATCTCGATCGCGTCCTCCACCTCGTACACCGGATCGCTGGCGTAGGAGATGCGGACGGTGTCGCCGATGCCGTTGGACAGGAGCGTGCCGAGCGCGACCACGCTGCGGATCGTGCCGGTCTCCTTCGGCCCCGCGTGGGTCACGCCGAGGTGCAGCGGGTAGTCCCAGCGGCGGGCGATCTCGGTGTACGCGTCGATCACCAGCGTGGCGTCCATCGACTTCGCGCTGATCACGATGTCGTGGAAGTCCCGCTCGTGGAAGATGTCGAGGTACTCCTCGAGCTTCGTGATCATGATCGCGAGCAGGTGGCCGTGCTTGTGCTCGCTGAAGTAGCGGCCGAGCTCCTCCATCCGCTTCTGCTTGTCGCGGCGCTCGATGATCGAGCCCTCGTTGACGCCCACGCGGATCGGGATGCCGCGATCCTTGCACGCGTCGATCACCGCGTTGACCTGCTCGCGGTCGCTGATGTTGCCGGGGTTGAGGCGGATCTTGTGGATCCCGGCCTCGACCGCCTCGAGCGCCCGCTGGAAGTGGAAGTGCACGTCGGCCACGATCGGCACCGACGTCTGGTTGAGGATCTCGGGCAGGGCGGCGGTGTCCTTCCGCTCCGGCACCGCGACGCGGACGACGTCGGCCCCCGCCGCGTGCAGCCGGTTGACCTCGGCCACGCACGCATCGATGTCGTGCGTGTAGCCGGCGGTCATGGTCTGGACGACGACGGGCGCCCCGCCGCCGATCGTCACCACGCCGGTCCGCTCGTTGCCGATGCGGACGGGGCGGGTGCGGAGGCGGTGGGGGACCTCGTCCGCGGCCGGGTGCGGGCGGGCCGCGGCGGGGGCCGGAGCCGGGGCCGAGGCCGGGTTCGAGGCAGGGTCCGAGCCGGGGCGGGAGGCGTCGGGAGACGGGCTGGCGGGGGCGTCGCTCATGGCGGGGGATCATACGGAGGCCGGGCGCGAGGGGGTCGGGCACGGCCGACGCGTCAGGGGGGGCGATGGTGGCCCGTTGGCGGCGGTGCGTCCGGGAACCGGCCTCGGCGGCGGCTCCCGTGTGCGAGCGGGGGCGGCTCCTCATCCGCCGCCGCCCTGCGTCCCGGGCGCGGTCACGACTCGGCCTCGATCACGCGGTCCGCATGGACCTTCAGGTCGCCCCGCACGTGGCGAGCGCCCAGCGTGTCGAGGTAGACCGTCAGCCCCTCCCGTCGGGCCAGCTTCAGGGCGGGCAGGAAGTCGGAGTCGCCGGCGACCAGCACGACCGTGGACACGAGCCGCTTCAACGCGAGCGTGGCGATGTCCAGTCCGATGCGCATGTCGACGCCCTTCTGCTCGAATCGAGGCAGGATGTCGTCCGGCGCGAGGCGGGTCTGCTCTCCTCGCGACAGCGCCCTGACGAACGACGGGCGGAGCTGCCAGCCGAGGTGCACGAGCGTGCCACGGCGAACCGCGAAGTCGGGGAGCACCTCGAGCTCGTCGGTCAGCCGCCGATTGCGACGATGGGCCGCGGTTCGATCGAATCGCACCTGCTCCCCGGACATCGGATGGGAGCGCGTGCCCGAGAACGGATCCGCCGTGTAGAAGAAGATCCGGTACAGGGGCCGGCCACGGATCCCGTCGCTTCGGACGATCCGGGAGACCTCGCGCGCGACGTCGTCGGACGACGGAAACGATCCCCGGCGCTGGGACAGCACCTTCTTGACGAACTCGCCGTCGAGAAGGATCGCCACGCGATCACCGCCCATTGCAGTCCCCCCGGATGCAACGCGAAGAAAAGCGACCTCGGGCCACGTGTGGGCGGAACCCACTTAGATCTAGGACGCGGCCCTGAGGTCTGATTGCGGGCAGTATACCTCCGCCCTCGCGGCACCCGGCCGAATCTTCCCGAGCGTCCGCCCGGCTGCCGTTCGGCACGCAGCAGTCCGATGGCCCGAACGCGTGCCCTTCCGCCGCGTCCGGAAATCCCACCCCTCCGCCACCGTTTCGCCGATGCGGAGGAAATCCGTCGGCGACCACCTAAGACGCCCGCGGCTCGCCCGTCACCACCACCGGAGGCCCCGCATCGGGCGGGGCCGGAACGGGGACTCGCGCATGGACGACAAGGCGGACTGGGTCCGGCGAACGGTGGACGACTGGGAGGGGCGGCTGGTGGCCTACGCCCGCCGCTTCCTCGCCGGCGACGTCGAACGGGCCCGCGACGTGGTGCAGGACACGTTCCTGCGCCTCTGGCAGGCCGACCGGGCCGACGTCGACGGGCACCTCGCCCGCTGGCTCTACACGGTCTGCCGCCACCGCGCGATCGACGTGCGACGGAAGGACGGACGCATGGTGACGAGCACGGACGGGGCGATGGCCGCCGCGGACGCCCGGGCGATGGACGGCCCGTCGGCCGCGGACCGGGCCGCCGCCGCCGAGGCCGCGGCCACGGGCGGGGGGCTGCTCGCCGCGGTCGCGACGCTGCCCCCGCGGCAGCAGGAGGCGGTGCGGCTGCGATTTCAGGGCGGCCTGAGCTACGCGGACATCGCGGGGGTGATGGAGACCTCGACGAGCAACGTCGGGGTGCTGCTCCACACCGCGATGAAGAGCCTGCGGGAGCGGCTCGCCGAGACGGACGACTGCGACACGAACACCGGGGCCCCGGGGACGACCGGGACCGCCGGGGGACCCCTCGAGACGGGAGGTGCGGCGTGAGCACGCGACTGCACGACTGGAACCTGGACGACGCCGCCGAGCGGGAGGCGATGCTGACCGCCCACGCCCTCGGCGAGCTGGACGACGACGCCGCCGCGGCCATGGAGGCCCGGCTGGCCGAGGACCCCGGCCTGCGGGCCGAGCTGGAGGCGATCCGCGCGGTCGCCGGCGAGCTGGAGGCGGCCTTCGCCGCGGATCCGGCCGCCGGGAGCGGGCTGGACGCTGAACGGCGGGCCGCGGTGGACGCGGGGGCGGGGGCTGACGGTGCTGCCGGCGCGGGCGGCGCGTCGGCCGCGTCGGCCGCCGAGCCCAAGGACGCGGGGACGCCGCCCGCGCCGCCGTCGACCCTCACCTGGATCCGTCGCCGGCTGCCGGTCGTGGGCGGCGGGCTCGCCGCGGCCGCGGTGCTCGGGTTCACCGCCATCGTGGTGCTGGACGGAGGCGGCGTGCGGACGGGCGCGGACGGCATGCGGGACGAAGTGGCGATCGCCCGGGCGCCCGAGAAGACGCCGATGATCATCGAGCCCGATGCCGAGGGCGATGCGGGCTCCGGCCGGGCCCGGGGCGGCGGCGACGTGGCCGCGGAGGAGGCGGCAACGGCCGAGGCCGATGGACCGCGCGGCGGCGGAAGCTTGAGCTTCCCGTGGCGGCGCGAGGCGCTCCCGTCGGCCGCGGCCCCGCCGGCCGAGATCGCCGCCGCCGCCGCTCCGGACCCCGCCGGGATGCCGGCACGCATCCGCGACCTCCCGGACCCGCAGCTCGAGCCGCCGCCGCCCCCGGCCGCCGCGGCTCCGCGGGCGCTGGCCGGCCAGCCGAGCACCGGCGACGCCTGGATCCCCTCGAGCCTGCCCGACATCCGTCGGCCGCAGCCGGAGGCGTTCCCCGAGGCTTCGCGCGAGCACTCCGAGCGGCTCGTCGACAACGACTGGACCCCCGCCGCGGAGCAGCCGCTGTCGACCTTCTCCGTCGATGTGGACACCGCCGCGTACGCCAACGTCCGCCGCTTCCTCGAGACGGGCACCCGTCCGCCGCGGGACGCGGTCCGGATCGAGGAGCTGATCAACGCCTTCGACTACGACTATCCGGTGCCCGCCGCGGGCGACGATCATCCCTTCACGGTGAGCGTGGACGCGGGTCCGGCCCCGTGGGCGGAGGACCACCGGCTCGTCCGTGTCGGCCTCCAGGGCTTCGAGCTCTCGATGGACGAGCGGCCGGCGGCCAACCTCGTCTTCCTGATCGACGTGTCGGGCTCGATGCGGGCGCGGGCGAAGCTGCCGCTGGTCAAGGCGGGTCTCCGCATGCTCCTCCGCGAGCTGGGGCCGAGCGACCGCGTGGCGATCGTGACCTACGCGGGCCGCGCCGGTCTCATCCTCGACTCGACCGCGGTCACGGACTCGGGCCGGGCCGCGATCGAGGCCGCGATCGACGGGCTGTCCGCGGGCGGCTCCACGAACGGGGCGGGCGGCATCGACCTGGCCTACCGCGTCGCGGCCGCCCACCGCATCGGCGGCGGCACGAACCGCGTCGTCCTCTGCACCGACGGCGACTTCAACGTCGGGGCGAGCGGGCCCGACGCCCTGCAGCGGCTCATCGAGGATCGCCGCGACGAGGGCGTCTTCCTCAACGTCATGGGCTTCGGCACCGGCAACTACCAGGACGGGGCGATGGAGCGGCTGTCCAACCACGGCAACGGCATCGCCGCGTACATCGACTCGATCCGCGAGGCGGAGAAGGTCTTCGTCCGCGGGGCGGTCGGCGCGCTGGTGACGATCGCCAAGGACGTGAAGCTCCAGGTCGACTTCAACCCCGGCCGCGTGCAGGCCTACCGGCTCATCGGCTACGCCAACCGCATGCTCGCGGCCGAGGACTTCGCCGACGATCGAGTCGACGCGGGCGAGATCGGGGCCGGGCACACGGTGACCGCCCTCTACGAGATCGTCCCGGTCGGGGTCGACATGCCGCGCCGGGTCGAGGGCTCGAAGTACGTGCGGCCGGCGGCGGCCGCGGGCGAGGCCGGGGCCGGGGCCGGAGGCGGGGCCGCCGCCGGGGCCGGGGAGACCGGCGGCCCGGCGACCGTCGACTCGCCGGAGCTGCTGACCGTCCGCGTGCGGTACAAGCAGCCCGAGGGCGAGACGAGCGTGCGGTTCGACACGCCGTTCACCGACCCGGGGCACGGGCTCGCCGAGACGAGCGCGGACTTCCGCTTCGCCGCCTCGGTGGCGGGCTTCGGCCTGCTGCTGCGGGACTCGGACTTCGCCGGGTCGCTCGACTGGGACCTGCTCGAGACGCTCGCGACGCCGGGGCTCGCGCAGGACCCGCACGGCGACCGGCGGGAGTTCCTGGGCCTCGTCCGGGCCGCCCGCGTGGCGGGGGACTGACGCGGCGGCGGACGCGGCGACGGAAGCCGCGGCCCCGGGGGCGTGTCCGTGAGGCGGCGGACACGCCGGGTTCGCTCGCCTCGCCCTCGCGGCGAGCGGGGACCCGGCGCCCGAGTCCTCGGGATCGGAGTCCGGACCCCTCCACCCGGGCTCCGGGGATCGCACGACGGCGGGCCTGCTTCGCGGGTCCGCCGTCGTCGTGCGCGGGCGGGGCGGTGAGCGGGGCGGCGCGTGCCGCGTGCCGCGGGGCGTGCTCCGCGCGCCGCCAGCCGCGAGCCGGCAGCGGGGAGCCGCGGTCTGCCAGCCGTGAGTCGCGAGGACGAGGCCGGGAGCGGGGGGGCGGAGGTGGCAGTGCTGGAGCGCCGGGAGCCGCCCGGCGCGAGCTTGAGCGGAGCACCGCGCACGACACGCACCGCCCGACGCCGCAGCGCACGTCACCCCCCGGCGGCCGCCTACGCTTGACGCCCGTGGAGCCTCCCGGCGAGACTCCCGCCGCCATGGCCGACCCCGCCCCCGATCACGCCGCCCGTCACCCCCGCGGTTCCGCCCGCCTCCCCGGCGGCGCCGCCGCCGGCCGCGGGACGCTCGCCGCGTCGCTGGACCTCGGCGGCCGCCGCGCGCTCGTCACCGGCGCCACCCGGGGCATCGGGCGGGCGGTGGCCGAGGAGCTCTCCGCCCTCGGGGCCCGCGTCATCCTCGTCGCCCGCGACGCGGACGCGGTGCAGGCGGCCGCGGCCGAGCTCGGCGGTCACGGCGTGGCGGCCGACGTCGCCACCGCGGCGGGCCGCGAGGCGGTGGTCGCCGCGGTGGGCCGCGAGCCGCTGCACGTCCTCGTCAACAACGTCGGCACCAACGTCCGCAAGCCGACCGCGGCGTTCGTGCTCGACGACCTTCGCCGGATCATGGCCGTCAACGTCGAGTCGGCGTTCGAGCTGACCCGGGCCCTGTGGCCGCGGCTCGTGGCCGCGGCCGAGGCCTCGGGCGACGCCGCGGTGGTGCACGTCTCCTCGACCGCCAGCCGCACGATCGTCGGCACCAGCAGCTGCGCGTACACGATGAGCAAGTCCGCGGTCGACGCGATGAGCGACTGGCTCGCGGTGGAGGGGGGGCCGGATGGCGTGCGGTCGAACGTCGTCCATCCGTGGTACGTGCGGACGCCGCTCGTGGCCGAGGTGCTCGAGGACGCCGATCGCCGCGGCCGGATCGAGGCCGCCACCCCGCTCGGCCGCGTGGGCGAGCCGCCCGAGATCGCCCGCGTGGTCGCGTTCCTCGCCTCACCCGCGGCCGCGTACGTGAGCGGGGCCCACCTCGACGTGGACGGGGCGTTCAGCCGGGGGGGACTCGCCCGGCCGGGGGCTCCGGGCCAGGACTGAGCCGCATCGGCGGACCGGCGGACCGGCGGACCGGCGGACCGGCGGACCGGCGGACCGGCGCACCGGGGGACCAACGCACCGGCGGACCAGCGCACCGGCGCGGTGACGCCACCACGAGCATCTGCCGTGGCGGACCCGACCGAGGCCGTGCGACGCGGCTCCACGCCCCCTGCGTCCCGCTCAGCCCGCCTGCACCGACCGGGCCATCGCGGCCACGCGGGCCCCGAGCTCCTCGCGGATCGCCGGCCACTCGACGTCGATGATCGAGAAGTACACGCTGTCGCGGTAGGTGCCGTCACGGCGGACCCGGTGCTTGCGCAGCGTGCCCTCCTCGACCGCGCCGATCGCGGACAGCGCCCGCCGGGACTGGACGTTGCGGGCGTCGGTCTTGAAGCCGACGCGGACCGCCCCGAGCTCGTCGAAGCAGTGGGCGAGCAGCCGGTGCTTGACCGCGGTGTTGAGACCCGTCCCGCGGACCGCGGGGGCCAGCCACGTCCAGCCGATCTCGAGGCCGCGGTCCTTCCGCCGCACGTGCAGCAGCCGCGTGCTGCCCACGAGCACCGGCTCGGGTCCGCGGAGGTCGATCGTCGCGAACGGCACGTTGCCGTAGCGGTCGGACGCCGCGAGGGCCCGCTCGATCCACGCCCGCGCCTCGGCGAGGTCGGCGAACGGCCCGTCGGGCAGGTGCGAGAAGGTCGAGGCGTCCTTGCCCGCCGCGAGGACGCCGGGGGCGTGCTCGGCGGCGAGGGGCTCGAGGCGGATGACCGCGTTCTCCAGGACGACCGGTCGCGGGTCGAACTCGGGTCGCGCGGCGTCGCCCGCGGTCGGCTCGTCTCGGTTGGTGCTGCTCGTGCTGCTGCTCATGGCCCGTCATCCTCCGGGAACACCCGCCCGAGGTCCAGCCGGGTCCCGCTCACGCCGGGCCGGCTCGCGTGCTCGCTCACGGAGCGAAGGGCCGCCACCAGCCGTCGCATGTCGGCCGGCACCGGGGCCTGGTGCTCCATCCGCTCGCCCGTCATCGGGTGGTCGAAGCCAAGGAGGGCGGCGTGGAGGGCCTGCCGGGTGATGAGCGGGTCGCGGGGGCCGAGCCCCAGCGCCGGCAGTCCCGTCGCCCCGCCGAGGTCGCCGGCGACGAGGTGCCGGCCGCCGTAGATGTCGTCGCCCACGATCGGGTAGCCCAGGTGCGCGAGGTGCACGCGGATCTGGTGGGTGCGGCCCGTCCTGAGCTCGAGCTCCACGAGGCTGAAGCCGTCGTAGAGCTCCCGCACGCGGTAGACCGTCTGCGACGGCTTGCCGGTCTCGTCCCACCGCACCGCGTACTTCGTGCGCACGGTCGGATGCTTCCCGAGCGGCACGTCGACGACGTCGGCGAAGGGCTCCATCCGGCCGTGGACCACCGCGAGGTACCGCTTCTCCGTCGTGCGCTGCTCGAACTGCTTGCCCAGGCGCCAGTGGGCGGTGTCGGTCTTGGCGAAGACGATCGCCCCCGTCGTGTGCCGGTCGAGCCGGTGCACGACGCCCGGCCGCGCGAACTCCTCGCCCACGCTCGAGAGCTCGCCCCCCGAGAGATGCCGGAACCGCCACGCAAGTCCGTTGATCATCGTGCCCGAGAGGTTGCCGCGGGCCGGGTGCACGATGATGTCGTCCTGCTTGTTGAGCACGATCAGGCAGTCGTCCTCGTGCAGCACGTCGAGCGGGATCTCCTCCGCCGGGAGGTCCGTGGACGGCGGCGGGGGCAGGATCGCGATCACCTCGTCGCCCAGCCGCAGCCTGGTGGAGGCCTTCGGCACCCGGCCGTTCACCGTCACCGCCCGCTCCTTGATCAGCCGCTGGATCGACGTGCGGCTGAAGAAGGGCACCCGGTCCACGAGGTAGCGGTCGAGCCGCTTGTCCCGGTCGCGGGTGAGGCGGAAGCGCACCGCGAGCGGCGTCTCGTCGTCGTCCGTCGACGAGGCGTAGAGCTCGTGCAGCGTCTTCTGGTCGACCTTCCCCCCGGGGGCGAGCAGGTCGTCGGTGACGTCGCGGATCGCGGTGAAGGTGGGGTCCGTGCCGGTGCCGGCATCGGAGCCGGGGCCTTGGCCTCCGCTGCGTCGGGCACCCGCGGCGACACCGGTGACGCCGGCCGGCGCTCCCGCGTCGGCGGAGCTCGGCGCATCCGGGAGGCCCGAAGCCCGCGGCGAGGCGGACGTCCGCGGCGCAGCGGACCGCGCACCGGCGTCGCCCGGTCCGGGCGGCGGCAACTCGGCGGTCACGGCGTCGGGTCGGCCTCGGCCCCGTCGCCTAAGGACTCGTCGGCCCCGATGATCGACTCGAGCACCGGGTCCACGGTGACGGGGGTGGGGCGGGCGGCCGCGGGGGCGGTGGCCGGCGCGGTCTCGGCCTGGGTCGGCAGCCGGATCTCCTCGTCGAAGTTCTCGGCGGTGTCCGCGAAGCGGCGGGCGCGGTCGGCGAGCTGCGGGTACCAGTCGCCCGCCCGCTCGGAGGCCTGCTCGTAGTGGCCGCGGGCCGCCTCGATCTCGCCGCGGGCCTCGGCCACCGCGGCCCGGCCCATCAGGGCCGTCCACGCGTGGATGGTCATGGCGTTCGTGCCGTCGTCCACCGCGACGACCTCGGCGTACAGGGCGTCGGCCCGGTCGAGATACTCGACTCGCAGCTCGTCGGTGAGCGGCGCCGGCTCGGGCGCCTCCTCGCCCTCGGGCACGAGGTCCTCGCGCAGCTGCTCGTCCGCGAGGACGGCGTTCATGTAGCGCTCGGCGGCCCGGATGCGGGCGAGCTCGCCGATGCCGTCGATCTCGGCGATCTCCGGCGTGGCCGCGACCTGCTCGAGCAGCTCGGGGCCGGGGACGGCGGTGGCCTGGGCGTACTGCACCCACGCGGCGTCGCGCGTGTTCGCCTGATCCTGCTGATACCGCTGCCAGAAGACGAACCCGAGCAGGGCCACGAGCAGGCCGAGGAGGATGGTCGTGCCCGGGCCCTTCAGCCAGTCGACGAACTCCTCGTTGATGCGGCTCTCGTTGAGGTCGCTCTGGCGGACCTCCTCGAGCCGGGCGTCGGTGGACGCGGGCGAGCCGGGGCCGCCGGGGGAGGCGGGGCCACCGGGCGGGCCGGGCGTCTGGGGGTCGCGGCGATCGCGGTCCATGGGCGTGGTCCCTCGGCGACGCTCCGGGGGGCCGGAGCGGGCGGGTGCGGCAGAACCGCGGATGCTATCGCCGCCGCGGACCACCCTCAAGCAGTGCGGCGGAAGAGCGTTCGGGTGATGCGCGGGATCGGTGGGGGACGGCGCGGCCGCTGGCCTCGCCCCGCGGGGCCGAGCCCGAACCGGCACGGCCGGGATCGATCCCCGGCGTGCCGCTGCGGCCGGGCCGGGCGATCCATCGGGTGCGCGGGTCCCGTCCTCGCGGCTCGGCCCCCGTCCCTGCAGCTCAGCGTTCGCCCCCACGGCTGAGGCCGCGTTCCCGCAGCTCGGCCCCCGTCCGCGCGACTCAGCCCCCGTTCATCGCCGCGAGGGCCCGCTCGCCGTGGTCGAGGCACGCCGCGAGGTGCCGCGGGTGGCCCTCGGTCTTCAGGAAGCACGGGGCCGTCACCGCCAGCAGCAGCCGCCGCAGCTCGGCGAGCTCCTCGTGGTCGCCGTCGACCGGCAGGCCGTACCGCCGGCGGGCGTCCGCGATCGCCGCCACCGGCGGGGCCGCCTCGATCCGCTCGGGCCGCGCCCACATCAGCCGCTCCAGCAGGATCGCGTCCTCGATCCAGTGCCCGGCCCGCACCTCGGCCAGGTCGATCAGGCACACCGGGGCGTCCGGCTCGTCCTCCCGCATCATCGCGTTGGCCAAGTGCGCGTCGCCGTGGATCCAGCCGTCGATCGGCCGCGCCCGCCACCGGTCGACCAGCGCGTCGAGGCGCTTGCCGGTCCGGCGGATGAGCCGCTTCCACCGCGTCGCCTCCGGCAGCTCGTGATCGATCACCTCGCGCTCGGCCCGCCGCACCATCGCGTCCCAGTCCTCCACCCGCGGCGGACGGTCGACCGGATGCTCGGCCGCGATCGCGTGGAAGCGGGCGAGGGCCTCGGCCAGGCGCGGCACGTTCGAGCGCCGCCACTTCATGCCCAGCGGTCCGTGCGGCAGCGCCTCCATCACGATCCACGCGAGGTCGTAGCCGTTGATCGCGTGGCCGCCCGCGAACAGCAGGGGCACCACCGGCGGGAAGCAGAGCTCCGGCCGGCGCTCCCGGCACGGCTGCAGCCGCTTGAGCCAGTCGAGCTCGCGGTGCGGCACCGGCAGCTTCACCACCACGTCGACCTCGCGGCCGTCGTCGAGCGTCCACGTGCTGCGACCGGTCGCGGCCCCGCCGCGCTGCCAGTCGGCCCGGAACCAGCTGACGTCGCCGAGCCGCAGCTCCGCGTCGCGCCGAAGCACCGGGACGAGGCTCTCGGCGAGCGACCGGGTGGCGGCGGGGGAGTCGGGCGTCGGCATGGGCGGGCGTGGCTCCGGCGCGGGGGCGCGGGCGGGGGCGGGGGCCCCCGCGTCGTCGGCGGTCGGTCGCAGCGGCGCGGGGGCGGGCGCCGGTCGAGGCACGTTCGGCGCCACCGGCGCGGCGGATGCGGCGGATGCGGCCGTGGAGGCCGCCGCCCTACCACTCGGACGCACCGAAGCGGCGGCAGGCGGGCGAGGCTCGGATGGAACGGGGGCCGCGGATCGAGTCACCGCGTCGGTCCGCTCGACGGCGGACGCATCGGAGACGGGTCCGGCGGAATCACTGCTCATGCGAGCGGCATCTCCGCGACGGGTTGCGTGGCCCACACACCCACGCCGACACCGTACGAGACCGGCGGACGGGCGTCCAGCGAATTCGGGGGAGCGTGCTCGGGACGCGGACCCCTCGGAGGTGTCCGCGATCGCGCAGGTGATGCGCGTTGCGACGCGGACGCGGTGCCGCCACGTCGCAACCTCCGCCGCCGGGCGACCTTCGGCACGTCGCCGTATCCTCGCGGGATGCCTGCTGCCCCCTTCGATGGCGGTCGAGATCCCGGCCATGACGCCACGTTCCCGGACGCGGCGGGGTCCGGTGCGGCGTCGCCGCGTGAGGACCTCGCCGCCGCCGGCGCCGACATCCGCGGCGCGGCGAACGCTCCCGGCGACGGACCCGCATCGGACTCCGGCCCCGGGCCTGGCCGCGCGTCCGACCGCGCGTCCGACCCTGGCCCTGCGCTTGGCCGCGCGTCCGCCCCCGCCCCCGACCGCGGCCCCGCGCCCGTCCCCGGCGGCTGGCGCCTCCTCGCCCTCGACCTCGACGGCACGCTGCTCGGTCCCGACGGTCGCGTGGGTGAGGTGGACCGCGCCGCCGTCGCCCGCGCCCGCGACGCGGGCCTCGAGGTCGTCATCGCCACCGGCCGCGGCCTCGTCGAGTCGTCGGTCGCGATCGAGCCGCTCGACTTCGACGGACTGCTCGTCGCCGCGAGCGGCGCGATGCTCACCGACGTGGCGACCGGGCGTACGCTGCACGCCGAGAGCATGCCCGACGACCTCGTGCGCGACGTGGCCGCGGTGCTGCTCGAGGAGCGGCACAAGGTTCTGCTGCTCAAGGACCCCGACCACGCGGGCTACGACTACCTCGCGATCGGGCCGCACGAGCTCGATGCCGCGAGCGCGTGGTGGTTCGAGACGATGCCGGTGCGGGTGCGCTTCGTCGAGACGCCGAAGGAGGACCCGCATCCGCGGGGCACGGTGCGGGTGGGGGCGGTCGCCCGCGAGGACGAGCTCGCCCCGATCGCCGCCCACCTCCGTGGCGTCGTCGGCGACCGCGCGTGGCTGCACCACTGGGGGGCCGTGACGAGCAGCCACGCCACCGGCTCCCCGACGCACCTCCTGGAGGTGTTCCAGCCGGGGGTCGACAAGTGGACGATGCTCGAGCGGGTGTGCGCGATGAAGGGCATCGACCCCGCGGCCACCGTCGCGATCGGCGACGGACTGAACGACGTGGGCATGGTGCGCGGCGCCGGGCTCGGGATCGCGATGGGCAACGCGGACCCGCGGGTGGCGGCGGTGTCGGATCGCGGCACCGCCGACCACGGCTCCGGCGGCGTCGCGGCCGCGATCGATCGTCTGCTGGACGGGTCGTGGTGAGGCGGGTGGCGGTCACGGACGCGGCGCGATCCGCGGCGGCGGCGACGGCGGCGCCGGCCGGCGGCGTCGACGAGCACGCCCGCGGCCCGGCGGGGGAACACCGCGATGCGTGACGCGTGGTTCGGCGCGGCCGAGCTGCTCGGGCGGCACGAGGGCGTGGCGCTCATGCCCGCCCGCACGCTCGTCCTCAAGGGCCTGCTCGAGACCGAGCTTCCGGTCGGTCTGCTCGCCGGGCCGGTGGGCGGCGGCCTCGGCGGGCTGTTCGCGTCCGAGCCGGTGGCGGCGGCGGCCGAGGTGCTCGAGCGGCACGGGCTCGAGCGGGCGGCGTGCCCGGGCGGGGCGCGGGCGGTGGATCTCGCCGCGAGCGCCGCCATCGCGGGCACGCCGTCGGTGGCATGGGTGCCGTGGCGCGACGTCGCCGGCGCGCGGCGGGCGCTGCGGGCGGCGGCGGCCGGCCGGCTGCCCCGCGGCTCGGGCATGCTCGTCCTGCTCGAGGACTCGCCGTCGGAGCCGACCTCGGCCTGCCCCCTCGCGGCCGCCGCCGCGGCGGGCCTGCCCACGCTCGTCGCCCCCGACCTGCCGACGCTCCGCGATCTCATCGACATCGGCGTGCGCGGGAGCCGGGCGTGCCGCCGGCCCTTCGCCCTCGTCCTGCACGCCACGCTGCTGGCCTCGGCCGAGACGTGCGAGCTGTTCCCCAATCGCGCGAGCCCGCCGGTGGAGCTGTCGCTCGCCCGGCGCCGCGTCCGCCGCCGCCCGATCGCCGCCGACGCGGCGGACGCGATGCGGGTGATCCGCCGCGCCGAGCTCAACCGGCCGGGCGGCATGCCCAGCCCCGGCGAGCGGGTGCCGATCGGCTTCGTGGCGGTGGGGGCGGCCACGCCCGCCCTCGAGCACCTCGTCGAGGTCCTCGCCCTCCGCGGGCGCGTGCCGCACGTGAGCCTCGCCGCCACCGCGCCGCTCGACGAGGCCGCGGTGGGGCGGCTCCTCGAGCGGTGCGAGCACGTCATCGTCCTGGAGCCGCGGCCGGGCACGGTCGAGCGCGACGTCCTGGCGGTGGCCGAGGGGCTGCGGCGCGGCGGCGGGCGACCGGCGACCGTCTGGGGGCGGGAGGTGCCGACGGCGCGGGTGACGGGGGACGCCGGGGAGGGCGTCGGCGAAGGCGCCAGCGCCGGCGCCGGTGCGCCGGGCGACGCGGCGGAGCGCGCGTCCGCGGCGGCGGCCGGTCCCGGGCCGGAAGGCGGGCGCCGCGCCGTCCCCGTCGTCGATCCGGCGGCCCCGCCCGTCCCGATGGGGCCGGACGACGCGGTGCATCCCTCGCGGCTCGCCCGCCGCATCGTCGACCTGCTCCACGTCATCCGGCCCGGCGGCCGGCTCGCCGAGCGGCTGGTGATGGCGCCGCGGATCGAGCCTCCGGCGGCTCGCCCCGCGCCGGGCGAGGCCGGCGAGGAGGGGGACGAGGACGAGGCGGCGGGGGCCACGCCCGAGGGCACGGCGGCGGAGCACGACGGCGAGGAGTCCGCCCGCGACCGGGACGCCGGCGGCCACGACGAGGCGGTGCCCTACGACGAGCGGCCGCTGCCGCCACGCTCGGCCGGCCTCGGCGTGGCGGCGGCGCTGCGGATCGTGCGCGAGGTCGCGAGCGAGGTCGATCAGCGGCTCCGGCACCGCGAGCCGACGGAGGAGGAGCTCGAGGAGGGGCCGCCGCCGCCGGGCGAGCTGCTCGTCGAGCGGTGGATCCCGCCGTCGCCGCGGCGGCGCGTCGCCCTGCTCGAGGCGTGGGGCGCGCGGCGGTTCGCGATCGAGGGGGCGGCGGCGGTGCGGCAGGCGTGCCGCGACGGACGCTCCTGGGTGCTCGCGGTGTGCGACGTGGCCCGCGGCGATGCGGCGGACCCGCGGCGGCTCGCGCTCGCGGTCGCCCCGGCGGACCGCCGGGACGAGGTCGCGGTGGTCGAGGCGCGGCTCGACGACCGGCGCGAGCTGGCCGCGGCGATCCAGTCCGCGGCGCTGGCGGGCGGCGTCACCGTCCTCGTCGTCCGCGAGGAGGACCGCCCCGTGGTCGGCCCCGAGCCGCTCGAGCGCCGGCTCGCCGACATCGACCGGCTCGGCTTCAACCCGCGGCAGGAGGTCACGTGGTCGATCGACCGGCTGTGCGCGATCCGGCCGGAGCCGCCGGAGCTCAGCACCGATCCCCGCGGCCTCGACGAGTCGGTGCGGCTCGAGAGCCTGGTGCGCGTCGACCGCGTGAGCGAGCGTCCCGGGTTCCGCTTCCGGCTGCGGGTACGGCCGCTCCGCGAGCAGGTCGTCGTGGTCCGCACGCGGGCCCCGCTCGGCCGCCGCTCGGACGAGCCGCGCCTCTCGCCGCCGACCGCCCGCCACGGCTCGCGTCCCGCGTGGCGGGTGCACGTCGCCGGCTGGCGGGGGGCGGCCCCGGGCGTCGTTCCGTGGCTGCTCGCGCGGGCGGGGGCGCGGATGGGCTATCACGTGCGGCTGCAGCACGACGCGACGCCGGTGGGAGTGGGCGTGCGGGCGTGGTCGCAGCTGCTGTTCACGCGGCCGCGGCCGGGCGAGCCGGCGCCGGCCCTCGTGGGCCGCACGCCCTTCGGCGAGGCGGACCTCGTGCTCGGGCTCGATCCGGTCGAGACGCTGCGGGCGGTGGTCGAGGATCCCGGCCTGCGGGTCGCGGCCCGGCCCACCAGCACCGCGATCGTGAACACCGGCCGCCCGTCGGAGGAGCTCGGTGGGGACGCGGCCCGCGAGGCCCGGGCGATCGCGGCGGCCCGCCTCGGCCCGGCGCTCGAGGCGACGACCACGACCGATCGCCAGCTGCTCGACATGGCCGCGGCCTGCCGCCGGCGCTTCCACTCCGATCGGCTCGCCGACGCGGCGCTGCTCGGCCTGGCGTTCCAGCGCGGACTGGTGCCGGTGACGCTCGACGCCCTGAACGCGGCGGTGCAGGAGGCGGAGACGGCCGGGTGGGGCCGCGTGGCCGAGGCGGTGCGGTTCGGCCGGATGGTCGCGATCGAGCCGCGGCTGCTCGAGAGCGCCCGCGAGGACCGCGAGGACGACGCGCGGACGATCGCCCGCCGCGCGATCCTGCTGCACCGACGGCGTGGGCGTGACCGCTTCGCCGACCTGCTTCGGCGCTCGCTGGAAGGCATGCCGGGGCTCATGGAGACCGACGCCGGCCGAACGGCCGCGCGGGACTTCGTCGTCGGCGTGATCCGCTGCGAATTGTGGGGCGGTCCGGAGTACGCGCGCTCGTTCGCCGACCGGATCGCGGCGCTCTACCGCGCCGACGCGCCGGAGACCGGCCGGCGGCTGACCCGCCGCGCGGTGCTCCCGCTCGCGTCGGTGATGCTGATCCGCGACCCCTTCTACCTCGCGGCCCTCGTCGCCGCTCCCGAGCATCGGCGGCGGACCCGCCGCTGGCTGGACATCCGCCGCGCCCGCGCGGACATGGTGGAGCGGCGCTACCTGACCCGCGTCGAACTGTTCGTCCTCGACCGGCGGATCCGCATGGAGCTGCGGACGAGCGACTGGCCCGCGCGGCTGACGCAGCGGCTGCGGCCGATGGTCGAGGACCGGCTCCGCGGCACGCGGCGGGAGCGCCGGCTGCGGGACGAGGTGCAGGCCCTGGTCGACCGGGCCATCGCCGAGAGTCCGGGCAGCCCCGAGCGACGGGCCCGCTGGGAGGAGGCCTTCGGCCGCCTGCACCCGCTCGCCCTCGACAACCGCATCCGCAGCATGGCGATCAACGAACTGCGGATGCTGGTGGGGACGGACTGACGCGGCCGCGGCCGGGGCCGCCGGCGCGGCCGCCCCGGCCCGCGGCCGCGGGGCGGGTCAGGGGGACTCGGCACGCGGCCGGGCGTCCCGCGTCGGCGGATCACCGGAGGGATCGTCGGGCGACGCTCCGCCGCCGATCCGGCGGCGCAGGCACTCGACCACCAGCCGGACGAGGGTCGGCGGATCGTCGAGCAGGTAGCGGCGGGCGTACCGACGCGGCCGCTTCAGCAGCTGGAAGAGCGACTCCAGCCCGGCGACCTGCATCCAGCGCGGGGCGCGCGGCAGGTCTCCGGCGAGGGTGTCGAACACGCCGCCGACGCCGATGCCCACCGCCGGGCCGACCGGCTCGAGATGACGGGCGAGCCAGACGTCCTGCTTCGGCGCCCCGAGGGCGACCAGCACCACGTGCGGGTCGAGCCCCCGGATCATCGCCTCCACCTCCGCCTGCCGGTCCGTCTCGCCGTCGGGGGAGAACCGCCCGCCGTCGGTCCCGCGGGCGGTCAGGCCCGGGTGGGCCCGCTCGAGGTCGGCGGCCACCCGCTCGGCGACCCCGGGCGCGCCCCCGAGCAGGAAGATCCGCCAGCGCCGCTCGGCGCCCCGCCGGACCACCTCGCGGACGAGGTCGTGCCCGGTCACCTGCTCCCGCGCGGGACGCCCGGCGAGCCGCAGCAGCCACAGCATGATGCGGCCGTCGACGGTCGCGAGGTCGGCGGTGCGCAGGGCGGTGCGGAAGGCCGGATGTCGCCGGGCAAGGGTCACGAAGTTGAGGTTGACGGTCACGATCCGGAGACATCGCCGCGCCGTGCACGCGACGTCGATCCGGGCCATCGCCGCCTCGAGGCCGAGTCCGTCCAGCGGCACCCCGCCGAGCTCCGAGCGCTCGACCCGGGCCGGCTCGACGGTCGCCGGGGGGGCGTCGCCCGTCACGGGGCGGTCTCGGCCGGCTCCGCGCGGTCCGGGGTCAGGTCGCGCCCGGTCTCGATCGTCACGGCGGCGGACGCCGGACCGGCCGCCCCCGTGACCGCGAACGCCGGGGCCGCGTCCCAGTCGACGCGGCGCACCGCGGTCTCGACGTCGACCCACTCGAAGTCCGTGAGCAGCCGCCGCAGCTTCTCGAGGGCCGAGCCGAGCCCGACGTAGGCCCGGAACCTCCGGACGGCGCCGAGCCCGGGCATCCGCGGCTGATCGGCGTCGAAGTCGCGCGGATGGAAGTAGGTCATGACGTACGGCGACTGGCGGATCATCCGCCGGGACACCTCGTAGGGCATCAGCCGGAAGTACCCGCCGCCGCTGAAGGGCACCTTGACGCCGCCGACGCGGCCGACCGCGAGCGGCAGCTCCCGGATGCGGCCGCCGGACCACGCGAGCCAGCAGGGCTCGCCGATCGCCGCCGGGTAGCCGCCGTGGGCGCGCCAGGTCGGGAAGATCGAGCTGTCCACCTCGATGCCGTGCTCGAGCAGGACGGGCAGCGCCCACGTGGTGGCGGGGGTGATCGAGAAGCCGGGGGCCCGGTAGTGCCGGACCTTGCGGCCGAGGGCCTGCTCGATGCCGGCGAGCGACCGGACGAGGTCCGCCTCGAACGTCTCGGGGGTCAGGTCCCGGATCAGGCGGTGCCCGTGGCCGTGCGTCCCGAACTCGTGCCCGGCGGCGTCGATGCGACGGATCACCGCCGGATGCCGCTCGGCGATCCAACCGAGGCAGAAGAAGGTCGCCCGCACGCCGTGCCGGTCGAGCGTCTCCAGGATCAGGTCGGTGCCGTGCTCGATCCGCGCCTCGAAGGAGGACCACGGGTCGATCGACTCGGTGCCCGGAAACTCCAGCAGGTGGAACCAGTCCTCGAGGTCGAAGGTCAGGATGCGCACCGGTTCGTCCCCGAAATGGTCCGTTCGTCCGTGAGCCCGTGCCCGTCGAGCCCGGCCTCGGCGTCCGACGCACCGGCACCCGTCTCCTCCGGGGAGAGGGGATGCACCGGACGACATCGGATCTCGACGATCGTCATCCTCGACCGGAGGGTCGTTCGGCTCCGCGTCCTGACGGTCGCTGCGCGTCGGGACCCCGCGGTCGAGTGCACTTCCGCTGCGGCCGCATCCTAATCCGGGAGCGGTCCCCGGGGAAGCACCGCAAGAGCGCCCGAACCCATTCTTCGACTTCTCGGGCGTGGCGGCGCGGGCGCCGCGGTCGGACGGCGGCGCGAGGCGGGGATCGGTCCGCTCCGCCGGCGCCGCGCCGACGGCGGCGCGACCGGGAACGTCTCCCCCTCCCGAGGGTGCCCCTTTTTCCAAGTCGCCCCCAACATCGGGCCGAGTCGTCCGTCGGACCGGACGAGGGGACGCGCAGGACCCGCGCCGTCGCGCCGGCCGCGCCCCGAAGGAGACCGCCCCCATGGCCACGCCCTCCACGCCCTCCACGCCCTCCACGCCCTCCACGCCCGCCCGAGCTCGCTCGACGCCGACCGCCCCTGCGACCGCCCCCGCGACGGACCCCGGCCCCCGCGCCCGCCTCCTCCGTCGCCGTCTCGCCGCCGCCACCGGCGTCGTCACGCTCCTCGCCCCGGCGACCACGCTCGGCACGACGGCCGGGACCGTGGCCGCCGCCGCCGCCGCGGCCCTCGCCGCCGGAGCCGCGACCGCGCCGGCGGCGGCCGCCGTGAACGCCGTGAACGCCGGCACCGCCGGCACCGCCGCCGCGGACGAGCTCCCCGTCCGCCGGATCACGCTCTACCGCTCCGGCGTCGGCGCCTTCGAGCGCCGCGGCCGCGTCGACGGCGACGCCGACCTCTCGCTCTCGGTCGACGCCGACCTCGTCAACGACATCCTCAAGAGCATGGTGCTGCTGGACCTCGGCGGCGGCCGCATCGAGTCGGCGAGCTACGGCTCTCGCGAGCCGCTCGAGCGGCGCCTCGCCAGCTTCGCCGTGAACCTCGCCGACGCCCCCGGTCGGGCGGAGCTGCTCCAGCGACTCCGCGGCACCCGCGTGCGGCTCGACAAGGTCGACGGCCCGGTCGAGGGACGCGTGATCGCCGTCGAGGACGTCCTCGTGGCGATGGAGGAGCAGGCGGTGCGGCTGCCGCACGTCATCCTCTCCACCGGCGGGGGCGTGACGTCGCACCGCCTGGACTCGGTGCGCTCGTTCGAGGTGCTCGACCCGCGCATCCGCGACGAGATCGACCGTGCGCTCACCGCGATCGCCGAGCAGCGGACGGACCGCGTGACCACGCTCGATCTCGCGTTCCGCGGGGCGGGCGAGCGCGACGTCGCGGTGAGCTACGTGCACGAGATGCCGGTGTGGAAGACCAGCTACCGGCTGGTGCTGCCCGACCCCGAGGAGGGCGGCGGCGCTCCCTTCATGCAGGGCTGGGCGATCGTCGAGAACACCACCGACGAGGACTGGCGCGACGTGCGGCTCGGGCTCGTCGCCGGCCGGCCCGTCGGCTTCGTCATGGACCTCTACGAGCCGCTGTTCCTCGAGCGGCCGGAGGTGCCGGTGCCGGTGGAGCGGGCGGCCGCGCCCCGCACCTACGCCGGGGCGGTCCAGAAGACGCCGTTCATCGCCCCCGACACGGCCGAGTCCGCGATGGCCCGCCGCGCGGCGCCGTCCGCCGCCCGCGGAGCCGGCGGGGGGTTCGGCGGGCAGGCCGAGGCCGAGCTCGGCGTCGCCATGCAATACGCGATGGGCTCCGCCGCCGCGAGCGGGGCGGGCGACGGCACGGTGTTCCGCTACGAGCTCGACGAGCCGGTGACGATCGAGCGCCGGCGCTCGGCGATGCTGCCGATCCTCTCCGCCGGCGTCGAGGGCCGCCGGGTGAGCATCCTCAGCGGCGGGGCCGAGCACCCGATGCGGGGCGTCGAGCTCCGCAACACCAGCGGCCTGCAGCTCATGCCGGGGCCGATCAGCGTCTACGACGACGGGACCTACGCCGGCGACGCCCAGGTCGACTTCGTGCCCGCCGGCGACGAGCGGCTGCTCGCCTACGCCGTCGACCTCGAGGTCCGCACCGAGCAGCAGGACAGCCAGTCCTCGCGCGTCCGCCGCGTGCGGATCGTGGACGGCAGCGTCGAGGAGTCGATCGGCCGCGAGCACGTCAGGCGGTGGACGATCCGCAACGCCGACGAGCGCGAGGGCCGCACCGTGATCGTCGAGGCCCCCGCGATGCCCGGCTGGCAGATCGTCGATCCCCAGCCGAGCGAGCGGGCGAGCGGGATCGACCGCTTCGAGGTCGAGGTCGCCGCGGGCGAGACGGTGGAGCTCGCGGTCGAGTACCGCCGCACCGACCGCTCGCGTCTGGCCGCCACGAGCTACGACCTCGACCGCATCCTCGTGCACGAGCGCACCGGAGCCGCGTCGAACGCGGTGGTCGAGGCGGTCCGCCGGGCCCGCGATCTGCAGGCCGCGGTCCGGGAGGCCGAGCGCGAGGCCCAGGCCCTCGAGACCGAGCGGACCGAGATCGTCCGCGATCAGGAGCGCCTCCGCTCCAACCTCGCCCGCGTGGGGACCAACACCGAGCTCGGCGCCCGCTACGTCCGCAAGCTCGCGGAGCAGGAGGACCGGCTCGAGCAGATCGCGAGCGAGCTCGGGGAGGCCCGGGCCGAGATCGAGCGGCGGCGGCAGCGGCTCGCCGCGTACCTGCGGGACCTCGACGTGCAGTGAGGGCGCGACGAGCGGGCGGCGCCGGCTCGCACCGCGGGCCGGCCGCCCGGAAGGGGGGCGGCGGAGCCCCGGGCAACGCATGAGGGACCGCCCACGACCCGCGACATCCGATGGCCGGCGAGCCGCGGGCGATCCCACGGGCCCGTCTCAGCCCGCGGCCGCCCGCTTCTCGTGCCGCAGCTGCCCGCAGGCGGCGGCGATGTCGCGGCCGCGGCTCGCCCGGATGTGGGTGGTGACGCCGCGCTTCCGCAGCTCGGCCTGGAACCGCAGCACGTCGTCGGTGCTCGGCCGCTCGTAGGGCAGGCCGCCGACCTCGTTCCAGCGGATGAGGTTCACGTTGGAGCGCACGCGGCGGGCGATCTCCGCGAGCTGCCGGGCGTGCTCGGGCCGGTCGTTGACGCGCCGCAGCAGCAGGTACTCGAACGTGATCTCGCGGCCGGTGGCGCGGAAGTAGGCGTCGCACGCGTCCATGAGCTCGGCGATGGTCGTGTACTCGCTCCACGGGATCAGCTCGCGGCGGATGCCGTCGTCGGGGGCGTGCAGGCTCAGGGCGAGCGTCACCGGCACCTCGAAGTCCACGAGCTTGCGGATCGCCGAGGGCAGGCCGACCGTCGACACCGTGATGCGGCGGGCGCCGATCCCGAGGCCCCAGTCCGCGTTGATGATGCGGATCGCGTCCGTCACCGCGGCGAAGTTCGCCAGCGGCTCGCCCATCCCCATGAAGACGACGTTGGTGATCCGCTCGAGCTCCGGCAGCCGTCCGAGGCGGTGCACCTGCTCGACGATGCGGCCGGCCGAGAGGTTGCCGTCGAGGCCGCCGAGCCCGCTCGCGCAGAAGCGGCAGCCGACCGGGCAGCCCACCTGGCTGCTGATGCACGCGGTCTTCCGCCGCTCGGTGGGGATCATCACGCACTCGGTCTCGCGGCCGGTGGCGGTGGGGGGCTTCCCGTCCGCCTCGCCGCCGCCGCCGTCCCCGAGGACCGGCAGCGACACGGCGTCCGGCGAGCCCAGCAGGGCGTCCGGCCCGCGGTCGGCCTCCCAGTCCACGAGGAGCTTCTGCGTCCCGTCGGTCGCCCGCTGGTGCGCGATCACGCGGCCGGCGTCGAAGACCAGGTGCTCGGCGAGGGCGGCCCGGTCCCGCTTGGACAGGTCGCTCATCGCGGCGGGATCGACGACGTGGCGGCCGTAGACCCACTTGAGGATCTGGCCGGCGACGCGGCGGGGCATGCCGAGGTCGGTCACGCGGGCCTCGAGGGCGTCCGGGGTCAGGCCGAAGACGTGCGGTCGGTCGTCGCGGGCGATCACGCCGCGGACCCGGCATCGCGGTCGGTCCCGCCGCCGACGCCGTCGCCGCTGCCGCCACTCGTCGCGACCGCGGCCCCGGCTCCGGCCCCCGTCCCGGCTCCGGCCGAGACCGTGAGCGTCACCGTCTCGTGCTCGATGTCGCGCTCGGTGAGCCAGGCGTCGATCGCGCCGGCCATGTCCACCGTGATGCGGTCGCCCTCGAGCGGGGCCCCGCGGGCGTCCATCAGTCGCCGCAGGCTCGCGGGAATCGCGAACTCCACGTTCTCGCGGTGGATCTCGTGCTGCTCGACGCGGCCGCCGTAGGTGTCGATGAGCCGCTCGATCACGCCGCGCACCAGGTCCTCGGGGGCGCTCGCGCCCGCGGTGAGCAGCAGCGACTCGACGCCGTCGAACCATGCGTCGTCCATCTCGCTCGCGTCGTCGATGAGGTGGCCGGGCGTGCCGACGCTCTCGCTGATCTCGACCAGCCGCTTGGAGTTGGAGCTGTTGGTGCTGCCGACCACCAGGGTCAGGTCCGCCATCGGGGCGAGCTGCTTCACCGCCGACTGGCGATTGGTGGTCGCGTAGCAGATGTCCTCCGACGGCGGCGCCTCGATGTTCGGGAAGGCGGCGCGGAGGGCCCGGATGATGATGTCGGCGTCGTTGACCGAGAGCGTCGTCTGGGTGAGGTAGACGAGCTTGTCGGGGTCGTGGACCACCAGGCTCGGGATGTCGGCGGGCGACTCGACGATCTGGGTCGCCTCGGGGGCCTCGCCGCGGGTGCCGATCACCTCCTGGTGGTCGGCGTGGCCGATGAGCAGGATCTGGTAGCCGCGGCGGGCGTAGCGGATCGCCTCGGCGTGGACCTTGGTCACGAGCGGGCAGGTCGCATCGACGACGTGGAGGCCGCGGTCGTGGGCCGCCCGACGCACCGCCGGGCTCACTCCGTGGGCGGAGAAGACGACGATCGAGCCCTCGGGCACCTCGGCGACGTCCTCCACGAAGACGACGCCGCGGTCCTCGAACCGCTCCACCACGTGGCGGTTGTGGACGATGTCGTGGTAGACGTAGAGCGTCTCGCCCGGGCAGGCGCGGAGCAGCTGCTCGACCACGTCCGTGGCCATGAACACGCCGGCGCAGAAGCCGCGGGGATTGGCGAGAATGAGCTTCATGACGATGCGGGATGATAGCCGGGAGGACGCCGAGCCCTCGACCGCCGAGGCCGATTCGGGCGAGCCGGCGGGGGACGACGCGGCCGCGATGCCCACGCCGGGGGGGCCCGCCGCGCCGCCGGCCGGGGTTCCCGGACGCGAGCCGCCGCCGAGCGGGGGCGCGGCGGGTGGCGCGGGCGGTGGCGCCGCGGGGGGAGCCGCCGGTGAGACGGCCGACGAGACGATCGATGACCCGGGGGACCCGACGCCCCGCGAGCGTGCCCCCGGCCCCGGCCCCGGCCCCGGCGCCCCGGGCCCCGGCGCCCCCGCGCGTCCGATGGGGCTGTGGCCCGTCGAGCGCCGGCTGCCGTCGCTCGCGGCGACGCCCGACGAGGCGCGGCGCCTCGAGACGGCCCTCGCGGACGCCGCCCGGCGACTGAGCCTCGTCGAGGAAGGCCGCGGGGGACCCGACGCGCCGGGGCCCGTGCCGCCGGCCACGATTCCCCGGCTGGAATCCGAGCTGTCGTGGGCGGTCGAGCCGCTGGCCCGGGCGTTCGAGGACGGCGCGCCGTCCCCGCCCGCCGCGGCCGGGCACGAGGCGTCGGTCGAGCCCGTCGCGCCCGGCGAGGCCGGCGGCGTGCCGGCGGAGGATGCGGGGCCGCCCACTCCCCGCCTGGCCCTTCGGGACGGCCTTCACGGCTGGGCCCTCGCCGTGCTCGCCGGTCGCCTGTGCGTGGCCGCCCGCGAGCACGGCCGAAGCCTGATCCCCGCGTCGCTCACCGCCGAGGTGCCCGACTTCGCGGCCCGGCACGTCGCCTCGGCCCGGGCCGGCCACGGCGTCGATCGCGACTTCCTGCGCCAGAGCCGGGCGCGGGTCCGGCCGCTCGCCGACGCGGCGTGGCTCGGGCTGGCGGCGAGCGAGGACGCCCTCGAGGCGGTGCGGCCGGCCCTCCGGCGTGCCGCGGCGACCCTGCTCGAGTCCGCCCGCCACCGACTGGTCCGCCTCGAGCGGTGGGGCTGGGAGACCTGCCTCCACGAGCCCGATCCGGGCGTCGTCGGCGGCTGGACGATCAGCCTCGCGGCCCGGCTGGGCCCGCCGCGCTGGATCGCCCCCGAGGGCGTGCCGCCGCGGCCGGTGATCGACGACGTCGAGCAGGTCGAGCTCGTGCCGCCATCGGCGGACGGCGAGTCGGGCGAGGTCCCACCCGAGCCCCCCCTCGAGCCCGGGACCGAGCCCCGGCCGGCGCCCGCTGACGAGGTGCCCGCTCCGGCCGCCCCCGACGAGCCCCCGCCGCCGACGCGATCCCGGCGCGGCGACGGCGCACCCGGCGGGGCGGGTCGTTCCTCCTCCGCCGAGGGCGCCGCCTGATCACGCCGCGGGGCCGTGCTCTCCTGTGAGCGCCCGTCGCTGCACGGCCGCCCGCCCGCGCGAGCGGGGCCTCAGCCCCGCGGCCCGGGCTTCATGCCGGTCTGCCACATCACGAACGACCAGATGTCGGCGCGGTCGCGGATCCGCAGGCTCAGCGGCTTGCCGGCGCCGTGGCCGCCGTCGCGATCGACCCAGAGGAGCACCGGATCCTCGGCGTGGTCGTTGCCGGAGGCCTGCTGCAGGAGAGCCGCCATCTTGCGGGCGTGCATCGGGTGGACGCGGTTGTCGTTCTCGCCCGCGGTGATGAGCATCGCCGGGTACTGCCGGCCGGGCACCACGTTGTGGTAGGGCGAGTAGTCGAGGATCCACGCGAGGTCCTCGGGCCGGGTCGGGTCGCCGTACTCCGGCACCCAGAAGCGGGCCATCAGGAACTGCGGGAACCGCACCATGTCCAGCAGCGGCACCGCGGACACCGCGGCCGCCCAGAGGTCGGGCCGCTGCGTCGCGGCCACGCCGGTGAGCAGGCCGCCGTTGGACCCGCCGAGCACCGCGAGGTGCTCGGGCGACGTGTAGCCCTCGGCGATCAGGTGCTCGGCGGCGGCGTAGAGGTCGTCGTACACGTTCTGCTTGTTCTCGAGCATGCCGCCGCGGTGCCAGGCCTCGCCGTACTCGCCGCCGCCGCGGAGGTTCACCGAGACGTAGATGCCGCCCGCCTCGAGCCACGGGAACCGCGTGGCGGTGAAGCTCGGCGTGATCGAGATGTTGAAGCCGCCGTACCCGTACATGAGCGTCGGCACGTCGCCGTCCGGCTCCAGGTCGCGGCGGTGCACGATGAACATGGGCACCCGCGTGCCGTCGGCCGAGGTCGCGAACTCCTGCCGCACCACGATCGCCTCGGGGTCGACCGGCACCTTCGGCCGCTCCCAGAGCGCCCGCTCGCCCGTCAGCACGTCGAGCCGGTAGATGCTCTCGGGCTCGTTGAAGCTCTCGTACGCCAGGAACGCCTCGGTCCGGTCGCGCTCGGTCGAGATCGACGCGGTGCCGAGGCCCGGCAGCTCGAGCTCGCCGACCCGCTCGCCCCCCGGCGTCCACAGCTCCATCCGCGTCGAGGCGTCCACCTCGTAGCGGGCCACGAACACCGGTCCCGCGAGCGAGACGCCTTGGAGCACCGCGTCCTCGCGGGCCGGGATCACGGTGCGCCACGACTCGGGCGTCGGGTCCCGCAGGTCCGCCGCGAGCAGCCGGCCCTTCGGCGCCTCGTGGGTGGTGAAGAAGTAGAGCGTGTCGCCGATGACCTCCATCGGGCTCACGCGGGCGTCGAGGCCCTCGGCGATGGTGATCCGCTCGGCCTCGCCGTCCTCGAGCCAGTCGACGGCGTCGTAGGCGTAGAGGTCCTGCTTGGCCCAGCCCTGGAACAGCTGCAGCACGATCCAGCGCCCGTCGTCCGAGAGCAGGGCCCCGGGAATGACGGACGGGTCCTCCTGCAGGTAGAGCAGGGGATCGTGGCGGTGGTGCCGACCCACCACGTGGAAGTGCCAGCCGCGGGAGTAGGCGTCGTCCGGATCCTGCAGCTTGCCGTACAGGAACGCGTCGCCGGTGGGGGCCCAGCCGCCGAAGCGGATCTTGCCCGGGATCTCGTCGCTGAGCCACTCGCCGGTCGCCGTCTCCATGAGGTGGAGCACGGTCATCTCGTCGCCCGCGTACGAGAGACCGAAGGCCACGTGCCGGCCGTCCGGGCTCGGGACGAACCAGTCGAGGGCGTAGAGGCCCTCGTCGTCGAGCCCGTTGACGTCGAGCAGCGTCCGCGGCTCGCCGTCGGGGCCGTTCCGCACGTACAGCACGGGCTGGTTCTGGTCGCCGCGGCGCTCGGTGTAGAAGTACCGGGTGCCGCGCATCACCGGCGCGCTCACCGACCCGACCTGCATCAGCTCCGACAGCCGCGACTCGAGCTCGCTCCGCCACGGCAGTGCGTCGAGCATCGACCGCGTCCAGTCGTTCTGCTGCGTGGTCCAGCTGCGGACCGGCTCGCTCTCGGACTCCAGCGGCTCGAGCCAGCGGTAGTCGTCGCGGATCTCGAAGCCGTGGATCGTCTCGACCAGCGGCCGACGCTCGGTGGGCGGAGGATCGGCGGCGACGGCCGCGGCGGGGGGCACGAGGGCGGCGGGGAGCAGGGCGAGGCCGGCGAGCCGGCGACGGGAGCGCGTGCGCATCGCGAGAGTCTCCTGGATGCCGGCGGCGACGTCGGGCCGCCGGGCGAAGGGGGACCGGTCCCGGGGCTCGTCCCGGGCGGGCCAAGGATACCGGTCGGGATTCGTCCGGAGCCGGACGCGGGCGAAAAGGCCGTCGGCCCCGTGCGGAGCGTGATGGCCCGCGTCCCGCGTCCCGCGTCTCGCGTCCCGCGTCCCGCGTCTCGCGTCCCGCGTCCCGCGTCCCGCGTCTCGCGTCCCGCGTCCCGCGCCTCGCTGTTCGCGTCTCGCGCCTGCCGTCTCGCGCCTCGCTCCCCGCCGCTCGCGACACGCGGCTTGCAGCCCGCGCCGCGCCGCGCACCCACCGCCCTCCAGCCCCCGCGCCCCGCGTGCCCCTCAGAGCAGCGTCCGCACCCGGATCGTCTCGGGGATCTCGCGCAGTCGCTCCCGCACCATCGCGTCGTGATGCGGGTCCACGTCGAGGATCACGTAGCTGGTGTCGGTGTTCGACTGCAGGTACTCGGCGTTGATGTTGACGTCGAGCTCCGCGAGCATCCCGTGCATCCGGCTCAGGACGCCCGGCACGTTGCGGTGCCAGTGCAGGATGCGGTGCTGGCCCGGCCGCAGCCGCGGCAGGTCCACCTCGGGCACGTTGACGGCGGCGGTGGTGGAGCCGACCTCGAGGTACCGCACGAGCTTGCTCGCCACGTCGCGGGCGATCGCGGCCTGAGCCTCCTGCGTGCTGCCGCCGACGTGCGGGGTCAGGATCACGTTGGGAAGCCCCGCGAGCGGCGTCCGGAACGCCGCGTGATTCGACGCCGGCTCCTCCGGGAACACGTCGATCGCGGCCCCCCGCAGGTGCTCGCGCCGCAGCGCGTCGGCCAGCGCGTCGAGGTCGACGACCGACCCGCGGGCGTTGTTGATCAGGATCGCTCCCGGCTTCATCGCCCGGATCGCGTCCGCGTCGATCATCCCCCGTGTCCGCTCGGTGGCGGGCACGTGCAGCGTCACCACGTCCGACTCGGCGAGCAGCTCCGCCATCGGCACCGGGCGGGCGTTGCCCAGCGGCAGCTTCTCCACCACGTCGTGGTAGAGCACCCGCATCCCCATCGCCTCGGCCATGATCGACACCTGGGTGCCGATGTGGCCGTAGCCGACGATCCCGAGGGTGCGGCCGCGGATCTCGTTGGCGCCGCTGGCCGTCTTCTCCCAGCGACCGCCGTGCATCGCCATCGAGCGGTCGAGCAGGGAGCGGTGGAGGCCGATGATCTCGGCGATCACCAGCTCCGCCACGCTCCGCGTGTTCGAGAACGGGCTGTTGAAGACGGGCACCCCGAGCCGGCCCGCCGCCCCGGCGTCGACCTGGTTGGTGCCGATGCAGAAGCAGCCGATCGCGTGCAGCTCGGGGCAGCGGTCGAGGACCGAGCCGTCGACGCGGCTCTTGGAGCGGATGCCGACGAAGCCGGCGTCGGCCTCGGCCGCGGCCTCGGCCAGCTCGGCGGCGGGCATGGCGGCGTCGTGGCGGACCACCTCGAGGCCGGCCGCCTCGAGGATCGGGTCGGCGTCGGCGTGGATGCGCTCGAGGAGGAGCACGCGGCGGGGGATGGCGCGGGGCACGGAGGACTCCGGCGTCGGGGCAGGGAGGTGACGGGACGAGACGGCGCGGCCCGCACGGCTCGCGGTGCGACGGGTCGCGAGACGGCTCGCGAGACGGGGCGAAGGACCCGGCGGGGCCCGAGGGGGGCGCTCGCCGCGGACCCGCTCAGCCGACGATCGACGGCAGGTCGAACATCGCCTCGGTGAGGTTCCGGGGCCCGTCCTCGGTGATGAGGACGTCGGCCTCGTAGTGGACGCTGAGCGAGCCGTCGGCGGAGAAGATCGGCCACTTGCCGGACTCGCTCGTGATCTCGGGGGTGCCGACCGCGATCATCGGCTCGACCGCGATCAGCTGGCCGGGCTTGAAGGTCGACCAGCCGTCGGGCCACTCGCCGGGCGAGCGGGGCACGACGTTGCTGACGAAGGGCGGAGCGTGCAGCTTGCGGCCGTAGCCGTGGCCGCCGAGCCCGCGGACGAGGTGGAAGCCGTCCTCCTCCTCGACGCGGCCCTGGACCGCCCGGGCCCAGTCGATGAGCGGACGGCCCGGCTGCATCGCGGCCACGCCGGCCCGCAGGGACTCGATCCCGGACTCCATGAGCCGGGCGGCCTCGTCGCCCGCGTGCTCGATCGCGTAGGTCCACGCCGCGTCGCCGATCCAGCCGCCCAGGCTCACGCCCACGTCGACCGACAGCAGGTCGCCGGGGGTGATCGGGTCGCCCGTCATGACGTGCGTGCCGTGGACGACGCACTCGTTCACCGACAGGCACGACTGGCTCGGGAAGGGGGGATGGCCCGGGATCTTGTAGCGGTGGAAGCAGCTCTTCGCCTTGTGCTCCCGCAGCGTCCGACCGACGAGGGCGTCGATCTCGGCGAGGGTCTGGCCGGCGCGGAGGGAGTCGGCGAGCCGCTGGTGGACGAGCACCACGAGCTCCGCCGCCCGGGTGGCGGCCTCGATGTCGCGGGAGGCGGTGACGAGCATGAGGCGGGGATGCTAGCAGGGGCCGCGGGGCGTCGCCGCCGGTCGCGCGACGGTTCGGGGGCCGCCCCGGGGGCGCCCGCGCGACGGCCGTGCGCGGCTCGCACGCCGCCGCCGCGCCGGGCGCGCCGCGCCCGAGCGTCGCCCGCGAGCCGCCCCTGCGGCGCTCGCACGCCGCTCGACGGACGGCCGCCTCACGCCGTCGCGACCGCCGCCGGGAGCCCCGCGGATCGCCCGCCCGGGGGCGTGCGGATCGTCCGTCCGCCGTCCCGCGCACCCCGCGCCGTGGCCCGCCCGCGGCCGCCGCCGGGCCACCCCCGCATCGCCGCGGCCCGGGGTAGACTCCGCGTCTTCCCCTCCGGAACCCCCGATCCATGCCCGACGCCGCGACCGTCCCGGCCGTGCCGCCCGGGGTCGAGGTCATCCCCGTCCTCGACTTCGGCAGCCAGTTCGTCCAGCTGATCGCCCGCCGCGTGCGGGAGGCGGGGGCGTTCAGCCTGCTGATGGCTCCGGACACGCCGGCGGAGACCCTGCGGGCGATGGGCGCCCGCGGGGTGATCCTCTCCGGCGGCCCCGCGAGCGTGGCGGACGAGGGCGCCCCGCGCTGCGACCCGGCGATCCTGGAGCTCGGGATCCCCGTCCTCGGCATCTGCTACGGCATGCAGATGGCCTGCACGCTGCTGGGCGGCTCGGTGGACGCGGCCCACTCGCGCGAGTTCGGCCGGGCCCGTCTCGAGGTCCGCGAGCCCGGCGGCCTCTTCGACGGCCTGCCCTCGGCGACCACGGTGTGGATGAGCCACGGCGATCAGGTCGAGGGGCTCGCCGAGGACTTCGACGTCCTCGCGACCACGCCCACGTGCCCGTACGCCGCCGTCCGCCACCGCGAGCGACCGTTCTACGGCGTGCAGTTCCACCCCGAGGTCACGCACACGCCGCACGGCGTCGACCTGCTCCGCAACTTCCTCTACGAGATCTGCGGCTGCCGCGGCACGTGGCGGATGAGCGAGTTCGTCGAGACCGCCGCCACGCAGGTCCGCGAGCGGGTGGGGGACCGCCGCGTCATCTGCGGCCTCTCGGGCGGCGTGGACTCGTCGGTGGTCGCGGCGCTGCTGTCCAAGGCGATCGGCGACCGGCTGACCTGCATCTTCGTCGACAACGGCCTCCTGCGGAAGAACGAGCGGGAGCTCGTCGAGACCACCTTCCGCGACCACTTCGACGTGGACCTGCGGGTGGTGGACGCGGCCGAGGACTTCCTCGCCGACCTCGAGGGCGTCAGCGATCCCCAGGAGAAGCGGCGCCGCATCGGCCACCGCTTCATCGAGGTGTTCCGCGAGGCGGCCGAGGAGTTCGGCGGCGACGCGACCTTCCTCGCCCAGGGCACGCTCTACCCCGACGTCATCGAGTCCGGCCACGGGCACGCGGGGCAGGCGGCCAACATCAAGCTGCACCACAACGTGGGCGGCCTGCCCGAGGAGCTCGGCTTCGAGCTCGTCGAGCCGCTGCGCGACCTCTTCAAGGACGAGGTCCGGAAGCTCGGCGAGGTCCTCGGCCTGCCCGACCATCTCGTGTGGCGGCATCCGTTCCCGGGCCCCGGGCTCGCGGTCCGCGTCCTCGGCGACATCACCCGCGAGAAGCTCGCCCTCCTCCGCGACTGCGACGAGATCCTGCTCGAGGAGATCGTCGCCGCCAACCTGTACCGCTCGACCAACCAGGTCTTCGCGGTGCTGCTGCCGGTGCAGTCGGTGGGGGTGATGGGCGACGGGCGCTCCTACGAGTCGGTGGTGGCGGTGCGGGCGGTCGAGACGCAGGACTTCATGACCGCCGACTGGGCCCGGATCCCGTACGACGTCCTCGCGACGATCAGCAACCGGATCATCAACGAGGTCCGAGGCGTCAACCGCGTGGTCTACGACATCTCGAGCAAGCCGCCGGCCACGATCGAGTGGGAGTGAGCCGGGGCGCGGCCCGCCGGCCGCGGTGCGCCGCCGCCGCCCGGCGGCTCAGCCCCGCCGCGGGTTCCGCCGGCTCCCGCCCGAGCGGGCCGGCCGCCGCCCCGGACGGTCCTGCTTCGCGTCGGCCCGCGGCTGCTCCCGGGCGGCCTCGGCCATCGACGCGGTGGCCGGCATCCGGTCGCGATCGAGGCGGGCGAAGACCATCCGCCCGGCGCTGGTCTGCAGCGAGTTGGTGACCACGCAGGGCACGGTGGAGCCCACGTGGGCCGCTCCGTCCTCGACCACCACCATCGTGCCGTCCGGCAGGTAGCCGACGCCCTGATCCTCGTTCTCGCCCCGCTTTCGAAGCTCGACCTCGAGCGGGTCGCCCGCGATCACCGGGGCCTTGAGCTCGCCCGCGAGGTCGTTGAGGTTCAGGACCGGCACGCCGTGGATCTGGGCGACCTTGTTGAGGTTGTAGTCGGTCGTCAGGACGCGGTAGTTCTCGGCCTTGGCCAGGGCGAGCAGCTTGCCGTCCACGCCCGAGCCGCCGGGGTCGTGCCCGTCGATCGTCACGTCGCCGCCGCCCTCGGCCTGCATCCGCTTGAGGACGTCGAGGCCGCGGCGCCCGCGGGCCCGGCGGGTCCGGTCCGGCAGGTCGGCGAGGGTCTGCAGCTCGTCCACCACGAACTGCGGCACGATGAGGGGGGCGTCGATGAAGCCGGTCTCGACCACCGGCTCGATGCGGCCGTCGATGAGGATCGACGTGTCGAGCAGCACCGGCCGCAGGCCACGGATCTCGCGCTTGAACTCGACGTAGGGGATCACCAGCCGCAGGTCCTCGCGGGTCGTGAGGACCACCGAGATCGCGAGGTAGCAGAGCGTGATCCCGAGGGCGAGCTTCACCAGCAGGATGTAGCCCTGGAACGACTCGGTGAGGTACCAGCTCTCGGCGATGAGATCCACGAGCGTGCCGAGGGCGAGGGCCGCGACGAGCCCGGCGACGAGGCCGAAGTAGATCGCGAAGACGGTCGCGAGCCGCTTGTTCGGCAGCAGCGAGTCGACGATGAGGACCGCGGTGCCGAAGGCGAAGGTCGCGAGGAAGGCGTAGAGCCACTGGGTGACGCTGACCGCGTCGCCGCCGATCGTGTCGGTCTCCTCGCCCACGAACGGCAGCAGCGAGACCACCACCAGGATCGTGAGGTAGGTGACCCGCAGCAGCATGGTGGCGAGCCACCGTCGCCGCTCGTCCCGCTTCATCCGCTCGGACGGGGTCAGGCCGAGCCGGGGCCGGTCCATCGAGCGGGGGGACGGGGCGGCCGCCGGCGCAGCGTCCGCGGCGGAGGCGCCGTTGCGCGAGGGCTCCGGAGCCGGGCTCGCGTCGTCGTCGGGACGGGACTCGTCGGCCATGACCAGAGTGTATCCGCGGGGGTGCCGGGATCCGTTCCCCGGGTCCGGCGGCGGTGGCCGGAAGGTCGGGGCCCGTGCTACCATCCGCTTCGCGCCGGCAACGGCGAGGACGGCCGGGCCCGACGGGCGGGGGTCCCGTGAATCTGGTCAGGGCTTGATCGCAGCAGCCATAAGCGGCGGCGTCCGAGCCGTCGGTCACCTGGTCGTCCTCCCGTTGCCCGCGTCCTGGTCCCGCAGGTTCCGCCGCCGGCCTGGCTGCCGAAGGAAGCTCGCATGCCCGCCCCGCCGACGCGGCGGGGTGCACGCGGTCGGCGGCCGGATGCGGGCCGCCGGGCGTCGAGGGGTGGCCCACGGATGGCGAAGAAGAAGACCACCACGAAGTCGAGGAAGGCCGCCGGCGCCGGTGCCGGTGCCGCCGAGGCGACCGGCGCGGCCACGGCCACCGCCGCGTCCCCGTCCGCGGACGGGCCGACCCGGGCCAGCGGGGGCTACACCGTCCTCGCCCGCCGCTACCGCTCGCGCGACTTCGGCGAGGTCGTCGGCCAGGAGCCGATCGCCCGCACGCTGCAGGCCGCGATCGACCAGGGCCGCACCGCCCACGCCTACCTCTTCTGCGGCACCCGCGGCGTCGGCAAGACGTCGATGGCCCGGATCTTCGCCAAGGCCCTGAACGCCGACGCGGCCCAGAGCGAGGGCGAGGCCATCGCCGAGGCCGTCCTGCGGGGCGAGGACCTCGACGTCATCGAGATCGACGGGGCGTCCAACCGCGGCATCGCCGAGGCCCGCGACCTGATCGCGGGGGCGGGGCTCTCGCCCACCCGCGGCCACTACAAGATCTACATCATCGACGAGGTCCACATGCTCACGCGGGAGGCGTTCAACGCCCTCCTGAAGACCATGGAGGAGCCTCCGCCGCACGTGAAGTTCATCCTCTGCACCACCGACCCGCAGAAGGTGCCGGCCACGATCCAGAGCCGCTGCCAGCGGTTCGACTTCCGGGCGATCCCCACCGCCCGGATCGCCGAGCACCTGCGGGCGGTGCTCGAGCAGGAGGGGATCGAGGCCGAGGACGACGCGGTGCTCACCGTCGCGTCGCTCGGCAACGGCTCGATGCGGGACGCCCTGAGCCTGCTCGATCGCCTGCTCGCGGCCGGCGTGCAGCCGGTGACGCTCGACGTCGCCCGCGACGTCCTCGGCCTGCCCGCCACCGAGGTGGTGGACCGGATGGTGCAGGCGGTGATCGACTCGGATCCGGCGGCGGGCCTCGCGGCGGGGGCCGAGCTCATCGCCGGCGGGGCGACGGTCGAGACCGCCCTCGAGATGCTCACCGACCGGTTCCGCACCCTCATGCTCGTGGCCGCCTGCGGCGAGGGGACGGACCTCGTCGACCTCACGCGCGAGGCCCGCGAGCGGGCGGCCGCCCAGGCGTCGCACTTCGACGCCGCCGGGCTCGTCTACATGATCGCGACCTGCGACGCGGTGGCCCGCAACGCCCGCGGCTCGGCGACCGGCCGGGCCCTCTTCGACGCCGCGATCGTGCGGCTGTGCCTCGGCCAGCGGTTCGGCGACGTGGCCGCCCTCGTGCAGGGCGGCGGCGGGGCGGCGGCCGCCCCGGCGGGACCGCGGGCAAGCGGCGAAAAAAAAAAGCCTGAGGTGAGCGGCGGGGGGGCACCGCCCGCCCCGTCCGGTTCCCCGCCGCCGCCGACGGCGAGACCGCGGCCCGTGCCGCTGCGTGGGGCGGCATCGTCCCCGCCGCGAGTCACGGCGCCGCCCGCGGCCGACGAGCGTCCCACCGCCTCCGCGGCGTTCGCGCCGCCCGCCGCCCCGGCCCCGGCGCAGGAACCAGCCCCGGAACCGCCCGTCGTCGAGGTCGCCCCCGCGGCCTCCGGCGTTCACTCCGCCGAGCCCGCCGAGCCCGCCGAGCCCGCGGACCTGCCGAGCGTCTGGCGGCACCTGCTGGACGCGGCCGAGGGGCCGGTCGCGGCCACCGCCGCCGGGCTCCGCCCGCTGCGGCTCGAGGGCCGCGACGTCGTGCTCGGTCCCGCCCGCGACGCGCCCGGCGGCAGCCTCGCCTTCCTCGAGCGGCGGGCCGACTGCCTGGCCGAGCCACTCGGCCGGCTGCTCGGGCGGCCGGTCCGCGTCCGCGTGGAGCGGGAGGACGGGGGGGCACCCTCCGCGCCCGACGGCACGCCCACCGGCGGCGGCCTGCCCACCGCGCCCGTCCCCGACGCGGGCGCGGCCGACGAGGCCGCCCGGCTCCCGCTCGTGCGCGAGGCGATGTCGATCTTCGACGCGAGCATCGCCGAGGTCCGCGAGCTGCCGCGCCCCGACCGCTCCTGACCGTTCACCGCCGTCCGCCCTCCCGGCCCCCGGGCTCGCCCCCCGAGCTCCCGTCGCCCCCCACGGAACCCCCGATCCCATGCTCGACGACTTCAAGAACCTCAAGCAGCTCGCCGGCGTGCTCAAGGACCTGCCGAAGATGCAGGAGCGGATGGAGGAGGTGAAGGCGCGGCTCGACGAGATCCGGGTCGAGGCCGAGACCGGCGGCGGCGCCGTCCGGTGCACCGCCACCGCCGCGATGCGGGTGATCTCGATCGACGTCGACCCCGCGATGCTCGGCGCCCTCGTGGATCCGGACGCCGAGGCCGACCGCGTGATGGCCGGCGACCTGATCGCGGGCGCGGTCAACGCGGCGTTCGTCAAGGCCCGCGAGGCCGCGGAGCAGGAGATGCAGGGCATGGCGGCCGAGATGGGCCTGCCGATCCCGCCCGGAGGACTCGGCGGCCTCGGTGGCCTGACCGGTGGTCCCGGCGGCCCCGGCGGCATGCCCGGCTGACGACCGGCCGCCCGCCGCGCCGTGGCGGCCCCCCGCGGCCCGTCGCGGCCCGACACCGCTCGCCGCACGTTTCGCGCCCGTCTTCGCCCCGCCCCCCGGAGCCTCCCGTGGCTGCTCCCGCCCGCGGCAATCCCGAGCCGGTCGAACGGCTGATCGCGTGTCTCATGGACCTGCCCGGCATCGGCCGCCGCAGCGCCGAGCGCATCGCGTTCCACGTGCTCAAGGGCTCGCGCGACGACGCCGGCCGCCTCGCCGGCGCGATCCGGGACGTGAAGGAGAAGGTCGCCGCCTGCTCGATCTGCTCGATGCTCACCGACGTCGATCCGTGCCGCACGTGCACGAGCCCGTCGCGGGATGCGTCGCTGATCCTCGTGGTCGAGCAGCCCCGGGACGTCCTCAGCCTCGAGGCGACCGGTCTCTTCTCCGGCGTCTACCACGTCCTCACCGGCGAGATCGACGCCCTCGCCGGGGTTCGGCCGGAGGACCTGACGATCGACGACCTGCTGCGGCGGATCGACGAGCCGGCCACGAACGCCCGCGGCGTGCCCGTCCGCGAGGTCGTGCTCGGCCTCAACCCGACGCTCGAAGGCGACAGCACGAGTCTCTACCTCGCCGAGGAGCTCGGCCGGCGGCCGGTCGCCGTGACCCGCCTCGCCCGCGGACTGCCCTCGGGCTCGCAGCTCGAGTACGCCAACCCCGCGGTCCTCGCCGACGCCCTCGCCGGCCGCGGGCCCGTCTCGCCCGGCGGCTGACGGACGCCGCG
>CAYLNM010000022.1:0-1600 GCA_964385045.1 uncultured Isosphaeraceae bacterium
GCTCGCCAGCAGCGCGAGCAGGTCGGAGAACCCCACCGCGCCGTCTCCGTCGACGTCCTCGAGGCACGCGTCGCACGGGCCCCACGCCTCCAGCACCAGCAGCACGTCGCCGAGCCCGACCACCCCGTCGCAGTCGAGGTCGAGCCCGGGAAGGCGGACCTCGAAGGCACCGATGTCGCACGCGACCCCGCCCGGTCGCGGGCTCCCTCGCTGATCGACGTCAAGGCCCAGGGTGACGCAGTCGCCGGCGTCCCGGGCCGGCGAGTCGCACCCGAGACCGTGGGTCATGGTGCTGCCGCCGTTGTCGGCCAGCGGCTCCAGCCGGGGGTCCGCCGCGAAGCTCGTCGGGCTCGTCAGGCCGCTGCCGTCCTCCACGATGTTCCAGCCGTCGTCGACGTAGGCCCCGACCACGAGGGGACCGGAGTCCGCGCCGGACACGATGGTGTGGGTGAGGCTCGCGGCGGCCGCGCCCGCCAGGTCGAGCCCCGGAGCGCCTCCGGCGGCGACGTTGCCCTGCACGGTCATCGCGATCGCCTCCAGTGTCGCGCTCCCGGCGAGGGACACGCCGCCTCCGCTCGCGCCGGCCTCGTTGCCGCTCACGGTCGTGTTGCGCGCGATGATCCCGGAGTCCGAGGCCGCGAGGCCGCCGCCGTGCGCTCCCGCGACGTTCTCCGCCAGCAGGCTCCGGACGAGGCGCACCGGCGTCGCTCCCCCGTCGAGATGCAGGCCCCCGCCGTCGCCGCCGGCGGCGTTGCCCACGAAGGCGCACTCGGTGAACGACGGCGTCTCGCACGATCCCTTCGTCGGGCCCGCCATCGAGGCGCCACCGCCGGAGCCTTCGATCGCGACGTTGCCCACGAACGTGCACGCCTGCAGGAACTGGAAGCATCCGCCCTCGACCCGCAGCCCTCCGCCGTCGAGCTGGGCGACGTTGTCGATGAAGTGGCACGAGCCCAGTGCACGGGGCGGGAAGATCGACGTCGGCGGCCTGAGGAGGACGCCGCCCCCCGACCCCGCGGTCGCGAGGTTCCCTTCGAAGGTGCACCCGGCGCCCTCGAAGGCGCGGGCGTCGACCGCGCCGCCCCGTCCCGCCTCGTTGTTCCGGAACGCGACCTCCTGCGCGAAGAGCTCCTGGAAGCCCGTCGCGGCCACCGCGCCGCCGGCACCGCCGGCACGATTGCCCTCGAGCACGCAGCGGAAGAGCTCGAGGCCCGAGTCCTCGGCGAGCACCGCTCCGCCGTCGGCGCCCGGGCCGGCGTCGCCGTTGCGAAGCGTCAGCTCCTTGAGCTCCGTGTAGGCGACGACGTGGAGCAGGCGGAAGGCCGGCGTGCCCGGAGCGTCGCTGCGCTCGATGGTCGCCCCGCGACCGTCGAGGAACAGGAAGACCTGCGGGGCGATCGTGGGCAGGCCCGCCTCCTCGCCGAGCGGCTCGGTCAGCTCGTAGTGGCCGTTCTCGGCGAGGATGATCTGGAACGTGTCGGGCACCGAGCTCGCGTTCGCGGCCTCGATCGCCGCCGCGAGCGCCGCCACGTCGCCGTCCGGGACATGGACCGGCGACTCGCCGGCGTCCGCCACCCCGCCCGCCGCGAGGATCGCACTC
>CAYLNM010000022.1:1700-41220 GCA_964385045.1 uncultured Isosphaeraceae bacterium
CCCCGCCCTCGCCGCCCCCGGCCGAGTCCGCCGCCCTGTCGCCCGCGCGGTACCTCGCGTCGCTGCGGGCGGCGCTGCGCGGACGCCGCCACCGGGCGACGCTCGAGGATCTTCGCGAGTCCTGCGAGACGTGGACCATCGGCGACGGGCGGGCCGATCCGATCGAGCCGCTCGTCAATGCCGGCCGGGCACGGATCGACTGGCCGATCCCCGAGTGGAGCGGCCTCGTCTTCGAGCTGTGCCGCCGGCTGCAGTGGAGCCTCGAGGGAGCCGACCGCGTCGTGCCGTTCGACCGCATGACGCCCGAGCTCGCCGGATACATCGCGTTCGTCTTCCTCGAGCTCTGCGCGCGGGAGTCGCCGGCCCACGAAGAACGGCAGGTGATCGGCCACGCGCTGCTGACGGCCGCCGGGCATGGTGCCGAGCCCGCGGGGGTCCGGCGGTACCTGATCGGCTGGCACGACGGACTCGGCACGCACCCGTGGAACGAGGACGCCCGCGGCCTCGCCGCCCTCGCCATCGCGCCGGGCCCGGCGGATGACCCGCTCGTCGGGCCGCGGGTCCGGGACGGCCGGGCGTGGCTCGAACGGGGGGCGGCCGCCCGGGCCGCCCGCGTCCGCGACCTCGTCCGCCCGGACGCCCGGCCGGGGTGGGCCGAGATCGCCGCGGCTTCGGCGGCCGACGCGCGGGCGTGGGCGGTGACCTACGGCGTAGCCGGCTGAGCCGGCGGCGCCATCGCCGGCGCGTCGTCCGGGGTCGTCTCGGCTCCGAGGGCGCCGTCGGCGTGCCGGTCTCCGGAGATTTCGATGGCGGCCGTCCGGAGGGCGGGTACGGTGCAGCCGACGGGTGGAAGCCCCGGCCGTCCGACCCTCCGGAGACGCCCCGTGAGACTCCGATTCCCCGATCGCTGGACCACCGAGTGCACCGCGGCCGCCCTGCTCGCGCTGCTGGTCGTCATCGTCCACGGCGCCCTGCCGCTCACGGCCACCGGCGGCGGCGTGCCGTACGCCGGCGGGGCGGCGGTGATCCTCGGCGCGGGCGCCGTGCTCGCCTCGGCGTTCGGCACTCGGAGCCCGCGCCTGCTCGTCGCCACCGGCGTGCTCGGCCTGCTCCTCGTGCGCGGCGTCGCCGCCCTGCGGCCGGATGTGATGGGAGCGAGCCACGGTCCGGCCTCGACGACCGATCTCGTCGCCCTCGCCCTCCTCACGCTCGTGGCCGCCCTGCTGGTGCGGGCCGCCGCGCGGTGCCCGGCCGCCGACCGGGTGACCGCCCCGTTCCTCGGGCCCGTCCGAGGCTGAGCCGCGCGATCCGCGGGGCGTCGAGCACGGACGGCGCCGGACCGAGCACCGGCGAGCCCGCGGTGTCCGGCGGTCACCCGCGGCCGCGCAGCAGCTCCACCACCACCGCCTCGGCCGCCCCGCGGGCCGACGCGGGGTTCTGGCCGGTCACGAGCCGGCCGTCGACCACCACGTTCTCGCTGAAGCTCGCCGCGCCGTCGAACTCCGCCCCGAGCTCCCGCAGCCGCGTCTCGAGCAGGAACGGCATGGCCTCGGTCAGCTCCACCGCGTCCTCCTCGGCGTTGGTGAAGCCGGTGACGCGCCGGCCCGCCACGAGCGGCCGGCCGTCGGCGTCCCGCAGGGGCACCAGCGCCGCGGGCCCGTGACACACGGCCGCGAGCACGCCGCCGCGGCGATGGACGCCCTCGGCGACCGTCCGCACCGCGGGCACCGTCGGGAAGTCCCACATCGTGCCGTGCCCGCCGGCGAAGAAGACCGCGTCGAACGCGCCGGGATCGACCTGCGCGAGCGACACCGTCTCCGTCACGCGCCCGTCCTCGGCGAAGCGCTCGACGAACGCCGCGTTCTCCGGATCGTCGAGCTGCAGGCTCCTCGGGTCGATCGGCGCCGGGCCGCCGTCGGGCGACGCAAGGACGACCTCGAAGCCGGCCTCGTCGAAGACGTGCCACGGGTGGGACGCCTCGGACAGAAAGAGTCCGGTGGGCTCGTCGCGGTCCCCGAGCGTGCCCTGGTTCGTGAGGACGAGCAGCACGCGGAGGGCGCTGTCGTCACCGGCGGCGTCGCTCGCGCGGGCCGCGGATCGGTCACCGTCCCTCGTCGCCGCGCAGCCGACCAGCATCAGGGCGGCCAGCAGGCCGGCGAGAGCGCCGACGCGATCGGGACGGGCGAGACCGGTGGGACGGGCCGGGCGGAGGACGTCGCGGACGGGTGGTGGCATCGGGAGCTCCGGGTCGAGGGGTCGCGAGGCGGATCCTACGCCCGTCTCCCGCGACCGACCGCGGCGGGCCGTCTCGTCAGCCTTCGCTCCGCTCCCACGGTTCCGCGGCGTCGCCGAGCACCATGCCACCGCGTGATCGCCGGATCGACGTGTCGCAGCACCTCCGGGTCGTCCTCGAAGAGCACCTCGACCCCGTGCTCACGGCACATCGCCCCCTTCCACTCGTCCACGCCGTGCTCGAGCTGGGAGCCGAGGTCGCTCGTCACCAGCTCCGTCCAGCGGACGCCCCATGCCTCGAGCGTGGCGCTCGTGGCCACCGGGTCCTCGCGGAACGTGATGATCGCGACCCGGTGGCCCGCGGCGACGAGGGCCTGCGAGAGGAACGCGAAGAATCGTGGATGCCGGGTGATGGTGTCGTCGATGTCGATGCCGATGACCACGGGCGATCGGTCCAAGGGGCGGGCGGCGGATCCACGCCGGGCGCCGGTAGGCTGCCCGGCATGAATCGCCCCGTCATCGTCGCCCTCCTCGGGGCCTTGCTCCTCGCCGTCCCCGTGCTCGCGGTCCCGCCCGGGAACGCTCGTCCGAGCCCGAGCCGGACCTTCGCCGAGGAGACCGCGGCGTGGCGGGCCCGGTGGGCGGACGCCGTCCGCAACGAGCGCGTCGAGTCCGCGTGGCTCGAGGACGGCCGGCTCCTGCTGCGGCTCGCCGAGCCCGGGGGCACCTGGCGGTACCGCGTGTTCGACGCCGCCACCGGGGAGCTCGGGCCGGCATTCGACCACGACCGCGTCGCCCGGGAGCTCGCCCGGCTCACGAGCCGCGACGTCGAGCCGGGGCGACTGCCGCTTCGGCGCTTCGTCGCCGACGGCGCGGACCTGCTCGCGCTGCTCCGGCCCGAGGCGGCAGCGGTCGCCGCGTCGCCCGTCGTCCGGATCACCGCCGCGAGCGCGGTCGCGCTCGTCCCGGACATCCCGCTCCCCTTCCGGACGCCGCGCTCCCGGGCCGCCCGCTCCGGCTCCGGTCCGGCAACGTCGATCCTCGTGCGCAACCGCACGGAGGACGCGGTCCGGCTCTTCTGGCTCGACGGCAGCGGAGTCGCGCGGCCCTACGAGACCGTGGCGGCGGGCGTGACCAGCCTCCGGACCACGTTCACGGGACACGTGTGGTCGATCCGCACCGGCGATCGCGAGCTGGTGCGGGTGGTCGGCGCTCGCGAGCCGACGGTGGTGGACCTGCCGCCGGCGTCGTCCTCCGAGGCCGTGCCCGTCCCCGCGCCCTCGTCGCCGCCGCCGGTCGACCGCGTCCCGGCGCCCGCCGATCCCGGCCCGCACGTGGAGCTCCGCGACGGAGACGTGGTGCTGGTCGGCGACGATGGCCCCCGGCGTCTGACCACGGACGGCACGCCCGAGCACGGCTTCGGCGGTCCGGTGTGGTGGTCGCCCGACCGCACGCGGTTCGTGGTGATGAAGACGCGGCGCGCCCCCCGCCGCACGGTGCACCTCATCGAGTCGCGTCCCGACGACCAGGTGCAGCCGCGCCTGCACGCATTCGACTACGCCAAGCCGGGGGATCCGATCGACGTGCCCCGCCCGTGGGTCTTCGACGCCGCCACCGGCGTGGGCCGTCCGCTCGACGACGCCCTGATCGGGACGCCGTGGAGCCTCACCGAGCCGCACTGGGTGGACGACGCGCGATTCCGCCTCCTGCACAACCGGCGCGGCCATCAGCTCATCCGGCTCGTCGAGTTCGACGTGGTCGCGGGAACCTCCCGCACCGTGGTCGAGGAGGCGAGCGACACCTTCGTCGACTACCCGAACAAGATCATGCACCGTCGCCTGCGGGACGGCCGGATCCTCTGGATGTCGCAGCGGACGGGGTGGAACCACCTGTACCTGCTCGACGGCGAGACCGGCGACGTGATCCGCCCGCTCACCTCCGGCGACTGGCTCGTCCGCCGCGTGGAGTCGGTGGACGAGGACGCGGGCACGGTGCTGCTCCGCGTGGTGGGCCTGCACGCGGGGCAGGACCCCTACCACCACCACTTCGTCCGCGTCGACCTCGAGACCGGCGACCGCGTGGTGCTGACCGACGCCGACGGCACGCACGAGATCGAGCGGTCGCCCGACGGGCGCTTCTACCTCGCCCGGCACTCGCGGGTGGACCGCCCGCCGACGACGGAGCTGCGGCGATGGGCGGACGGCGAGCGGATCGCGGTGCTGGCGGAGGCCGACGCGTCGGAGCTCCTCGCCCGCGGCTGGCCGGTCCCCGAGCGCTTCGTCGCCCCCGGCCGGGACGGCGAGACGCCGATCTGGGGCGTGATCTTCCGGCCCACCGATTTCGATCCGGCAAGGCGGTACCCGGTCGTCGAGCACATCTACGCGGGCCCGCACGACCACTTCGTGCCGAAGGGCTGGAGCACGTGGCACCATCACCGCGAGCTGGCCGAGCGCGGCTTCGTCGTCGTGCAGATCGACGGCATGGGCACCAACTGGCGGCACAAGGCCTTCCACGACGTCGCCCACCGGAACCTCGGCGACTCGGGCTTCCCCGACCGCATCGCCTGGCTTCGGGCCGCGGCGGCCGATCGGCCGTGGATGGACCTCGACCGACTCGGCATCTTCGGCGGCTCCGCCGGCGGCCAGAGCGCCCTGCGGGCCCTGCTCGCCCACGGCGACGTCTACCGCGCGGCGGTCGCGGACTGCGGCTGTCACGACAACCGCGTCGACAAGATCTGGTGGAACGAGCTCTGGATGGGCTGGCCGGTCGGGCCGCACTACGCCGAGCAGTCCAACGTCACGCAGGCCCACCGGCTCACCGGGGACCTGCTGCTGATCGTGGGCGAGCTCGACCGCAACGTCGATCCCGCGAGCACGATGCAGGTGGTCGACGCCCTGATCGAGGCCGACCGGGACTTCGAGCTGCTCGTGATCCCCGGGGCCGGGCACGGCGCGGCGGAGTCGGACTACGGCCGACGTCGCCGGGCGGCGTTCTTCCGGAGGACGCTCGGAGGTCCGATGCCGGGGGCGTCGCCGGCCGACGAGTCGTCCTGATCGCGGGCGGTGCCGCGGGTCAGTCCGTGCGGCTGGTGATCTCGATCAGGTGGTAGCCGAACTGGGTCTTGACCGGGCCGTGGACCACGCCGACCGGCTCGTTGAAGACGACCTGATCGAACTCCTGCACCATCTGGCCGGGCGAGAACTGGCCGAGGTCCCCGCCGCTGCGTCCCGACGGACACTGCGAGTGCTGCTTGGCGAGCTCGGCGAAGTCGGCTCCGCCCTCGATCTCGGACTTGAGGGCCTCGGCCTCGTCCTCGGTCTGGGTGAGGATGTGACGGGCGGCGGCGGTGGCCATGGGGCGACTCCGGGGCTCTGGGGGCGGCACGGAGGCCGCCACGGGACTCGACGCCGGGGTTCCGTCGCGGGCGCGGCGGCGGCGCACGACCGTTGTATCGCACCGGCGGCGGTCCTGCAGGCGTGGGCCGCCGGGTCCGCGTACCGACGAGGCCCACGGGCTCGCCCCGATGGGACGCCGCGATCCGCTACGCTCGGGGCGAGCCCGCGATGCCCCCGCCCCCCCGACATCCCGCGTCCGACCGGTCCGCCATCGCCCGGCTGCGTCCGGCGTCGCTCGTCTCGTGCCTCGTGCTCGTCGTCCTCGGGGCCGGCGTGTTCGCGCTCGGGCTGCTGCCGTCGGACGCTCCGGACTTCTTCCGACTGCATGGCGCGCTCCTGGCGGCAGGCGGTGCCGCGGGGATGCTGCCACGGCTCGTGCGACCGTTCGGCGGCCGGTTCGTCGCGGCCCGCGTGGCGGCCGCCCTCGTCAATGCCGCGGTGGCGATCCGAGTCCTGTGGCTGGTGGTGGAGGGCACCGTGCGCGGTCCGCTCCTCGTCGGCGCACCGATGATGCTGGCCCTCCCCGCCGGGCTCAACGTCCTCGCCGCGGCGCTCGGCGTGACCGGACGCCGCCTGCCGCCGGGGGCGTGCCCGGGGTGCGGGTACGACCGTCGTGGAGCGCCCGACGGCCCGTGCCCGGAGTGCGGCGGGTCGACGGGGGACGACCGTCAGGATCGAGCCGGCTGATCGAGCGCACCGCCTCGACCCGGCCCCGATGTGGAGCGTGCGTTCGCGAGCAGCAGGAGCGACAGCGCGAGCGGGTGTGCCGCCACGAACAGCATGCCGGACGCGGCCGACGGCGCGGGCGGGTCCTGGGATGAGACCCCAGCGGCCAGGCCGACCGCGCCGAGCAGGGCCGCCACGAGCAGGGCCACCGCCGTTCCCGCGAGCAGCCATCGGCGCAGCACGACACGAGGCGCCGGCATCGGATCGACGGCCGGGTGAACGGGGGCATCGCACTCCGGACACCGACTCGGCGAGCCGCGGAGGTCGTATCCGCAGGCACCGCAGGCTCCCGGACGGAGCCGGAGACCGCAGGCGACCCGAAGGAGCCATGCCCCGCCCGCCAGTGATGCCGCGCCGACGGCCGGCAGCAGCGCCATCGGAGAGCCGGCCCGTGTCGCCGGTCCCGAGCCGAGCAGCAGCAGCCCGGGCCGGCAGAACGGCGCGGAGACCGCGAACGCGGCGGCGGCGATGACCATCGTGACCCGACGGCGGCGTCGCACGGCCGGACGGTCGCGGCCGACGCGCAGGCGTGGGCGTCGGCTCGGCATTGGATGGATCCCGTCGCCCGTCGCGTCACGGCCGGCACGGTGGCGAGCCCGCCGCGGGATGGACGAGCGCGGAGGACACCGTGCGCCGGGGCCGACCGACATCCCGCCCGGGCGACGCCGCCGCGGCCGGGCGTGCCCGGGGGAGTGCTCCGACGCGACCCGGGCAGCGCGCCGATACGCTGTCGACATGGATGAGCTCGCCCTCCTCGTCGATCTCCACGTCCGCAACGACCGGCAGGGACCCGGCGACGATGCCGAGACGCGACGAGCGATCCAGCTCGCCCGACTCGATCGAGCCACCCCGCTGGACGTCGCGGACCTCGGCTGCGGCACCGGCGCCTCGACGCTCGTGCTGGCGGGCGAGATGAACGCCCGAGTCACCGCCGTCGACGCCGCCGCTCCCTTCGTCGATCGGCTGCGGGAGCGTGCGAAGGCGGCGGGACTGGCGGACCGGGTCGACGCTCGCGTGGCCGACATCGGCGAGCCGCCCTTCGCCGACGCCTCGTTCGACGTCGTGTGGTCCGAGGGCGCGATCTACAACGTGGGATTCGAGGCCGGCCTCCGCGCATGGCGACGACTGCTTCGGCCCGGCGGCGTGCTCGCGGTCAGCGAGCTCACGTGGACGACCGCGACCCGGCCGCGCGAGGTCGAGGCCCACTGGACGAGCGAGTATCCGGGGATCGCCACCGCCCCGGTGAAGCTCCGCCGGCTCGAGGAGGCCGGCTACGACCCGCTGGCGTTCTTCATCATCGGGTCCGGCGCCTGGGAGGCCGGCTACTACGGCCCGTTGCAGGCGGGCTTCCCCGACTTCCTCGCCCGGCACGACTCGTCCCACGCCGCCCGCGAGCTCATCGCCGCGGAGGAGGCGGAGATCGAGCTGTACCGCACGCACGGCCGCTGGTACGGCTACGGCTTCTACGTCGGACGGGCGTCCGAGTGACCGGCCGGGGTCGCATGCCGGGGCGGATGCCGATGCACGAGTCCGGGCGATCCGCGACGGCGGGGTGGCGTCCGGGGAGGCGGGCCGGCGCCGGACGACGGGGGCCCTCCGGAGCAAGCGGGATCGTCCCGTGGACCGGCGGTGCGCACGATTCCTGAACCGGTCGGCCCCGAAACGAGTCCGGCTCCCGCGGGTGACGCGAGGAGCGGCCGAATCCGTGGGAGGCGACCGGGCGAAGCGCCCGGCGGGGTACCGTGCCCGTCCGAGGTGTTCCCGCCGTCCTCCCGGAGCCCCGATCATGGCCACCCGCCTCGTCCCGACCGCGACCGGCCTTCGCCGCCTCGCTCCCGCCCTCCTCGCCGCCGCCGCCGCTGCCACGGCCACCGCCGCCGCGCCGTCCGTGATCGAGCCGGAGACCCTCAAGCTGCTGCCCGGCGACGGCGCGTTCAACGACCGCTTCGGCTTCGCCTCCGGCCTGAGCGGCACCACCGCGATACTCGGGGCGCCGCTGGCGGACGACCGGGGATTCGACGCCGGGGCGGCGTACCTGCTCGACGTGGTGACCGGGGAGACCATCGCGAAGCTGCTGCCCGACGAGGACACGCCCAACGGCTCCTTCGGCGTCTCGGTGGCGATCGACGGCGGCGTGGCGATCGTGGGGGCTCCCGGCGACGCCACCAACGGCGACGGCGCCGGGGCCGCCTACCTCTTCGACACCGTCACCGGCGAGCGGCTGGCGAAGCTGCTGCCCGACGACGCGGCCGAGGAGGACCTCTTCGGCATCTCGGTCGACGTGAGCGGGACGGTCGCGATCGTGGGCGCCTATCTCGACGACGACGCCGGCCTCGAGGCGGGAGCGGCGTACCTCTTCGACGTCGCCACCGGGGCCCAGCTCTTCAAGCTGCTCGCCGAGGATGGGGCGGCCGGCGACCGGTTCGGGCTGTCGGTCGCGATCGACGGGGACACGGCCATCGTGGGGTCGTTCCTCGACGACGACGACGGGCCGGACTCCGGCTCGGCGTACCTCTTCGACGTCGCCACCGGCGCCCAGCTCGGCAAGCTGCGGGCCCCCGACGGGGCCGCGGACGACGCGTTCGGGGCCGCGGTCGCGATCGACGGCGGCACCGCCCTCGTCGGCGCGTTCCAGGACGACGACGGCGGACAGGACGCGGGCTCGGCCTCGCTCTTCGACGTCGCCGCCGGGACCCGCATCGCCAAGCTCGTCGCCTCCGACGGCGAGGCGTTCGCGGCCTTCGGCATCTCGGTCGCGATCGAGGGCGGGACCGCGGTGATCGGGGCGTACCTCGACGGCGACAACGGCCTCAACGCCGGCTCCGCCTACCGCTTCGACGCCGCGAGCGGGGACGAGCTGGCCAAGCTGCTGCCCTCGGACGGCGCCGCCGTCGACTCGTTCGGGATCTCGGTCGCGGTCGACGGACGGGCCGCCGTCGTCGGGGCCTACCTCGACGACGACAACGGGACCAACTCGGGTTCGGCGTACCGCTTCGGGGCTCCGGCGCCGCCGTGTCCGGCGGACCTCGACCAGTCCGGCACCGTGGACCTCGACGACCTGCTCGGCCTGCTCGCGGCCTGGGACGGACCCGGGGCCGACCTCGACGGGGACGGGACCACGAGCCTCGCCGACCTGCTGGTGCTGCTGGCGGCGTGGGGACCGTGCGCGAGCGGGTGATCGCCGCGGTGGGGTGGGCAACGATCGTGGGGCGGGCCCGCCACGGCGGCCGTTCGTTCTTCCGCCCGGGGCCTCCACGCCCACGGGAACGAGGTCGGTCACGGCCCGCCCGCCTCAGGTGAAGGCGTCGGTGAAGGCCCGGAAGATCACCCGGACGAGCCCGGCGGTGGCTGCGATGCCGCACAGGACGGCCCCGGTCTGAGCCGGCTGCCAGAGCCGCTCGACGCGGCCCCAGACGAACCACAGGTGGAGCGCCGCGGCGAGGCAGAGCCACGCGCCGCCGAGCACCACGGCATCGCCGTCCAGCACGTGGAGCCGCAGCCAGTGTCGATGGCCCGGCAGCCACGTGGACCGGGTGACGATCGCCTCGACGCCGATCCACGCCGGGATGACGGGAAGCAGGAGGCCGCGGCCGAGGGCGACGTCGCCGAGTCGCTCGGTGATCGCGGCGTGGAGCTCGGCCAGGGCCGGGGGCAGGAACCCGCCGTAGTCGGGATGCCGTTGACGATGCCACCATCGGGCGAGCGGGGTCTCGCCGCGAACCCAGGTCGACGCCCGCTCGGGGTCGAACGGGCGGCCGCACTCGGGACACCGTCCCGCCCGCACGCCGTCGAGGACGTATCCGCAGCCGGCGGATCGACACCGCATCGGTCCGCGCTCGGGAGCCTTGGCCGGAGGGCGGGAAGCCCGTCGGTCGGGGCGTGGTGCGGGATCGCTCATCGGTGCATGATCCCCCGGCCGCGCGGGTGGCGTCACGTCCGTGCACCGGGCGCACGGGACACGTGGGACTGGCGCCCGGTCAGGCTCCAGCCGCGTCCGCGGCGAGCCCCGTCTCCATCGCCGCCACCAGGGCGTCGATCTCCGCCTCGCCCATCGGCGTCGACAGCACCCCCGAGCAGGTGTTGATCATCACGAACCCGGCGGCGAACAGGTGGTCCAGCAGCCGGGCGAGCCGGGCCTTCTCCTCCGGCGTGGCGTAGGCCTCGCGGTAGTTCCGCGGGGCCGCCGCCTTCATGTGGACGCGGAACATCGATCCGGTCCCGGTCACCGACGCGGCGGCCCCGGTGCGGGCGATCGCCGCCTCGATCCCCCGCCGCGCCCGGTCGCCGAGGGCGTTGAGCCGGGCGACGGCCGCGGCGTCGAACCGCCGCATCGCCTCGAGCCCCGCCACCATCGAGATCGGGTTGGCCGAGAACGTCCCCGAGTGCGGGAAGCGGAGCGGCCCCGCCCCCCGCGGGTTCATCGTGTCCATGACCTCGGCCCGCCCCGCCACCGCCCCCACCGGGAAGCCGCCGCCGATCATCTTGCCCATCGCGGTCAGGTCGGGCGCGACGTCGTAGCGGGCCTGCAGGCCGCCGACCTCGGTGCGGAAGGTGATGACCTCGTCGAGGACCAGCAGCGCGCCGTTCCGCTCGGTCCACCCGCGAATCGCGGCCACGAACTCCGGGTCCGCCGGCCGCAGGCCCACGCGGTGGGGCATCAGGTCCAGCAGCACGCACGCCAGCTCGCCGGCGTGCTCGTCGAGGACGGCCAGCGCCCCCGCCGGGTCGTCGAACGGCAGGATCACGACGTCGTCGAGCGTCGACTGCGGCGTCCCGTGCACCAGCGGCACGCTCCGCGGCCGGGCCGCGTCGCCCCACGCGTCGGGCCCGGGAGCCTGGCTCACCTCGGCCGCGTCGTAGGCCCCGTGGTACGCCCCCTCGACCTTGGCGATCTTGGGCCGGCCCGTGAACGCCCGCGCCGCCTTGAGGCACACCATCAGCGCCTCGGTGCCCGAGTTGACGAACCGCACCTTCTCGAACGAGGGACTGCGGCCCACGAGGTGCTCGGCGAACTCGACCTCGACCTCGGTGGCGAGCGTCGACGCGGTACCGCGGGCGAGCTGGCGGGTGACCGCCTCGACGATGCCCGGGTCGGCGTGCCCGTGGATCAGGGCGCACATGTTGTTGGCGAAGTCGATCCGCTCGACGCCGTCGAGGTCCGTGATGCGGCAGCCCGAGGCGTGGTCGAGGTACGCCGGGTGCGGATCGCGGAGGACGGTGTTGCGGCTGACGCCGCCCGGCATCACGCGGAGGGCGCGGTCGTAGAGCTCGGCGCTGCGGGAGACGGCGGTCCCGGTGTGCATCTCAGGTCCTCGCGGCGAGGTCCGCGGGCGCGTGGAGCGGCGCCGCGGTGCGCTCGGCGACATGGTCGAGGTCGACGCCCGGGGCGAGCTCGACGAGCCGGAAGCCCTCCGGCGCCACGTCGATCACCGCCAGGTCGGTGTAGACGCGGGTGACCACCCCGCGCCCGGTCAGGGGATAGGTGCAGGCCTCGACGAGCTTGGGCGCGCCGGCCTTGGTGCAGTGCTGCGTGATCACGAAGACCCGCTTGACGCCGGCCACGAGGTCCATCGCCCCGCCGACGGCCGGGATCGCGTCCGGCTCGCCGGTGGACCAGTTGGCCAGGTCGCCCGTCCGCGAGACCTGCAGGGCCCCGAGCACGCACAGGTCCAGGTGCCCGCCCCGGATCATGGCGAAGCTGTCGGACTGATGGAAGTACGCCGCCCCGGGCAGCGCGGTGACCCGCCGCTTGCCGGCGTTGATCAGCTCCGGCTCGCCGCCGCCCTCGGCGGGCGACGGCCCCATGCCGAGCAGGCCGTTCTCCGTGTGGTAGACGAGCTGACGCCCCTCGGGCACGAAGCGGGCCACGAGCTCGGGGATCCCGATCCCGAGGTTCACGTACGAGCCGTCGGGGATGTCCTCGGCGACCCGCCGGGCCATGTCCTCGCGGCTCCATCCGATGGCGTCGGGGGCGGTCACGGGTAGGAGGCTCCGGCCGCGACGAGCTCGGACTCGTGGGCGGGATGCGGCACGCGAACGACTCGGTCGACGAAGATGCCCGGCGTCACCACTGCCTCCGGATCCAGGTCCCCGGGCTCGACGACCGACTCGGCCTGCACGATCGTCGTCCGCCCCGCCATCGCCATCACGGGGGCGAAGTTCCGGGCCGTCTTGTTGTAGACGAGGTTGCCGTGGGCGTCGGCGGCGCGGGCCTTGATCAGGGCGTAGTCCGCGGTGAGTCCGTGCTCGAGCACGCACTCGCGGCCGTCGATCGTCCGGTGCTCCTTGCCCTCGGCCAGCGGCGTCCCGACCGCGGTGGGCGTGAAGAACGCCGGGATCCCGGCCCCGCCCGCGCGGATGCGCTCGGCGAGCGTGCCCTGCGGCACGAGCTCGAGCTCGGTGAACCCGGCCCGGTAGAGCTCGGGGAACACCGTCGAGTTGGCCGTCCGCGGGAACGAGCAGACCATCCGCACCACCCGGCGCGCCTTGATGAGGGCGGCGAGGCCGACCTCGCCGCTGCCGCAGTTGTTGCTGATCACCGTGAGGCCGGAGGCCCCCTGGTCGATGAGGGCGTGGATCAGCTCGACCGGACTGCCGGCCTCGCCGAAGCCGCCGATCATGACCGTCGCGCCGTCCGGGACGTCCGCGACGGCCTCCGCCGGGCTGGCGACCCGTACGTCGATCACCCGCCGCAGCCTCCGCGCATGCCTGCCATCGCCGAGACCATGCCGGCGGCGCCGGGAGCCTGCCCCGGCTTGGCGACCCGCTCGTAGTCGAACAGGCCGGCCTCGTCGAAGAGGACGCGGTCCTCGTAGCCGTCGAACCACACCGCGTCGGGATTGCGGCCGACGATGCAGACCTTGCCGCGGTCCGGGGCCGAGCCGGCGTTGCGGAGGATCTTGAAGATCACCACGCCGTGCTCCGAGCCCTTGAGGCCCGGGATCGGCTCGTTGGTGACCGCGTTGACCTCGGTCTTGCCCTTGTAGTGCGTGATCGAGAGGCGGGCGTGGGCCTCGACGCCGGACAGGCCCCGCTGCGACTCGTTGAGGATCTGCCAGGCCCGCTCGATCGGAATGTTGAACGCCTTGTAGGCGACGATGTCGCGGCCGCAGAAGAAGTAGTGGTTCTCGCCGCCGGCCCGCTTGAACTCGCGCTGCAGGATCCGCAGCGCGTCGGGGTCGTCGTTGATCCCCTTGATGATCGGGGCCTGGTTCTCGACCGTCAGCCAGCCGCGGCCCGCGAGGCCGCGCATCGCCTCGCCGGTGGCGGGCACCCACTGCTTGAAGCCCTGGGCGTCCTCGACGTAGTTGCCCTCGGCGTCCTTCTGCAGGATCTCGTCGGGGTGCTCGAAGTGCAGCATCATGTGGAGGCCGACCTGCGGGTAGGTCTCGTGGAAGCGGTCGAGCATCTCGAGGAACGTGCGGTCGAAGCGCTGCGGGAAGAAGGCCATCTCCTTCGTGCCCACGCGGATCGACTCGACGCCGGCCTCGGCGAGGGCGGCGAACCACGCGGCGAGCTTGGAGTTGGTGAGGACCATCGGGTCGCCGCCCGAGAGCAGCACCTCGCGCAGCTTCTCGCGGCCGCTCTCGGGGTGGATGCCGCCGTTGCGCTCGACCTGCTCGTTGTGCTCGCGGACGTAGGCGACGATCTCGGGGATCTGCGCGAGACCCTTCTTCGCCACCGTGCCGTCCTGCCGCTGGATCTCCTTGCGGGCGATCAGCTCCTCGCGGTAGCAGAACCGGCAGTGGGCCGAGCACGTCGAGACCACGTACATCAGGCCCATCTCGTACTTGTGCAGCAGCCCCTCGACCGGGGCGTAGTCCATCTGGTAGCCGGGGTCCTCGGAGCCCGCGAGATCCTCGGTCTCGTCCGGACTCGCCTTGACGATCCGCTGGATGGCGGGGCTGGTGCGAGCGAGCTCGTAGTAGTGCCGCGTGATCTTGACCGGCATGCGGGACTCGACGTCGCGCTCGCCGCCCTTGAGCTGCTTGAGCGTGACGACCTCGTCCCTGGTGTAGAAGCTGAGCATGTCCTCCGGCGCCCGCTCGTCGAAGAACGGATTCAGACCATTGATGATCTGCCGCTGGTACTTCGTGTCCTCGACGGTGTCGAGGAATGCCTGCTCACGCTTCGAGGGGACGTATCCCTTGGTCTTGACCATCGGCCGGGCTCCGGGCGGGGGCGTCCCGGCGCCGCCGCGGGGCCGGGCCGGTAACGCCGTGTACAGGTTGACCGCCGCAGCGTAACATCGGTTCCAACGGAGACCAAGGGTGTCCATCCAGGATCTGATCGCCGCGGCGGGCGACCGCCTGACCCCGACCGACCGGCGAATCGCCGAGGCGGTGGTCGCGGACCCCTCGCTGCTGGCCTTCGGGACCGTGACGGACGTGGCCGGGCGGGCCGGCACCAGTCCCCCGTCGGTGGTCCGGTTCGCGGGCCGCCTCGGGTTCGACGGCTTCCGGGACCTGCAGGCCCACGTCCGCGACCGGGTCTCCCGGCAGCTCGGGCGGCCGAGCGAGCGGATCCGGCACGACAAGAGCCCCCTCGGCCGGGTCCGCGGGGCGGTCGAGCGGGCCGTCGGCACCGCGTTCGAGGCCCTCGAGGACGCCCGCCTCGAGGCCCTGGCCGCCCCGGTCGCCGACGCCCGCAGCGTCTACGTGGTCTCGGGCGAGACCTCGATGGCCGGGGCCCACGTCCTCTGCAGCGGGCTGCGGATGGTGCGGCCGAACGTGGTGATGGTGGAGGAGCACTCGACGGGGCGCGACCTCTCCTCGGCGGGTCCGGGCGACACCGCGGTGGTGATCGACTTCCCCCGCTACCGCCGCAAGTCCACGCTCGCCGCCCGCACCCTCGCCGACCTCGGCGTGAGCGTGGTCGCGGTGACCGACGGTCCCCTCTCGCCGCTGGCCGCGCTCACCGACACCTGGGTCGGGCTGGAGATCCCGGCCGTCGGCGCCTTCGACAGTTCGGTGCCCGCGGTCATCGCGGCGGAGCTGCTCGTGGCCCGGGTGACGCGGATGCTCGGCGGGTCGGCCCGGGAGCGGATCGACCAGGTCGAGGCGCTGTGGGAGGCGACGGGGACCTTCCTGCACTACCGGCCGCGGGAAGAGCCCGGGGGATGATCGGGGCGCCCGGGGGCGCCCGGGGGCGCCCGGGGGCGACCGGACGCGGGCTCATCGCCCCTCGGGCGGGCCCGGATCCCTGCGGTCTGCCTCATCGCCGGACAGGACGAACCGTCGCTCCGCGGCCGCCCGGGGGAAGGCGGGATCGAACGCGCGCAGGACGACGACCCTTCCGGACCCGGCCGCGACCTCCACCTCGAGCCCGGTGACCGACGCCCCCGGACCGATCTGTTCGAGCCGGCCGTCCGCGGCGTGGACGCGGCGCCCGGGACCGTCCTCGTGCGCCACGGTGACCGCGACGTCACGGGCCTCACCCCGTCCCATGTTCGCGACCCACAGTTGCAGTCTCCAGCCGCCGGACTCCGCGACAGGGGCCGCCGCTCCGATCCGAAGCTGCGGCGGAGGAAGCTCCGCGATCGCCACCGAGCCGCTCAGTGGCCCCGGCGTCCGTCCGTGTGCCTCGGACCACTCCACGATGAACCGATGACGGCCACTGGCGGCACGCGGCACCGACACCGGGCGAATGATCGAAACCTCCGGACCGGCGCCGAAGCGTCCGAACTCGAATCGAAGCCCGTCGAGCCAGGGGATCTCGGAGCGCGTCGTGGCGACCAGCGCGAAGGCGGGTCCGCCTCCGTGGTGCGCGATCGTGATTCCGAGATCCAGCGTCTCGCCGGCGGTCACCGACCACATCCGGTCCATCCTCGCGATGACTCGTGGTCGCGGCCCATGGGGCGGCCCCGCGTCCGCCGTCATGCCGCGGCGTCGGGCGACCTCCCGCAGTCGCGAGATCATGGACGCGTCGGGACGAAACCTCCGCACCCGAGCCCCCGCCGATCGGATCTCGAGCGTTCCCTGCTCGAGCCGTGCCACCTGCTGCAGGTCGTCGGCCAGGGAGAGCAGCACCCGACCGTCGACGTCCGCCCGATGCGGCGAGGGCGACCACGCCTGCTCGTGGCGGTGCCCCCCGGGATGCAGCACGAGCAGGCGGTCGCGGACCTCCGCGCCCGCCGCCGGCTCGACGCGGGACGACGACTCGCCCTCCCACAGGACCGTTCTCAGTCGACGGCGCCGGTGCTCCACGGCGTACCCGGCGTGGTCGACGATCACGCGCTCGAGTCCCGGCGCGTTCCGCAGCAGGTCCGTCGGGTCCGCCGTTCCCGCTCGGATCAGCACCACGCCCGCGTCGCGCCGGCCCGGCTCCAGCGCGGCACGGGATACCCGCCGGCGCAGGGTCTCGTGCTTGTGCCGGTGCTCGCGGACGGTGCGCGTGACCTCACGCGTGACTCGGATCTCGAGTCGGCCGGACGCGTCGAGATCGCCCAGCTCGATCGTCCGTCCGTGCTCCTCGATCCGCGGGGCGAGCGGCGCGACGCTCGTCCACGTCTCCACGACCTCAACCCGGGGCGAGCCGCAGCCGGGACCGAGCGTGATCCCGGCGCCGATCAGCAGGGCGGCGAGGCCGGGACGACGACGCCGGGCCGGGGCGGGGACGGAGGCGTCACGCATCCGGCCGGGCCTCCACCAGCACCCGGAACCCGGTCTCGGCGTCGGCGGCCGCCCCGGGCTGAAGGGTTCGTGGCGGACCATCGCCGCCCCCCCAGTCCGTGCGGGGAGTGCTGACGCTGCCGCCGAGGATGGTGCGGAACGCACCGTCCATCTCACCGCACGAGGTCCATTCCCAGACGCCGCCATGCATGTCGTGCAGCCCGTTCGGCCCCGCCCGGCGCTTCCCGACGGGCCGGATCCGCCCCCCGGCGTTCGGGCGGAACCACGCCGACTCCTCGAGTCGGGCGAGATCCACCGGCGGACACGCCGCCAGCCACTCGATCGACGTCGGGAGCCGGACCCGGCGGCCCTCGAGGGCGGGATGGCACCCGAGCGCGACGCAGAACTCGCTCGCCTCCTCGAAGGTCACGTCCCGCCGTGGCCGGTCGTCGGCCGGCCGGGAGGACCCGGCGTCCGGATCCATCACCGCTCGCCACTGGGCGACCGTGACCTCGGTGCGCCCCAGGAGGAAGCCCTGCCCCCCCGCCGGGCCCGGGATCCTCTGCAGCGAGAGCGTCACCCCGTCGGCGAGGGTCAGCTCCAGGGTCGGCGCCGGCACCCGAGGTTCCTCCGCCTCGGACGGGGCGAGGCGCTCGGGTCGCCGAACGGCCTCGACCTCTTGCCCCTTCGACCGGCCGGGATCCGGACCCAGCATCCTGATCGCCAGCCAGCCCAATGCCTCGCCGTCCCGGCCCCGCCCGGCCGCCGCCGCCCACCGCGCGGCCAGCTCGGCATCCCCCAAGGCGGCGGCGGAGCGCGCGGCCGCGAGAGCGATCCGGGCGAGGGATGGAAGGCCGTCGATCCGCTCCTCCACCCAGCGCCGGAACAACGGATCCGCGGCGAGCCGATGGTCCTCGGATCCGATCGACTCCTCGAGCGACGAGACGGCCTGATCGATCAGACCGCGGGCGGAGGCGTGGTGGGACGCCGACGCGGTCGCTTCCACGCGCAGGCGATCGGCCCAATCGATCGCGGCTCGAGGGTCGCCGGCACCGAGCAGGCGACGGGCCTGCTTCAGGATCGTGTCGTGCTCGGCGCGGATGATCCCGGCCGCGACGTCGCTTCGACCGGCGGCCAGCCACGGCCAGGTTCGAGCGAGGAGACGGTCCGCCTCGACCCATTCGCCCGCGGCGAGCCGGTCCGACGCGGCCGCGATCCGGTGCTGGTTCAGCAGCCAGGCTCCCCCGGCCAGGATCAGGAGGACGCTCGTCACCGCGGCCAGCGTCGTCGGCGCCCGTCGGGCCGCTCCGTCCCGCGGCCGCCGTCGCGTCTCCAGGATCGCGGCCCGGTGTCCGTAGCCCGCGTCCGGACAGATTGCGGCGCACCGCCGCAGATCGGCGACGGCCTCGTCGACATGCCCGTCGCCGCGATGCCTCTCGGCCGACTGCTCGAGCCGCCGAAGCCTCTCCGTGTCGCACCCGATGCGGTCGCGGGCGGCACGCAGCGTCGGCGACTCCGGAAACTCCTCCACCGCCCGCTGCGCCTGTCGCCGAGCCGCGTCCACGTCACCGCGGGCGAAGGTGCGGGTGATCCGGGCGACCAGCAACTCGGCCTGGCGCGCCCGCCAGACCCCCCGCTTCGGGTGCTCGGGCGAGAGCCGCTCCAGACGCCGGATCATGCGCAAGAGCAGCGAGCGATTTCCGTCGTGCGCCGCGCGATCCCCGTCGGCCAGGACGCGCGACAGCGCGTCGGCCCATCGGTCGACCTCCGGCCTGAGCTTCGTCGTTCGCCGCGGGAACCGGTCCGCCAGCCGCTGCATGGCTTCGTCGACGGCCACGAACGATCCCCGGGCCATCGCCGCATCCAGCGCCGCGGAGCGCTCGGCCCAGGTTCGCTCCCGGTCCTTCGCGTCCGCTCGCAGCGCCGTGACGTGCGGCCAGTCGCGGGTCTCCTCCGGTGCCTCGGCCAGCGCATCGAGCACCGACTGGAACTGCTCGTCGTGGAGCCGCCGTCGAAGCTCCGGGATCCGCTCGCGGCTCCACTCCGCCGCCGCACGAATCCTCCGCAGGAGGTCGCTTCGAGGATGGCGCCGCACGAGCTCGAGGATCCGGCCGATGCCCTCGTCGGGCTCGTCGGCCGCCAGCCGTTCGACGGCGAACGCGATCCCCTCGCCGACGGTCCGCCGCTCGCCCTCGATCCGGGAACGAATCTCCGAAAGCGCACCGTCGAGACGGATCCGTCGCTCCTCGTCGTCGACGTACGCGAGCGCGTCGGTGAATCGACCCGCGTCCATCCGGTCCGCGATGTCGGCGGCGACCTGCTTCGCCACGAGATTCCGCAGACGCTCCCGCGTCCGCTCGCCGTATCGGCGCAACGCGGGTGTGCCGTGGTACCGGTCGAGCGTCTCGAGCTCCGCGGCCGCGGCCTGGAACATGCCGTGATCGATCAGCTCGTCGATCGCCTGCTGCCGCTCCCGTGTGTGCTGCCGCTTCGTGGCCGTGTGCTTCTTCACGCGCGAGAGCGACTTCGATCGCAGCCCAAGCCGCTCCGCCGTCTCGACGTGCTCCTCGGCATCGTCCAGGCGGCCCTGGTCCAGGGCTTCGCCAGCCTTCCGCTCCAGCTCCTCGAGCGTCCCGGCGGGATCGTCGACCGCGATCCCCAGCGCCAGGTCGCGGGCGGACGCCGGCCGATCCCTCGGGTCCTTGGCGAGTCCGGCCAGGATCGCATCGTTGACGTGCCGCGGAACGCCGGGGATCGCGGCGGGCGTCTCGTTCTCGATCCGGGAGCGGAGCCCGACCCCCTCGAAGGGGCGACGACCGCTCAGCGCCTCGTAGAGCGTGGCCGCCAGCGAGTAGACGTCGTTGGAGTACGAGTCCGTGCCGCTGATGTGCTGGGGACTCATGTAGGCGGGTGTTCCGGCGATCTCGTTGCTCGTGAGGTGCGTTCGGTCCTCGAGCACGATGCGGGCCACGCCGAAGTCCATCAGCAGCGCACGGTCCCGCTCGTCGATCATGACGTTCGCGGGCTTCACGTCGCGGTGCATGACCTTCTTGGTACGGGCGAAGTCGAGAGCCTCGGCCAGCTGGCGGGCCCAGGGCGTCACGCGGTCCAGCGGCAGGCCCTTCGGGTGCTGTTCCACGAGCTCCTTCAGCGTGCTGCCCCGGACGTGGTTCATCGTGAAGAAGGCGAGTCCTCGATCCGGGTCGTGCTGGAAGTCCCGGACCCGGACGATGTGCTCGTGGGTGAGCTCGTGGTTCTTGTTCGCCTCCGCCTTGAGGCGCGCGATGTGCTCGGGATCGCGGGCCAGTGACTCGTGCACCATCTTGAGGGCGACCTCGCCGTCCAGCTGAAGGTCGTCGGCCAGCCAGACCACGCCCATGGCGCCCTCGCCGATGATCGTGCGGAGGCGGAAACGGTTCTGCAGGCACACGCCGGGCGCCAGCCTCGAACCCGCGCCTGCGTGCGCCGGCCATGGAACGACCGGGCCGCCGTCCGGCAGGTCCACCGTGGAGCTCTCGGATCGCGTCGCGTGGCTCATGTGCTCGCCGGTGTTCCCCGCTCTCCCCGAATCCAACGGCCGCCGTCCCGGCGCAGCCGGCCCGCCGGCCGGACCAGGCCGGCTCCCCCTGATTGGAGATACGTGGCCCGAGGTCGGTTCCGGGCGCCGGCGGCGGGAATACGTTCGGGCCGCCCCGCGACGGGGGGCGTCGCGCGGTGCCCGGACCGCGATTCTCCCACCGCGAGGGGATCGAGCGGGCGGGGCGGACGGTATCCTCGCGACCGGCGGGCCGGCACCGGCATCTGGCCCCCGACCTGCGGGGGCGGATCGATGTCGACGCCCGGCGGTCTGGTGCTCGGAGCGATCCTCGGTCTGGTGAACGGGCTCGCGGTCGCCGCGGCGCTCGTCCTCCTCGGGCACGGCGAGCACGCCCCCGCGGCGTCGGGTGCCGCCGCCGCGTGCAGCTGCCTCGGCGCGATCGTGACGGCCGGCGTCCGGGATCGCCGGGCCGCCTGAGCCCGCCGCCCCCGATCAGCCCGCCGCCTGGTCGGCCCGATGCTCCGCCGCGTCCAGCGCCTCCAGCTCGTCCGCCGTGAACGCCCGGCTCCGGGTCAGGAACCGCCGCTCGCGGCCGTTGTCGAGCGAGAACATGCCGCCGCGTCCCGGCACCACGTCGAGGATGATCTGGGTGTGCCGCCACGCCTCGAACTGCGGGCGGCTGATGTAGACGGCCACCCCCGCCACCTCGCCGAGCCGCACGTCCGAGTCCCCCACCGCGAAGTCGGCGGCCGGGAAGCACATCGGCGACGAGCCGTCGCAGCACCCGCCCGACTGGTGGAACAGGATCTCGGGATGGTCGGCCCGGATCTCGGCGATCAGGGCCTCGGCCGCCTCGGTGGCGACGACGCGCGGCGGCGGTGGCGTGGGGGGCATGCGTCGGCTCCTCGGGAAGGCCGGCGCGACGCTCTCGCGCCGCGCCGGCGTGGACATGAGGTGCCCGGCGCGCCCGGCACGCGGACGGGCCGGACGGGCGAATCAGAAGAAGCCCATCGGCTTCGGGTCGTAGCTCACCAGCATGTTCTTGGTCTGCTGGTAGTGATTCAGCATCATGAGGTGGTTCTCGCGGCCCACGCCGGACTGCTTGTAGCCCCCGAACGCCGCGTGCGCCGGGTACAGGTGGTAGCAGTTGGTCCAGACGCGTCCGGCCTGGATCGCGCGGCCGAAGCGGTAGCAGGTGTTCGCGTCGCGGCTCCACACGCCCGCCCCGAGGCCGTAGAGCGTGTCGTTGGCGATCTCGAGCGCCTCCTCGGGCGTGCGGAACGTCGTCACCGAGACCACCGGCCCGAAGATCTCCTCCTGGAAGACGCGCATCCGGTTGTGGCCCTTGAGGACCGTGGGCTGCACGTAGTGACCCTCGGCCAGCTCGCCGCCGAGCTCGGCCTCCGCCCCGCCGGCGAGGACCTCGGCTCCCTCCTGCCGGGCGATGTCGAAGTAGGAGAGGATCTTCTCCTTCTGCTCGCCCGAGGCCTGGGCCCCGATCATCGTCCCGGGCTTGCGCGGGTCGTCCTGCACGATCGCCTTCACCCGCCCGAGCGCCCGCTCCATGAAGCGGTCGTAGATGGACTCGGCGATCAGCGCCCGGCTCGGGCAGGTGCAGACCTCGCCCTGGTTGAGGGCGAACATCGTGAAGCCCTCGAGGCACTTGTCGAAGTACGCGTCGTCGGCCTCGAGGACGTCCTCGAAGAAGATGTTGGGGCTCTTGCCGCCGAGCTCGAGCGTCACCGGGATCAGGTTCTGGCTCGCGTACTGCATGATGAGCCGGCCGGTGGTGGTCTCGCCGGTGAAGGCGACCTTGGCCACCCGCGGGCTCGAGGCGAGCGGCTTGCCCGCCTCGAGGCCGAAGCCGTTGACGACGTTCAGGACGCCGGGCGGCAGCAGGTCCGCGATCAGCTCGCAGAGGACCATGATCGACGCCGGCGTCTGCTCGGCGGGCTTGAGGACGACGCAGTTGCCGGCGGCGAGGGCCGGGGCGAGCTTCCACACCGCCATGAGCAGCGGGAAGTTCCACGGGATGATCTGGCCGACGACGCCGACCGGCTCGTGGAAGTGATACGCGACGGTGTCGTCGTCGATCTGGCTCATCGTGCCCTCCTGGGCACGGATGCAGCCGGCGAAGTAGCGGAAGTGGTCGACCGCCAGCGGCAGGTCGGCCGCGGTGGTCTCGCGGATCGGCTTGCCGTTGTCGAGCGTCTCGGCGAGGGCGAGCAGCTCGAGGTTGTCCTCCATCACCTGCGCGATGCGGTTGAGGATGTTCGCCCGCTCGGTGGTGGACGTCCGGCCCCAGGCGTCCTTCGCCGCGTGGGCCGCGTCGAGGGCAGCCTCGACGTCCGCGGCTCCCGACCGAGCGATCTCGCACAGTGCCCCGCCGTGCACCGGCGAGTGGTTGGTGAACGTCCGGCCGTCGGCCGCGGGCCGGAACGCGCCGCCGATGAAGTTGCCGTACTCGGCGCTGAAGGGTGAGTCGCCGCGGGCGGACAGGGTGTCGGCGGCGCCGGGGGTGGCGGTGGTCATGGTGCAGTCCTTCCCGTCCCGGACAGGGTGACCGCGGCCCGGACGTGCGGGCGGCGCGGCGGGCGCCGGGACCCTGGTGACATCCCGAGCATACCCGCCGCCGGGCGGGCCTGAAGCACGATCCGGGCGGTTTTCGACGCGTCGCCCCGGGGCCCGGCACCGGGGAGCGGGCGCGCGATCCGTTCGTTTCGTCCGGCGGTCGCGGCCGGTGGGCGTCGAGGGCCGCCCGTCGGCTCGCCGGGGCGGATGCCCGGCACGGGTCGTCCGGGTCGTCCGGGTCGTGGGATCGGCGGTGGCGGAGCCGCCGGGGCCGCCGGGGCCGCGCCATCCCCGCGTCCGCCGGGCCCCGGCGTCACGCGGGCCGGCGTGAGGTGCGGGACGCGATCGTCGAAGTCGACCACGTCCCGCGATCGCCGGCGGGTGCGCGAGCGACCGGCGGCGCGACGCCTCGTCCCCCGATGTTCCGGGCGAACGCCCGGCTCGGCCCGCGGTGCGGCCCGCCGCGGCGCCCAGCTCGGGCTCACCGGAGTGCCGCCTCCGCCGCCCGCACGGCGTCGTAGGCGGCCGCGAGCCGCTCCATCGCCTCGTCGGCCGACAGGCGTCCCGCCTCCACGGCCCGGAGGAGCTCGCGGGAGCGTCCCTCGAGCCGCTCGGCCGCCTCGCGCCGGAGGTCGGCCGCCACCTCGCGCTTCGCCTGTTCGAGCATCCACTCGGCGCCGCGGGGCTCCATCTCGCCGCGCTCGACCGCTGCCCGCAGCCGATCGATCGCCGGCTCGAGGCGACGATCGCGCTCGCGCTCCCACTCCTCGGCGGGATGCTCGCCGCGGCGGTCGTGCTCACCGGCGCGCTCGTGCTCGCGGTCGTGCTCGCCGTCGTGGTCGCGCCACGCGTGCGGGTCGGCGTGCACCAGCTCGTGCATGCGGGCGGCCCGTTCCTCGAGCTCCCGCACCCGGTCGAGGGCCCGGTCACGCGAGAGCACGCCGCGATCCGCCGCGGCCTCGACCTCGGCGATCCGCTCCGCGAGGGCCCGCGCGTGATCGCGCTCGAACTCGGCGAGCACGAGCTCCGAGGAGTGGATCACCGCGTCGACCACGGCCGCGGAGATCGCGCCGTGGTCCCTCATCTCCCGGATCTGCAGCAGCTGCCGCCGGTGCAGGATCGCGTGTCGGAGCCGGTCGGCCTCCTCGGGCGTGAGCTCGCCGCGGGCGAGGGCCTCCTCGACGCGCCGGGTCCGGCGCTCGAAGTCCATCCGGAGCTCCTCGAGCACGTCGCGGAGCGCACGCGCGTCCCGGTCGGGCCCGCGCGACGTGTCGTGGCCGTGCGCCGCCCCCGGATCTCCGTGCACCAGCTCGTGCATCCGCTCGGCCCGTGCCTCGGCCGCCCGGATCATGTCGCGGGCCCGCTCCCGGGAGAGCTCGCCCCGGTCGGCGGCGGCCTCGGTGCGGGCGACGAACCGCTCGAGATCGCGTCGCCGCTCCTCGCGGACCGCCGCGAGCTCGGCCTCGACGTCGCGCACCATCTCGTCGGCGCGATCGGGGGGCAGGGTGCCGTGCTCGAGGTTGTCGTCGATCCGCTCGAGCTGGAGCATCAGCTTGAGCTCGCGCCACACCGTCTCGAGCTCCTCGGACTCGAGCTCGCCCCGCGCTTCGGCCGCCTGCACGCGCTCGAAGAGCGCGGCGAAGTGCGGGCGATGGTCCCACGCCTCCCCGCGGTGCTCGTCCCGCCCCCGGTGTCGTCCCCCGCCCTCGCGCGGCGCGTGGTCGCGGGCCCGGAGCTCGGCGAGCTCGGCCGTGGCCGCCGCGATCATCCGCTCGGCCTCCGCGCGGTCGAGCTCGCCCGTCCGGGCCGACGCGGCGAGCGCCTCGATCCGCCCGAGCAGCTCGCGGCGCTCCGCCTCGCGGCGGGCGCGTGCCTCCTCCCGGGCGCGGCGCTCGCGATCGCGGTCGGCGAGCTCGCGCAGGCGCTCCATCATCGCCGCGGCGTGCTCCTCGCGGAGCTCGCCCTCGGACACGGCGGCACGCAGCCGCTCGCCGACCGCGTCCACGTCCTGGGCGTGGGAGAGCCCGAGGGGCAGCGCGACGAGCGCGGTCGCGGCGAGCAGCAGGCGTCGCGGAACGCGGCGACGAGACGACGGTCGGTGTCGGGCGATCATGGAGATTCTCCGTTCGAGGGCGTCGCCGGCGTTCAGGCCGCTGGCGAGCGCCGGGACGTCGCGTGGTGCCGCCGGCGCCACGTGGGCGAGCAGCTGCACCGTCGAGAGCAGGGAGCCGGCGTACGCGCGGGGGCGCGGCTCGAGCGTCCGCAGCACCAGGGCGTCGCAGCATGCCTCCTCGTCGAGGCGGAGTCGGCCGCGGACCCACCACGCGACCGGGTTCCACCAGCACAGGGCGCACGCGCCGCACTCCAGCCAGCGGACGAGGTGATCGCGTCGGCGGACGTGGGCGAGCTCGTGGGCGAGGATCCAGCGGAGCCGGGCGCGGCCGGCGGCATCGGGTGCGTGCGCGACCGCGGCGGGCACCACGATCCGCACGCGGCCGCCGGCCCACCACACGAGGGGGCCGAGGCGGCCGGGACAGACGAGCACCGCCGGCGCGCGGCGCAGGCCGAAGCGGACCGCGAGCTCGTCGGCCAGGCGGCGGACCGGCTCGGCGGCGGGGACCGCGACCGCGAGGAGCCGGCGGTGGAACCGCACCGTCCGCCGCACCGTCACGCCGAGGACGAGCAGGCTGCCGGCGGCCCAGACGAGGACCGCGAGGGCGGGCCACGGGGTCGCGCCGGGCCCGGGCCCGGGCGGACTCGCGGCGTCGCGTGCGGGGAGCGCCGGATCGGGCGGCGCGGCGAGCCGGCTCGGCCCGAGGATCCCGTTCCCCTCGGTCACGGTCCCCGCCCGCGCCGGCCCGGCGACGCCCGCCCCGCTGCCGGGTCCGAACGAAGGGCTCGCCGCGTCGATCGGAGCGTCCGCCGGAGTGGCGGCCGGTGGTGGCGCTGCCGGGACCGCGGAAGGCACCGCCGTCGCGCCGGATGAAGGAGGCGCCGGCGCCGGGCGGCCCGCGGGAGCCGCGTCGCCGGCCGCGGCCGCCGGCACCGGAAGGAGCGGCAGCGTGAGCACCGGCGGCACCACGAGCCGCAGCAGGACGAGCACCCAGAGCCCGTGGGCCAGGGCCGGCCGGCGGCCGGAGCGGTGCACCACCCACGCCAGGCCCGCCAGCGACGCGGCGAGGAGCGCGTTGCTCGCGCCGGCCAGCAGGATCGCCTCGGTCATCGCTCCTCCTCCCCGTCGCGTTCCGGCAGCTCGTCGACCAGCGCCCGGAGCCGCGCGAGCTCCTCGGCGTCGATCCGGTCGTGCTCCACGAGATGGGTCAGGAGCGAGGCGACGGAGCCGCCGGCGAGCCGGGCCGCGAGCGACTCGAGCTGACTCCCGGCGTAGGCCTCGCGGGAGACGAGGGCCGTGAAGAGGTGCACGGGGAGCGTGCGGTCGCGTCCGACGAATCCCTTCTCCTCCAGCCGCTGCAGGAGCCGCTGCACGGTGCCGTGCTGGGCACGGGGGGCGCCGGCGTAGAGCCGCTCGCGGATCTGGCGGGCGGTCAGCCGCGGCTCGTCCCAGAGCAGCTCCATGACCGCGAGCTCGGCGTTGGCGAGGGCTGGATGCTCGGGCATGGCCGGCGTCCTCGGCGGAAGGTGCTCGAGCGGGAGGGCCCGGAGGGCGGATCCGCGTTCCGTGCCCCGGCCGACCCGCGGGGTCGCCCACGACAATTCGTCGTCAGTCTACGACAGCATGTCGTCGTCGTCAATCCGCATCCTGGGCACTTCAGCCGACGAACCCGCCATCGTCCGGGATCGGCAGCGTTCGCGCAACGCTCATCCGGCCGGCCGCGAGCCGCGGGTCGCGCGTCGGCACAATGATCCGAAGACAGGCCTGGACGCTCCCCGGCCGCACTCCCGACTTCGCGAGGACCCGCCGTGCCGAGTGCCCCCCGATCGTGCCATCGCCGCTCCGCCGGCGCCCGCGCCGCCGCCATCGGCATCCTCGGGCTCGCCCTCGCCCCCGCCCCGGCCGCCGTCGCCCACCGCGACGACCCCAAGGTGCTCGACCGCCGACCGCCGGTGGAGGCGCCACCGTGGCGGGCCGGCGTCGAGGGGCGTGCGGGCGTCACGGCCGCGGAGGCCGCCGGCGGTCCCGAGTTCCCGCGGGCCCACGTGCGGCTCGAGGCCTGGCTACCGCTCGCCGAGCTGTCGCCGACCGCCACCACCGGCGCCGACTGCTGGGGGTACGTCAGTGGCAGCGGCCGCGAGTACGCGATCATGACCGTCTCCGATGCGGTCGTCTTCGTCGAGGTGACCGACCCGGGGCTGCCGACGATCGTCGCGAGCTTCGAGCAGCCCTCGAGCATCTGGCACGACGTCAAGACCTTCGGCACCCATGCCTACGCGGTGACCGAGGGCGGCGACGGGATCCGCGTCTTCGACCTCGCATCGATCGACGACGGCGTGGTGGACGACCTCGGGCTCGTCCTCGAGGGCGGCATCCCCGAGACGCACAACGTGGCGATCGACCCCGCGTCCGGCCTCCTCGCCCGCTGCGGCGGCGGCCCCGCCGGCGGGCTCCGGCTGTACGACCTCGCCGACCCGGCGTCGCCCAGCTTCGCCGGCGCCTGGACCCTCCGGTACGTCCACGACGCCCAGCTGCGGACGTTCGACGCCGGCCCGTTCGCGGGACGCACCCTCGCGTTCTGCGGCGCCGGCTTCAACGGCGGCTTCGTCGAGCCCGGCCTCGTCATCCTCGACGTCACCGACCCGGCCGAGGTCGTCGAGGTCGCCGTCCTCGAGTACGCCGGCGCCGTGTACGCGCACCAGCTGTGGCTCGACGAGGCGGGCGAGCTGCTCTACCTCGGCGACGAGGTCGACGAGCTGCAGCTCGGCGCCCCGACCCTCACCCGCGTGATCGACGTGCGGGACCCGGCCGCCCCGGTCGAGCTCGGCACCTTCGGCAACGGGCTCGAGTCGGTCGACCACAACCAGTACGTCCGCGGCGACCGCCTCTTCCAGGCCAACTACCGCACCGGACTCCGCGTCTGGGACCTCTCCGGGAACCGCGCGTCGCCCACCGAGGTCGCGTTCTTCGACACCTTCCCCGAGGGCGACGGCATCGCGTTCAACGGGGCGTGGAGCGTGTACCCGTATCTGCCCAGCGGCACGCTGATCGTCTCGGACATGGAGCGCGGGCTGTTCCTGCTCCGCGAGGAGCCGGCCGCCCTGCGGATCAGGCCGGTCGGCACCCCGCCCGGCGACTTCGTGCCGCTCGGCGGCACGAGCCTCGAGGTCGAGGTCGAGGAGCGTGACGGCGCGACCCTCGACCCCGAGTCGGTCGTGCTCGTCCTCACGGACGAGGCGGGGGCGGACGTCGAGCTCCCGGCCGAGGCTCTCGGGGCCGGACGCTTCCGGGCCGTGCTGCCGGCGGGCACCTGCGGCGAGGCGATCACGTACCACGTGCGGGCGGCGGCGACGGACGGACGCACCGCGAGCTTCCCGCTCGGCGCGCCCTTCGAGGGCTACCGCCTCCGCGGCACCTACGGCAGCGGCCTCGAGCTCGTGCTCGCCGACGACTTCGAGGAGGACCTCGGGTGGACCTACGGCCTGCCGGAGGACACGGCCACGAGCGGCGAGTGGGAGCGCGGCGAGCCGGACGCGAGCGAGGCCGGCGAGCCGGGCGAGGACAACCCCGGGGGAACCGGCACCTTCGCCGCGATCACCGGCGACGGTCCGGACGGCGGGCCGTTCGGCTTCGTCTCGGGCGGCTTCACGTCGCTGGTGTCGCCGGTGGTCGACCTCGCGGACGAGGTGGACCCCGCGGCGACCTTCGCGTGGTGGCTCGTCGGGGCGCCGGGCGCCGCGACGCTGGAGGTCGCGGTCTCGAACGACGGGGGCGCGACGTGGACCGTGGCGACCGTCCTCGAGCCGGGCAGCGGCGGGTGGCAGACCGGGACGCTCGCCCTCGCGGACATCCTTCCCGTGACGAGCACCATGCGTCTCCGCTTCCGCTGCGATGCCCTCGCCTTCGCCGAGGCGGCGGTGGACGACGTCGTCCTCGCCGGCGTGGCGTGCGGATCGCCGTGTCCCGCGGACCTCGACGGCTCGGGCGCGGTCGGCCTCGACGACCTGCTCGCGGTGCTGTCCACCTTCGGGCCCTGCGGCGGCCCCCCCTGTCCGGCGGACCTCGACGGCAGCGGGGCCGTGGACTTCGACGACCTCGTCGCGGTGCTCGCGGCGTGGGGCGACTGCGTGGGCTGAGCCCGCCGGCCGGGGCCGGACCCGCACACGGGAACGCGGACGCGCCCGCGTACCCGCTCGCGCTCGCCCGCCCCCCGTGCGTCGCCGGATCGGCGCGACGACCGCAGGCGTGCCCGCGCGGGCACTCGGCCGCGGCTCGTGCGTCGCCCGCGTGGGTTCAGCGCAGGATGGCCGGGGTGTCGCCGCGACGCGGCCGCCTCGTCCCCCGCCGCGGCTCAGTACACGATCGTCGACGCGGGGAAGCGGACCGCGAGCTCCCGCTCGGCCTCGTGGGCCCAGCGGTCCCAGCCCAGCTCCCGGAGCAGCTCGATCCGCGTCTCGTGATGGGCCCGTCCGCGCGGCTCGCGCTCGACGGCCTCGTGGACGAGCTCGAGCGCCGCGCCGTGACGGCCCTGCAGTCGGGCCACGCCGAGCCGCAGCTCGTGATCGACGGCGTCGCTCGACGCCGCCCAGCGCTCGAGGCGATCGATCGCGGCGTCGACCGCGTCTGCCTCCTCGGACCCCGGCTCGGCGTCCGCCAGCTGCGCGAGGTGCAGGCGGGCGATCGCCTCGTGCTCCAGCGCGAGCACCAGATCGGCCCGCGTTCCGGCGACGTCGAGCGGCTCCGCCTCCTCCCCGGCCGCCTGCTCGTCCTCGGCCGGCGGGATCGCGATCGCCGCCGCGAGCTCCCGGCGGTCGATCGTGGCCGCGAGGTCCTCGGCGGCCGCGAGCACCGCCTCCCAGGCGGCCACCGCCTCGACGCCGTCGTCGTGGTCCGCGGCCAGCGCCGCCCGCCGCTCGAGGATCGCCCGCCGCAGCGGCCGGTGGTCGGGATGGGCCTCGAGCAGCTCGCTCGCGTGCCGGTCGAGGTCCGCGCCGGCGCGGTGGTGCAGGCTCGCGATGCGGGCGTCGCGGATCGACTCCTCGAGGGCCGCGTCGGCGTCCTCCGCCGACATCGCGTCGCCGCCGGTCGCCCCCCCGCTCCCGCCGCCGCCTCCGCTCCCGGACGGGGCCGCGGCCACGGTGCGGGCGGGCACGGTGGCCATCAGGTCCCAGCCGCCGGGACGGCGGCCGCTGCCGCCGGGCACGCCGCCCGCGTCGCCGAAGCCGATCGTGCCCACCAGCAGGTCGCCCGGGCGGGCCGCCTTCGGCCAGTCGTCGAGGGCCGGCAGGCCGAGGTAGACGCGCGTGGACGAGCCGCCCTCGAGTCGCGTGGAGGCCGAGCCGCCCGAGCCGCGGCCCGGTCCGGCCGGATCGCCGCTCACCCGCACGCGGATCGGCGAGCCGAGACGCAGGTCCACCTGGATCGGCAGGTCGGCCGCGTCCTCGAGCACCGAGCGGTCGACCGCGACCTGGTGCACGTGCAGCTCGTAGGTGCCGGCGTCCATCGGGATCGGATCGTCGTCCCACGCACTGCGCGAGATCACGCGGCGCCCGGTGTCGGCCTCGTGCACGTGGACGATCTGCGAGAAGAGCTCCTCGTTCACGCCGTCCATGAACCGCGTCGCCGGCAGCACCGACACGCGGGCGTCGTCCTCGAGCACCAGCCGGTGCTTCGTCACGAGCTCGTGGGCCAGACGGTCGTCGGGCAGTCGGTCGCGGACCGGGCTCATCGGCCGCACGTCCGAGGACATCGCCGGCAGCGTGCGCCGCACCCGGGTGAACGAGCCGGACGGCGCGATCGGGTGGTCGCCGAGCCGGGCGTGGACGTCGACCGGCGTCAGCCGCCGGGCGCCGTCGAGGACGATCGGCCGCGTCTCGGGCACGAGCCCGCGGAAGGTGACCGTCATCTCCAGCTCGCTCTCGCCGAGGCTCGACCAGAACTGGGCGATCGCCAGCTCCATGGTGCTCCCCGGCACGACCGCGACCGAGCCCTGCCAGCGGTCCGCGGCGTCGATGGTGGCCCGCGTGTCGAGGTGGTGGCTCGTGAAGGAGCGGTCCTCGCGGAGCTGCATGGACTGGATCCAGTACCGCCGGGACTCGTCGGCCTCGTCGGTCCGCCGCAGCTCCACGTCGGCCCACGTCGCCTCGGCCGGCACGTCGACGAAGGTCCGCGTGATGGCGCCGGGCCCGAACTCGAGCGTCCGCTCCATCCGCGGATCCTCGCCGGGCTCGGCGTCCACGGACTCGCCGCGGATCACCGTCACCGGGATCCGCACCACCGGACCGCGGTCGCGGCCGCGGGCGTCGTGGACGTCGACGGTGGCGAAGTGCACGCCCGGGTCGAGATCGGTCGGGTCCACGCGGACCTCGAACGACCGGCCGCCGTGCAGGAGGTGGAGCGTCGGGGCGACGTCCACCCACCGCTCGCTCGCCTCGAGCTCGAGGTCCATCGCGAAGTCGACCCGCCGCTGGTGGTCCTCGTCCTCGTGCATGACGGGCGAGAGGCGGACCCGCGTGACGTGCGGCCCGTCGGTCTCGTGCGGCTCGCGGAGGTGGATGCCGCGTCCGCCGTCGACGGAGACCTCGTAGCGCACCCCGGCGTCCGGTGCGTCCGCGTGCTCGCGCAGCCACTCCCACGCGGCGTCCACCTGCAGCATGCCGGCCCCCTGCCCGAAGACGCTCGTGGTGTCGAGCCGGCGGGCGGTGCGGGTGATCGCCCGCTTGATCGCGTGCGGGTCCACCTCCATGTCGCCCGCCTTCAGGGCCGAGACCAGCAGCGCCAGCCCACCCGCGGTGGACGGGGCGCTCATCGACGTGCCGTTCATCAGGGTCGCCCGCCGCAGCTGCCAGTTCGGCACCGGGGCGATCGCGCCGCCGGGGGCGGTGATGTCGACGCCGAGGGCGCCGTCGGCCACCGGACCGCGGCTCGACCAGGTGTAGGCGAGCTCCTCGTGCGGCTCGCGCACCGAGTAGAGCTGCTCCATCATGCCCGGATCGATCGCGGCCCCGACGCCGATGAGGGCGGAGCTGGTGCCGCCGGGGGAGCCCACCGTCGACAGCGCCGGGCCGTCGTTGCCGGCCGAGGCGACGAACAGCACGCCGTGGCGGTTGACGAGCTCGCTCAGCAGGTCGACCTGCAGCCCGTCGTCGGGGAAGCCGCTCGGGCCGCCGTAGGACATGTTCACGATGTCGACGCCGTGCTCGAGCAGCGCGATCATGCCCCGCATCTCGCCGGTGCCGGTGGACGAGGAGCCGAGACGGTGGTCGCCGATCTTCACCGAGACGATCCGGGCCCCGGGGGCGATGCCGTCGAGGTGCTCCTCGCCCGGGAAGTGGGCCGCGACCATGCCGGCGACGTGCGTGCCGTGGGCCCCGCAGTCGGTGACGATCGAGAGCAGGTCGCCCTCGCGGTAGACGTTGACCGAGAAGTTCAGGCGGGCCTCGTCGCCGAAGCTCGACCACTCGCGGAAGTGGCGGAAGCTCGCCATCGCCCGCTCGTCGCGGAGGTCCCCGTCCTCGTCGGTGTCCACGACCGCCCGCCAGTGCTCGCCGTCGTGGAAGACGACGACGTCGTGCACCGGCTCGCCGGGGCCGCGCTCGTGGGCCCGCTCGGCGGCGGCGATGAGTCGCTCGAGGTCCTTCGCGGCGTCCTCGTCCTTCGCGTCCTCGGCCTCCGCGTGACGGCGGCGGAGCTCCTCGAGGATGCGGCGGCCCTCGGCGTCGCGCTCGCGGGCGATCTCGGACCGCATGCGGCCGGCGAGCCCGCGGGGCCACAGCTCGGCCGCGGGCTTGAGGCCGACCCGCCACTCGCCGGTGGGGTTGGCCCAGTCGGGGTCGAGGATCAGCGTCCGACCCGAGAGCCCCTCCAGCGCGCCGTCCTCGGCCTCGAGCACGGTGCTCGTGTCCACGTCGCCCGAGCCCGAGCCGTCGATGAGGTCGACGACCTTGGGCCGCCCGTCGCTCGTGACCTGCAGGCCCGGAGCCCCGGGATCGACGCCGGTGTCGAAGATCGCCACCGTGACCCCGCGGCCGTCGTGCGCGGGGTGCTCGGCGAGGAAGCGATCCACGCCGGTGGCGGCCTTCGGCTGGAGGTGCTCGGGGCCGCGGGCGGCGGCCGCCGAGGAGGCCGGGGGGACGAGGCCCCCGGCGAGCACCACCGAGGCGGCGACGAGGAGGGCCGCGGCCGCCGGGCGGTGGGCGCGGGGTCGGGGGAACGCGGGACGGGTGGTCACGGCGGGGGCTCCGTCGCGGGGATGGCGAGACCGAGGCCGGCCCCGGGCGGCGAGGCGGCCGGGGGGCACCGGGAGTGCACGTCGGGTGGCGACCGAGGATAGCGCGGCGACCGACGGAGGTCGCCGCGCGGGGACGGCGGTCGCCGCGGGCGGATACCGCGATGCGGGGCGCCGGTTGCCGGGAGGACCGGGACGCGGGGGCGGCGGGCGGCGGACCGCGCGGGCGGTGCGCGGGCGGTGCGTGCGTGGGCGCGGCCGGGGCCGCCGCGGCCGGGGCGGCGTCGCCGGCGTCGCGTGCGCGGCCCGGCCGAGCCCGGCCCCGCCTGCGCCGCGCGCGTCAGCGCCCGGGGGCGGATCCGGACGCCGGCCGGCCGACCGGCTCGTCCCCGGCGCCCGATGCGCCGCCCGCCGTCGGCTCGAGGATGGTCACGAACCGGCGCTCGGGGGCGAGGGCGCGGGCGAGCAGCTCGCGGATCGCCGGCCCGTCGAGCTCCGCGAGCCGGGCCCGCAGCGGCTCGGGATCGCTCCCGACCGCCCGCGCGAGCGCGAGGCCCTGCAGTCCGGCGTTCAGCAGGATGACGCCCGCGGCCCGGTCCCGATCCCACCCGCGCACGTCGGCGAGCTGCCGGGCCTGCCACGCGAGGGCCGCGGCCTCGGGCGGCGGCCCCGGGAGCGTGTGCCCACGCGAGACGCCGAAGGCGAGCATCGGCGGAAGCCCCCGCGCCGCCACCCGGTCGAGACGCTCGATCAGCTCGGCCGCGGCCTCGTCCGCGCTCCGTCCGGTGCGGACGATCCCGACCGCGAGCACCGGCAGCTCGCCCGCGGGCCAGCCGGTGAAGGTCGTGAGCACCGGGTGCAGCGACGGCGGCGGATCGGCGTTCAGGGTCGCGGGCAGGGCCGCCGCGGCCGCGGTCGTCGCCAGCCGGGCGAAGGCGTCCTCCGCGAGCTCGGGCCGCGGGGCGTGGGCCACGATGACCGCCGCGTGGGGCAGGTCCCAGCTCATGCGGCGCACCGCCGGCTGCCCCGACCAGTCGATCCCGCGGTCCGGCTCCCGCGCCGCGGGCGGCGCCCCGGCCACGGCCCCCACCGTCTCCTCCGCCAGCGTCCGCACCGCGGCCGGGTCCACGTCGCCCACGACGAGCAGGTCGAAGGTGGCCGGAGCGGCGTGCCGGGCGAGGAACGCGGTCGCCTCCTCGGCGGTGACCGCGGCCGGCTCCGTCAGCACCGCGGCGTGCCCCCGGTCGTGGGCCCACCCCTGCGCCGCCGCCATCAGGGCGAACTTGTGCAGCATCGGCTCGGGTCGCGCCGCGATCATCCGGGCCTCGTGCGCGGTACGGGGCGCCTCGCGGGCGACGTCCGCCGCGGTGATGCGGAGCGAGCCGAGTCGGTCGGCCTCGGTCTCGAGGACGGTGCGCAGCCGGTCGGCGGGCACGAGGTGGTCGTAGGAGGTGTAGGTCGGCTGCGTCTCGCCGTTGGACGAGCCGATCGCCTGAAGCGCCGCCCACCGCTCGCCCGGTCCGTGCGCGCCCGCCGCCGCGGTGATCCGCAGGTGCTCGGCGAGGTGCGCCATCTGCGTGCGGCCCGGCGGATCGTCGAGGAAGCCGGTGCCGTGCATCGCGACCACGCCGACCCACGACGTGCCCGGCACCGGCCGGACGTGCAGCCGCAGCCCGTTGCCGAGCCGGACCGTGTGCACCGCCGCCGCCTCGAGTCGCCCCCCCGCGGCGCGGGAATCGCGCGGCTCGGGGGGGGCGTCCGCGGCTGCGGCCGCGGGGCCTCGGCCGGCCGCCGTCGCCGCGGACGCGACGAGCGCGGCCGCCGCCAGCACGGCCGCGGAGCGCCGCGAGCTCGGCCCCCGGTCGCCGTGGGGGGTGGGCACGGGACGGGACGGTCGACGAGCGTGGTCCGGGAATCGCATGGATCAGCAGTGCGATGCCGGCCGGCCGGTGTCAAGCGGGTGCCGGCGAACCCGGACGATCCGGAGCCCGGCCACCGCCACCGCGGTCCCGAGCGCCCAGCCCGCGAGGACGTCGCTCGGGTGATGCACGCCCAGCACCACGCGGGTGACACCGACCGCGAGGATGATCGCGGCCGCCGCCACGAGCAGCCACGCCCGCTCGCCCCGGCTCCGGCACCACGGCCCGAGCACGCCCGCCGCGGCCAGCCACGCGGCCGCGGCCAGCGTCGCGTGCGTGCTCGGCATCGCCGAGCCGTGGACGTCCACGAGACGGATCGCAGGGTCGGGCCGCGGCCGTCCCACGAGCCATTTCAGGCCCGGGGCCAGCCCGCGGGCGGCGCCCGCGATCACCAGCAGCCGCAGCGCCGCCCCCCGGTCGCCCCGCACCACGAGCCAGCCCGCGAGGACGAGCCCGAGCACCGCGATCACGAGCGTGTCACCGAGCCGCGTCAGGTCCGCCGCCGCGTCGACGAGCCACGGCGAGCCCGGCGGCCCGTCCGCGTGCAGCCACCGCAGGATCCGGGCGTCGAGGTCTCCCGTGCCCCCCGCCTCGTCCGCGTCACCGAGCTCGTCCACGTCGTCGAACCTCCGCCGGCAGCGTACGCCGGGCCACCCGCGGCCCCGCCTCCGCTCGTCCTCATCGCCACCGGACCGGGGATCGGTCCCCGGTGCGCTCGGGCGTGAGCCCGGGATCACCTCGGGCTCACCGCCTCGCCACGCGCGGCGGCGACACCTCGTTCCCGCGGGATCGGCGGACGCGTCGGCGTGACCGACCCCGGTCCCGGCTTCACCGCGAGAGGCGACCCGACATGAGGATCACCGACCTGCACTTCGGCGGCCACGAGGAGGACCGTCCCGAGCCCGTCAGCGAGACGCTGCAGCTCGTCGAGCCCGAGGGCGACCTCGAGGAGGACGTCGTCGCGCGGGCGATCATGCCCCGCGCGATCTCGATCGAGGACGCCGACTCCGCCCGCCGCGGCTACGCGTTCTCGTACCACCTCGGACCGCACCTCGGCCGCGGGCTGTTCCGGCTCCGCATCGACGCTCGTGACGCCTCCGGCGTCGATCATTCGGCCGAGGTCGCGGCCGGCCTCGCGACGTCCGCCACGGTGCCCGAGGAGACCCGCCGCGTCGCCCTGGTGCCGCTGTGGCTGGTCAGCGACCGCCTCCACCTCGAGCGATCCGACGGCTCCGTCGGCCGGCCCGGCCGGGCCTTCGGGCGACTGATCCCGGGCGACCCCGACCGCCTTCCGCACCGGCGACTGTTCGGCGCCACGGTCTGACCGGCCCCGGTGACGGCCGGCGCCGCCGTTCCATCCGCGTCCGCCGGCCACGGCCGCGACGACCCGGCGTCGCCGTCCCTCCCGCGCCCGCCGGCGGCACCCGACCCCCTTCGCCCCGGAGACCCCCATGACGATCACCGCGTTCCGCAAGACGCTCCAGACCTCCGACGAGTGGATGCAGGATCTCGCCGCCGACGGAGGCCTCGCCGACGAGGAGCAGGCATGCGCCGCGCTCCGCTCGGTGCTCCACGCGCTCCGCGATCGCCTGACGGTCGAGGAGTCGGCGCACGTCTCGGCCCAGCTGCCGCTGCTCATCCGCGGCATGTTCTTCGAGGGCTGGACGCCGGCCCGCCAGCCCGTGCGCCTGCGCAGTCGGCAGGAGTTCCTCGATGCCGTGCACGAGGAGCTCGACGGCGGACCGAACCGGGTCGACGCCGAGACCGCCACTCGCGAGGTCTTCGGCCTGCTCGACCGTCGACTCACGGCCGGGCAGGCGCAGCACGTCCGCGATCTCCTTCCCGAGGCGGTGGAGACGCTGTGGCCCTGAGGACTCCGGATCGCGCATGAGCGCCGGTTCATCGCCGCGCCACGGTGGGCTCAACCGGGATCGCGACGCTCGTTCCCGGATCGGCGCCGCGAGTGGTCCGGTCCACGTTCCCGCGCGAGGTCCTCGACGCCTCTCGCTTCCATCTCGCGAGGCCTCCATGTCGCCCGACGCCACCGCCGCGATCGCCGAGCCGCCGACCGGCGCGCCGCCGCGCATCCGGGTCCCCGGACGCGCCCGCGCCATCGTCGACGCGGTGCGCCCGATGGTGGACGACGGTCGCTGGCCGATCAAGCGCGTGGTCGGCGAGCCCGTCCGGGTCGAGGCCGACGCCTTCACCGACGGACACGACCGGATCGGCTGCGTGCTCCAGCTCCGCGCGCCCGACGAGGGCCGGTGGCGGGAGCAGCGCATGCGCGAGGATCACGACGACCTCTGGCGAGCCCGGTTCACGCCGTCGGCCGTCGGACGGTGGCAGTACCGCGTGGTGGCGTGGGTCGACCCGTTCCTGACGTGGGTGCATGACCTGGAGCGCCGGATCGACGCGGGACAGGACGTGGCGACCGACCTGGAGATCGGCGCCGCGATCGTGCGCTCCGTCGCGGCGTCGGCGGACGAGGAAGGTGATCGCGACGTCGCCGCCGCCCTCGCCGGATGGGCCGAGCGACTGGTCGACGTGCGCGTGACCGCACGCGAGCGCGGGATCGCCGCCCTCGGCGAGGAGCTGGCCGAGCTGGCGTGGCGCGGCGCACCCCGGGACCACGCCGCCGAGACCCCCCCCCTCACCGTCGACGTCGAGCGCCCGCTCGCCCTCTTCGGGGCGTGGTACGAGATGTTCCCGCGGTCGGCGGCCTTCGAGCCGGGCCGCCACGGGACGCTCCGCGACGTGATCGAGCGGCTCCCCTACGTCGCCGGGATGGGCTTCGATGTCCTGTACCTGCCGCCGATCCATCCCATCGGCGAGACCGCCCGCAAGGGGCGCGACAACGCCCCCGCCGCCGAGCCGGGCGACGTCGGCAGCCCGTGGGCGATCGGCTCCGCCGCGGGAGGCCACACCTCGGTGCATCCCGACCTCGGGACCCTCGACGACGTGGACGAGCTCGTCGCCGCCGCGCACACGCACGGACTGGAGATCGCACTGGACGTCGCGTTCCAGTGCTCGCCCGACCACCCGTGGGTGCGGGAGCACCCCGAGTGGTTCCGCCACCGGCCCGACGGCTCGATCCAGTACGCCGAGAACCCGCCCAAGAAGTACCAGGACATCCTGCCCTTCGACTTCGAGTGCGACGACTGGGAGTCGCTGTGGGACGCCCTGCGCCGGGTCTTCCTCTTCTGGGCCGACCGGGGCGTCCGCGTCTTCCGCGTCGACAACCCGCACACCAAGCCGTTCCCGTTCTGGGACTGGGTGATCGAGGAGGTCCGCCGGGTCCATCCCGACGTCGTCATGCTCTCGGAGGCCTTCACCCGCCCGAAGCGGATGAAGCGGCTGGCCAAGGGCGGCTTCTCGCAGTCCTACACCTACTTCGCCTGGCGGAACTCGCCCCGGGAGCTTCGGGAGTACGTCGAGGAGCTCGCCTCGCCCCCCGAGTGCGACCTCATGCGGCCGAGCTTCTGGCCGAACACGCCCGACATCCTCACCGACCACCTCGCCGAGGGCGGACGGGCCGCCGGGATCGCGCGCCTGGTGCTCGCCGCGACGCTCGCGCCGTCCTACGGCATCTACGGCCCGGTGTACGAGCTCTGCGACTTCGCCCAGCGCCCCGGCGCGGAGGAGAACCGGGCGAGCGAGAAGTACGAGGTCCGGCACTGGGATCGCGACGACCGCTGGTCGCTCCGCCACCTGATCGCCCTCGTCAACCGCATCCGCCGCGAGCATCCGGCCCTGCAGCAGCTGCGCGACGTCGTCTTCCACCACTGCGACGATCCCGCGCACCTCGCCTACAGCAAGCGCTCCCACGACGAACGCGACGTCGTCCTCTGCGTCGTGAACACGAGCCTCCACGAGGAGCGCTGGGGGCTGGTGCGCCTGGATCTGGGCCACCTCGGCGTCGAGCCGGACGAGCCCTTCACCGTCCACGACCTGCTGACGGGCACCCGCCACCGCTGGCGGGGGCCCGACAACGTCGTCGGGCTCGCGCCGGGCCACGCCCACGTGATGCACGTCCAGCGGGCCGGACACGACGAACACGACTTTCCGGGCTTCGACTGACCGCGCCCGCACGACCGACCACCGGGGCGGCCGATTCCGTCCGTCCCCCCGCGGTCCGCCTCGCCGCCGGCCACCACCCGCCGCCCGCCCGCGTGACCCCCCGCCGTTCCGT
>CAYLNM010000023.1:0-37344 GCA_964385045.1 uncultured Isosphaeraceae bacterium
CCTGCATCGCCCACTCCGCGCGGGGGCTCTCGCTCGTGATCAACGTAGACGGCCATCGCGCCCCCCGCGCTCCTTCGTGACTCGTCACGAACCGCCACCGACAACCGTGTGTCGGCCCAGACGAGCCAGCCGGCGGGGTGCCCTACACGCAGAGCCGTCCATCTGGCAGAATGACCGTCGTCCGAGGGGTCCGGGGCCATCGACCACCAGGCCGACGCCTGTCTGCGGCGCTCCCTCTCGGGACCGAGGAGCCGTTGCATGCCCGCTCCGGCGACGACCGACTCTGCCAGCGGCTGGTGCCCCGCCGCTCCTCACGTACGCTCGGAGCACCTCCAGACGGAGACTTCCACGTGGACGGACGCTCCCCCACCGGCCCCGGTGAGCTCGCCTTTCCGGCTCCCAATCCCGCCACATGAACACCTTCTCGCCTCGCCCTCGAGAATCCCGCATGCCCGACCCGGACGTCCCGACCACCGACCTCGACTACGCCGACAGCCTGTGGAAGGCCGCGGACGCTCTCCGCGGCCAGATCGACGCCGCCGAGTACAAGCACGTCGTGCTCGGCCTGCTCTTCCTGAAGTACGTCTCCGACTCGTTCGAAGCGCGGCGTGAGGAGCTCGAGTCCGAGCTGACGGCCGAGGGAATCGAGGGCGAGCAGCTCGCACGTCTGCTCGAGGAGCGCGACGAGTACATCGCCGAACGCATCTTCTGGGTCCCCCCGGAGGCCCGATGGTCCCACCTCCAGGACCACGCGACCCAGCCGGACATCGCCAGGCTGATCGACGACGCGATCCTCGCGGTCGAGCGGGACAACCCCGGGCTCAAGGGCAAGCTGCCCCGCGACTACGCCCGCCGCGGCATCGAGCCGGTCAAGCTGACCCGGCTGATCAACGAGGTCATCGCCGGCATCGGCTTCAAGGGCACGCGGGACCAGGCCCGCGACACCCTCGGCCGCGTGTACGAGTACTTCCTCGGCCGCTTCGCCGCGTCCGAGGGCAAGCGCGGCGGCGAGTTCTACACCCCGCGGTGCATCGTCCGCCTGCTGGTCGAGATGCTCGAGCCCTACAGCGGGCGCGTGTATGACCCCTGCTGCGGCTCGGGCGGCATGTTCGTCCAGTCCGAGCGATTCGTGGAGCGGCACGGCAACAAGGACGAGATCTCGGTCTTCGGCCAGGAGTCCAACCCGACTACCTGGCGCCTCGCCCACATGAACCTCGCCATCCACGGGATCGAGGCCAACCTCGGCCCGGAGCCGGCGGACACCTTCCTTCGGAACCAGCACCCGGACCTCAAGGCCGACTACATCATCGCCAACCCGCCGTTCAACATCAGCGACTGGTCGGGCCAGCTCCTGCGCGACGACGCTCGCTGGCGGTACGGTGCCCCGCCCGCCGGCAACGCCAACTACGCGTGGATCCAGCACTTCATCCACCATCTGGCCCCACCGAGCACCTCGGGCGGCGGCGTGGCCGGCTTCGTGATGGCCAACGGCTCGCTGTCGTCGGCGAGTGGTGGCGAGGGGGAGATCCGCCAGCGCATCGTGGAGGCGGACCTGGTCGACTGCATCGTCGCCCTCCCGCCCCAGCTCTTCTACACCGCGGCGATCCCCGTCTGCCTCTGGTTCCTCACGCGGGACAAGACGGGCCGCAACCTCCCGAGGGGAGGACGGTCCCGCGAGGGCGAGACCCTGTTCATCGACGCCCGGAAGCTCGGCACCATGCGCGACCGAACGCTCCGGGTGCTCACCGGCGGCGACGCCGGCGAGACGCTCCTCGACGAGGGCCTCGGCGACCGCAGGCCCGACTCCGACATCGGCCGCATCGTCTACACCTACCGACAGTGGCGCGACGAGCCCCGGCCGGAGTGGTGGGACGAGGCGGAGCACGGCGCGTGGACCTACGAGGACGTTGCCGGCTTCTGCAAGTCCACGACGATCGAGAACATCGCATCGCACGGCCACGTGCTCACGCCTGGCCGCTACGTCGGCGCCGAGATGGGAGAAGAAGACGGCGAACCGTTCGAGGAGAGGTACCCGCTACTACGCGCCGAGCTCGAGAAGTGCTTTAACGCGGGGGATCGACTGACCGCGACGGTGCGGAGCCTTCTCTCAAGAGTCGACGTTCCATGACAGCTCGATGGCGCCAGTGCATGCTCGGTGACATACTCGAACTGAAGCGAGGGTATGACCTGCCGAGCACCGAGCGACGCAAGGGGGCCGTTCCCGTGGTCTCGTCTTCCGGCGTGACTGGCTGGCATGACGAGGCCAAGGCGAAAGCTCCGGGCGTAGTCACAGGTCGCTACGGCACTTTGGGCGAGGTCCACTATGTCACCACTGACTACTGGCCTCTGAACACGACCTTGTATGTCTGTGACTTCAAAGACAACCACCCCCGGTTCATATCATACTTCCTAAGGTCGATTAACTTTCAAGCGGCAAACGACAAGAGCAGCGTCCCTGGCTTGAACCGAAATGACCTCCACAAGTACAGGATTCTGATCCCTCCGCGAAGCGAACAGGAAGCGATCGCCTCAGTCCTGGGGTCACTCGACGACAAGATCGAGCAGAACCGGCGAACGGCGTTGACGCTGGAACAGCTGGCCCGCGCGATCTTCAAGGCGTGGTTCGTCGACTTCGAGCCCGTGAAGGCGAAGGCCGCCGGCGCCGCGTCCTTCCCCTCCATGCCCCAGGATGCATTCGACTCACTCCCGGTCGACTTCATTGACTCCCAAGCAGGGCCGATCCCCGAAGGCACCAGACTCACCCCGCTGTCGTCCATTGCCACATTCCTTAACGGCCTCGCACTCCAAAGGTATCCCCCGCGCGGCGACGGAAACGATCTTCCTGTCGTGAAGATTGCCCAGCTCCGAAAGGGTTCGGCCGAAGGCTCAACAATGGCCAACGACGATGTCCCCTCAAGCCACGTCATTGACGACCACGACATGCTGTTCTCGTGGTCCGGGACGCTGGAGGCCACATTGTGGTTTGGCGGACGCGGAGCACTGAACCAGCACATCTTCAAGGTCACCTCAGAGGAATTCCCCAAGTGGTTTTGCCTTCTGTGGATTCGGCATTTTCTGCCTTGGTTTCGCGCGATCGCCGCGAGCAAGGCCACCACAATGGGCCACATCCGACGATCGCACCTCGACGAAGCGATGGTCCCCGTTCCTCCTGAAGGAACTCTCGCCGCCGCAAACGAGATCATCGCTCCTCTGTACGACCTGTATGCCCAGCTTCAGGTCGAATCCCGTGCCCTCGCATCTATGCGGGACGTGCTCCTCCCGGCACTTCTCTCCGGATCCGTTCGCATCGCCGAACCGGAGGCCCTATCCCAGGAACCGGCCACATGACCACCCCCGCCCACGTCGATCGCTGGCGGGCCTCTCCGTCGGAGCACGCCCGACTCGAGTTCAAGGAGGCGAGGACTGCCTTCAGCCTCGAGAAGCTCTACGGGTACTGCGTCGCGATCGCCAACGAGGGCGGTGGTCATCTCGTGCTGGGCGTCGCCGACACGCCACCACGCCCGGTCGTTGGGTCGTCGGCCTTCCCGAACCCGACGAAGACGGTCGAACAGGTCCGAACGAAGATCGGTCTCCACGTCGGCATCGAGGAGGTCGTGCACCCGGATGGCCGAGTCGTCGTCGTCGAGATCCCCAGTCGGCCACGTGGCACGGCGTACCAGCTCGACGGCCGCTACCTGATGCGGTCCGGCGAGGCCCTCGTCTCGATGTCCGAGGATCGGCTACGCGGGATCTTCAGCGAGGGGAAGCCGGACTGGCTGGAGGAGACCTCGCGTGCCGGCATGACCGGCCAGGAGGTCATCGAGGCGCTCGACACGCAGACCTTCTTCGAGCTGCTCGAGGAGCCGTTCCCGACGGACCACGACGCGATCCTCGACCGACTCACGCGCGAGCGCCTGATCGTCGAGCGGGACGGTGCGTACGACCTGGTGCGGCTCGGAGGCCTGCTGCTCGCCCGCCAGCTCGACGACTTCCCCGACCTTCGCCGGAAGGGACCTCGGGTCGTGGTCTACCGCGGATCGTCCAAGCTCGACACGCGACTCGATCAGGTCGGCGGAAAGGGCTACGCCGTGGGCTTCCGCGGCCTCATCCGCTTCATCATGTCGCAGCTGCCCCAGAACGAGGTGGTCGAGGATGCGATCCGCCGCGAGGTGAAGCTGCTCCCGGAGCTGGCGATCCGCGAGCTGGTCGCCAACGCACTCGTGCACCAGGACTTCCTCGTCGAGGGAGCCTCGGTCATGATCGAGGTCTACGCCAACCGGGTGGAGATCTCGAATCCCGGCCTCCCGATCGTCGAGATCGACCGGTTCATCGACGGGTACCAGTCACGCAACGAGCGACTGGCCGACGTCATGCGCCGCATGGGCGTATGCGAGGAGAAGGGCAGCGGCGTCGACAAGGTCATCCAGGCGGCCGAGGTCTACCAGCTTCCAGCCCCCGAGTTCCGGGAGGAGTACCGCCGGACATCGGTCGTCCTGGCCGGACCGAAGCCCTTCGACGACATGGGCCGCGACGAGCGGGTCCGGGCCTGCTATCAGCACGCGGGCCTCCGGCGGGTGATGAACGACTTCATGACGAATCAGTCCCTTCGCGAGCGGTTCAAGCTGCCGGCCTCGAAGACGGCGACCGTGTCGCAGGTCATCGCCGCGACGGTGGAGGCCGGGCTGGTCAAGGCCGACGAGAGCGTCGGCGCGTCGCTGAAGCTGCGTCGATACCTGCCCTACTGGGCCTGAGTCGCTGTTTAAGCGTTCCCCCTCGAATCGCCCCCCGATCGCCGCAAACGGGCCTAGGACATGGATTTGCTGTTTAAGCGTGCACTCGTGACGAGGACGATCGCCGGGCTCGGGGGCGGGATCCCGGGTCGGCCGTGTCCGCCTCGCTTCTCGGACCTTCGGGGACGGACCAGCGCCGGGACCGACCGTCCACGGCGGAGGCCGGCATCACGGGGGCATCCCTTCGCCACCGGAGGCAGCGTGTTGATCGACGACAGCCTCTGGCGATCGCCGGCGGCGGATGATCGCCCCTCCGACGCACGATCCGCGACTCGGCTCCCGGCGGCCCAGACCCCCGGGGTCGCCCCGCGGGCCGACTGTTCCGTGCGGCTGGCCCGCGCTCCGTTAGGCCCCGTCCGGTGACCGGCCCGTCCGAGCAGCAGGTCGAGGATCTGGCGATCGCCTCCCTGACCGAGGTCGGCTGCCGCGCGGTCGAGGCAGCCGCCGTGAACCTGCCGGCCCCCGGTGAGACGGCGCTCATCCGGTCCGTCCTCGCCGACGCCCTGGCTCGCCTGAATCCGGATCTGCCCCCGCAGGTCCTCGACGACGTGATTCGGACCCTCGGTCGTCCGCCGCATCCGACCCTGGAGCAGAACAACCGCTGGATGCACGGCCTGCTCACCGACGGCGTCCCGGTCGAGTACCGCGACCCGCGCTCCGGTGAGACACGAGGAGGACTCGCCCGGGTCGTCGACTTCGAGGACCCGGGCCGGAACGACCTGCTGGTCGTCCGCCAGCTCACCGTCGTCGGTTCCTCCGGCCGACGGATCCGCCCCGATCTCACGGTGTTCCTGAACGGCCTGCCCGTCGCGGTGATCGAGCTGAAGGATCCGGCCGACCCGGCGGCCGACCTCTGGACCGCCATCGATCAGCTGCATCGCTACCGGCACGCCGCCCCGGACCTCTTCGTCCCGAACGTGCTGCTCGTCGCGTCGGACGGCCTGCTGACCCGCGTCGGCTCGATCACCGCCGGCCCCAGCCGGTTCATGCCCTGGCGACCGGCCGAAGGCGGCGAGCCGACGATGGAAGCCCTCATCCGTGGCCTCTTCGATCGCCGGCTGCTGCTGGACTACCTTCGCAATTGCGTCGTCTTCGAGGAGGACGCCCGCGGCGGGATCGCCAAGAAGATCGCCGGGTACCACCAGTTCCGAGCCGTCCGCACCGCGCGGGCCGCGGTTCGTGATGCCCTCCGCCCGCCGGCGGCCGACGGCGACGGCCGGGGCGGGGTGATCTGGCATACCCAGGGGTCCGGGAAGAGCCTGACGATGCTCATGCTCGCCGGGGCCCTGATCCGGGACCCGGCCCTCGCCAACCCGACGGTGGTCATGATCACCGACCGCAACGACCTGGACGACCAGCTGTTCGACACGTTCGCGGCCGGCCGCGCCCTCCTGCGCCAGGACCCAGTCAAGGCAGAGAGCCGCGAGCACCTGCGAACGCTGCTCGACCGGGCCGCCGGTGGCGTCGTCTTCACCACGATCCAGAAGTTTACCGAGGCACACGGCGAGATCTCGTCGCGGTCCAACATCGTCGTGATGGCCGACGAGGCCCACCGCAGTCAGTACGGATTCGTCGAGGGCGGGGCCCGCTGGATCCGGGAGGCCCTGCCGCGGGCGACGTTCGTCGGCTTCACCGGCACGCCGCTCGAGCGCGACGACAAGAACACGATCCACGTCTTCGGCCCGTACGCCGACGTCTACGACATCCGCCAGGCGGTGGAGGACGGGGCGACGAGGCCCCTGTACTACGAGTCCCGGATCATCAAGCTCACCGTGGATGATGCCGGGGCTGCGGCGGCGGAGGCCGAGCTGGAGAAGGCGACGGCCGCCGACGCCGCCGGCGCGGAGCTCGAAGCTTCCGTTCGCATCCCGCTCGAGGCCCTCGTGGGGGCTCCCGAGCGAATCGAGAGGCTGGCCGCCTTCATCGTCGAGCACTGGGAGAAGCGGCGGGCCGCGATGGAAGGCAAGGCGATGGTGGTCACCATGAGTCGGGACATCGCCGCCCGGCTCTACGAGGCCATCGCCGCCGTTCGCCCCGACTGGCACGACGACGACGACGAGCGGGGCGCGATGAAGGTCGTCGTCACCGGCCGCGGCGACGATCCCGATCCGCTGCGGCGGCACGTTCGCACGAAGGCTGGCCGCAAGCGGCTCGCGGAGCGGTTCAAGAACCCCGAGGACGGCCTGCGACTGGCCATCGTGTGCGACATGTGGCTGACCGGCTTCGACTGCCCGGCCGCCCACACGATGTACCTGGACAAGCCGCTCGCGGGGCACAACCTCATGCAGGCCATCGCCCGCGTCAATCGCGTCCACGGCGACAAGCCGGGCGGCCTGATCGTGGATCTCCTCGGACTGGCCGATCAGCTGGCCGATGCCCTGGCGGTCTACACCCAGGCCGGCGGCACCGGCGAGGCGATTCGTCAGGTCCAGGACGAGGCGGTTCCCGCGATGCAGTCCGCCTTCGAGTCGCTTCAGGCGTTCTTCCACGGGTGCGACTACGAGTCGGCGCTCGGGGCGGAGCCCGGCGACGTGCTGCCGGCCTACCTGCAGGCGATCGACCACGTCTTCGCCCAGGGCGATGGGTGGAAGCGAGTCCGAACCCTGGTCAAGCGGCTTGCGGCCGCGTTCGCCCTGGCGGTCCCGCGGCCCGAGACCGAGGAGGTCGCCGACCACCTGGCCTTCTTCCAGCGGGTCGTTGCGATGATCCGGAAGCGGCTCGCCGATGAGGAGGGTGGCGGTGCCCGCCGCAGCCGCCGCGACATCGACGCGGCGGTCCGCCAGGTCATCGGGGGCGCCGTCGATGCCGACGACGCCATCGATCTGTTCGCCGCCGCCGGCCTCGACGAGGCGCGTCTCGACATCCTCTCGGACGACTTCCTCGAGCGCGTCGCGGCCCTCGAGCAGAAGAACCTCGCCCTCGAGACGCTCCGCAAGCTGCTGAACGACCAGATCCGGACCACCGAGCGACGAAACATCGTCCAGAGCCGGAAGTTCCGCGAGGCGCTCGAGGAGGCGATGCGCCGCTACACGAACAAGGCGATCTCCACGGCGGAGATGATCGCCCAGCTCATCGAGCTCGCCAAGCACCTGCGCGAAGCGCAGCTCGAGGGTCAGGAGCTCGGTCTCTCCGTCGAAGAGAAGGCCTTCTACGACGCGCTGGCCGAGAATGGCTCCGCCCGCGAGGTCATGAAGTCCGACACCCTCCGCCTCATGGCCCGCAAGCTCACCGAGATGGTTCAGGCCATGCCGCGGCTCGACTGGACGCAACGCGAGTCTGTTCGGGCCAGGCTTCGAAGCAGCGTTCGCCGCATGCTCATCAAGTACGGCTATCCTCCCGACCTCTCGGAAGATGCCACGCAGCTCGTGCTTCGACAGGCCGAGCTCTCGACCGAGTATCAGGACGAGGGACCGCCCGACCAGTCTGCTGCCCAGCCGTCCCGACCGCTCGAGGAACGCATGCCACGAGCGGCAGCCGAAGTTCGGCCACCCGATGAGTCGAGACCGGAGTGATCCGACTTCGGCACCGACCCACGACCACCATGGATCTCGAAAGGAACGATTGTTCGATGATCGCAACCTTCCGCTTCGACGCGAGTTCCGAGACGCTCGATGGCATCCTCGAGCAGTTCGCACGGCTTCATGACGGCGACCTCTCGCCGGACGATGCCGTCTGCTTCCTGGAGGGATGGGGGAGTCCGCCAATGCCCGGGCACAACTCCGAGCTCACGGCACGCGAGATGATCGAGCAGGAGATGCTGGTCTTCCTCCCGATGCATCGACACGACGAAGACGACACCCAGCGGTGCATCGACGGCGAGCGCCGCCCGTCGGACGACTTCGACATCGGCATCAGCGATGCGTACGGCTTCCTGCTCGAAGCGAACGACGAGCAGATCCTTTTGCACCCGGCGCTCTACGACGGAACGTCGAACTTCCTTCCGCGGATCAACCTGCAGGCGACGTGTTCCTGCCTTGAGCCAGCAATGCGAGCATTCGCCACGAGCCTGGGCGGTGTCGAACTCACCGATTGACGGCCACCCGGCCGCCTCGCGTCGGCAGGTGCCCCGCATCGACGGGTCGCAGACGCACCCCGCGCACTGCACCACCGCGGCCAGCGGCGCGCCGCGCCGCTGGACAAGCAGGCCACGGTCGACGAGCCGCTTCAGGTGAGTACGGTGGATGTCGAGCCGGTCGAGTTCGGTGCTGCGCACTGCTCGGCCCGCTCCTACCCTTCGACCATGCCCAAACCTCGAGCACCGCGATCGCCCTCGGGAAAGGTTGCGAGCCCGCCGCTCGGTGCCCGGAGTGCGCGCAGGAGCACGACCACTTCGCGCTTCGGTGGGCCGGGGACTTGGCGCCGCCCGGCGAGGATCGCATCGTGTGACGGCCGGGACGACGGGTCGTCCGGACGCGGCTGCCCCGGTGCGGCGGCGGCCGGCGCTTGGCCCCGCCCCGCCCCCCGACTGCCTCGCCACGCCCCCGATACCCGCCCGATGCCCGACGGGCTCGATGCTCCCGGTGCGGTCCCCGCGGCTGGCGGTCCGCCGCCGGTGGCCCGGTATGCGAGGCAGCACGGACTGTACGATCACGCGTCGTCGATCGAGGACTCGAGCCCGGGAGTCGACGGTCGGAGCGAGACATGACGAACGCCGAGGCGCCGATGGACCCGACGCGCGCCGGCCGCGAGGTATCACCGCCGGCCGTACGGTGCCCTCGTTGCAGCGAGACGGTGCCTCTGCCCGCGGAGCGATGCCCCGCCTGCGAGGAGTCGATCGAGGCGCGGCTCGAGCCCGACGCCGACCGATTCCCGATCCCGTGGCTTCTCTGGCTCGGCCTCGCGCCGCCGATCCTCGCCGCCGGGGGCGGCACCCTCCTGACGATCGCAACGGTCATCGCCGGGTTCGAAGAGCTCATGGTCGGCGACCCGGACCTGCACCTTCTCCTCCAGCTCGGGCTGTTCGCGCTTGCGACCGCGATCGTCGGAACCATGGGCGTGGCGCCGGCCCTGCTCGCCCGGCAGCTCGCGCGTGCCTTCGACGAGCCGGACCCGCTGTCGCCCCGCGTGCGTTCCCTGATGATGGCCTCCGCGCTGCTCGCCCTGTGCTCGATGATCCCGATCCTCGGCCTCGTGGCGGTGTTGCTCGTGGGTCGCCTGAGCCGGCTCGTACCACGCCCCGCCTCACCACGAGCCGCCGGTGAGGATCCGGTCCCTCCGTGCCCCCGGTGCGGCTACGGCATCGAGCCGATGCGTGGTCGTGCCGCCGCCCGCTACCCCGAGTGCGCGACCGACGTGCGGTGGACCGTTCGGACGCCAGACCGCGATCGCATGACGCGGCTCCTCGCGGCCGCGACGGTCCTCTGCCTTTCGGCGTTGGGAGCGAAGCACCTCATGTCCGCCCCGTTCGAGCCGAGCCGGAGCGCCGCATCGCTGGCCGCCGCGGTCGGCGCGGCCTTCCTGGTCGCGGGGGGCACGATCGGGGCTCCGATTCGCCATGGGTGGGAGCAGCGGACCTGGCATCGCCCTTCGACCGCCTGGCGGGCGCTGCCACTCGGGCTCGTGCTGCTCGCGGCGTTCGACGCCCTCGTGATCGGCTGAGGGCTCCGATCGACGAGCGGCTCCCGTCGGGTTGGGCGCGAGGTCGATGCGACCGGACGACGCGCGACCGGCGGTCGCTCCCCGTCCTACCCTTCGCCATGCCCGAGCTGCCCGAAGTCGAGCGCGCCCGACGACTCGTGGAGTCGGTCGCGGTGGGCCGGACGATCGACCGCTGCCGCTGCGCCGATGACGACATCGTCTTCGACGGCGTGTCGCCGCGGACGGTCGCACGCCGCCTCACCGGGCGCCGCGTCGAGGCCGCCCGCCGCCGCGGCAAGCAGATGTGGCTCGTCCTCGACCGGCCCCCCCATCCGCTGCTGCACCTCGGCATGACCGGGCACGTCCGCACGCCGGACGACGAGGGGATCGTCTACGAGTCGGGGGCGAAGCGGGTGGACGGCGAATGGCCGCCGCGGTTCTGGAAGATCCACGTCCATCTGGACGACGGCGGCGAGTTCGTGATGACCAATCCGCGGCGGCTCGGCCGGATCCGGCTCCGCGACGAGCCGGAGGCGGAACCGCCGATCTCGGAGCTCGGCTTCGACGCCCTCGACGAGGTCCCGCCGCTGCCGGAGTTCCGCCGGCTGCTCGAGGGCCGCCGCGGGAACGTCAAGGGCCTGCTGATGAGCCAAGGCTTCGCCGCCGGCGTCGGCAACTGGATCGCCGACGAAGTGCTGTACCAGGCGCGGATCGACCCGCGGCGGGACGTTCCGTCGCTCACCGCCGACGAGGTGAAGCGGCTGCGGTCCAGGCTGGTCTCGGTCGTCCGGCGGGCCTGCGACGTGAACGCCGACAAGGCGTCCTTCCCCAAGTCGTGGCTGTTCCACCACCGGTGGGGGAAGAACAGCGAGGCGCGGACGCACGACGGGAAGGAGATCGACCACCTCACCGTCGCCGGCCGCACCACCGCGTGGGTGCCGGCCGTCCAGCGATGATCGCCGAGCGCCGGCAGTTCGACCCCCGCCGCGACCCCGCCGACGAACCGGCCCCGACGGCGTCCTCGTCGCCGGACGACGGACCACGTCAGCCGGGGCCGGAACCGGGGCCGAGGCCGGAGCCGGCGGACGATCCCGCCGCGGCCGAGCTCCTCGAGACCGGCACGATCGAGTCCTTCCCCGACCAGCCGCTGCCGGGCGACGCGGCGGCCGCCGGTGCGTCCGCCCGCCCGGGCCCCCGCGGCGGGCTCGCCCGCTGGTGGCTGCACGCCGTCCGGGGCTGGCCCGAGGCCCTGCCCTTCGACCGCCCGCTGCTCGACGCCTGCTTCCGCGACGCGGCCCGGCCCGGCGTCGAGGCCGATCTCCGCGCGCGGTTCCGGGCCCAGGACGACCGGCTCGGGCGGTTCCCGTGGGCGATCGCGGTGCTCGAGCTGATCGTGGACGCCCCGCTGCTGGTGCTGCCGTTCGTGGCGGGCCTCGACTGGTTCCTCGGCTGGCTGGCGGTGGTGATCCTCTTCGAGTGGTTCGCGAGCCGCGTCGCGTTCCGCCAGTGGTTCCACCCGCGGATGCGGGCGCTGCTTCGCCGGCGGGGCGTGGACTGCTGCCTGCGGTGCGGCCACCTGATCGAGAGCCGGGAGCCGGCCGCAGCGTGTCCCGAGTGCGGGCAGCGGCACGACCGGTTCCCGCTTCGGTGGGCCGGGGGCTTGGCGCCGCCCTGAGGAGATCCGATCGTGTCGTGGTCGGCCGGCCGAGCCCGATGACCGAGGCCACCCGCACGCCGACCGCCTCCGTGCCGCCCACCGCCTCCGAGATCCGCCCGATGCCCGACGGCCTCGATGCCCCTCGCGCGTTGCCCGCGGCCCCCGCGGCCCCCGCGTCGCCCGCGGCCCCCGAGGCCCCCGCGTCGCCCGGCGCGTCGTCCCGTCCGCGCGGGTCCGGCGACGACCTTCCCGCGAGCCGGAGCCGCCGGGACTGGGAGCGGATGAAGGGCTGGCCGGAGGGCGTGCCGATCACGGTCGGACTCGTGCGGGAGGTCGCCTTCGAGCTGCAGCGGACGAGCGTGCGCGAGGAGCTCATGAACCGGCTGCGGGCCTCGAAGCTCGCTCCGAATCCGATGCACGCGGGCCTCTGGGTCGCCGTCGTCGCGGTGGTTCCCCAGAGCCACATGCTGCTGCGCTTCGTCGATCATCATCCCGGGGCGATGGTCGTCTGGCTCGCCCTGCTGCTCGCGGTGACGTGGTGGGCCCTCGGCCGGATGATCGGATCGCTGCACGGCCCGTCGCTCCGAGCGGGCCTCCGCCGCGCCGGGATCGACTGCTGCGTGCGGTGCGGCCACCTCCTCGGCGGCGTCGGCCCCGACGTCACGTGTCCGGAGTGCGGGCAGGCGCACGACCAGCTGCCGCTCGGCTGGGGACCGGGACCGATCGAGCCCGCCGCGGGACCGCGGCGATGAGCGCCATCCCTCCCGGCACCGCGTCCCGCGTCCGTCCGCTCCCCGGCGCCACCGCGGCCGGCGCCGCGACCGGGGCCCGCACCCGGTGGGACGGCATCCGCGGGTGGCCGGACGGCCTGCCCGTCGACCGGCGTCTCGACGAGCGGGTGGCGTTCGAGCTGCAGCGCACGAGCATCAAGCGCGAGCTCGTCCGCCGCTCGCGCGGCCGGCTCGCGGACACCCGAGACACCCTCGCCATCTTCGGCCTCGGCGTGCTGGTGCTCCACTTCTCGAGCGAGGTCACGGACGGCCTGCTGCTTCGCCCGCTGCTCGCCTTCGCCGTCCACGCCGTCGTCGTCGGCGGCTACGGCCTCTGGGCCGCGTGTCATCTCGTCCGGCGATTCCGGGCGCCCCATCTTCGCGCGATGCTCCGCCGCAACGGCGTCGACTGCTGCATCGGCTGCGGGTTCCTCATGGCCCGCGGCGAGCCGGCGGACACCTGTCCCGAGTGCGGACGCGAGCACGCCGACTTCCCGATCGGCTGGGGACCGGGACCGATCGCCGGGACCGCGGCCGCCGTCACGCACCCCGCCGCCGGGGACACCACCCCGTGACCGCGACCTCCCCCACGCCGCCCCCGCCGCCGCATTCGCCCCGGAAGCCCGACTCGGCGCCCGCCGCGCGACCCTCCCCCGGCCCTCCGCCCGCCGGCCGTCCCGGCCGCTATCGACGGTGGCACGCCGGCCTCCGCGGATGGCCCGATGCCCTGCCGCTCGACCTGCCGCTCGAGGCGCGCGCGATGTTCGAGCTGCAGCGGACGAGCGTGAAGACGGAGCTCGCGCGACGATCCCGAGGTGCGCTGGCCACGAGCGGCTCTGCCCTCGGCCTCGGCGTGCTGTGCCTCTTCGTGTACTCCGGCGCGCGCTTCGGGGCCGAGCAGCTCCTCGGGTCGACGGTGCTCGCGGGGATGATCGCCTTCATCGTCGCCGCCCCGCTCGCCGCGTGGAGCATCCTCCGCGTGACGCGGCTCGTCCACGCTCCCCGTCTTCGGGCGGCTCTTCGCCGCGAGGGCATCGACTGCTGCATCCGCTGCGGATTCCTCATGGCCCGCGGCGAGCCCGCCGACACCTGCCCCGAGTGCGGCCGCGAGCACCGCGACTTCCCGCTCGGCTGGGGCCCGGGGCCGATCGCCGCGACCACCTCGAACGCCGGTGGAGACAGGCCGCCATCCGCGGAGAACGGCCGCCGATGAGCCACCCCCTCGCCCGTCTCGACCTCCTCGAGCCGGAGCTCGGCCTCGAGCCGGACGAGCGCCGCGCCGTCTCGCGTGCCGCCCGCGATCGTGCCGGCATGAGCGACGCGCAGCGGCGGCGACTGCATCCCGGCGGCCTCGAGCCGCCCCGGCGCCGCCGCGTCCTCGAGACCCTCGTCGCGGTCGTCCCGTGGTGTCTCGGCTCGGCGACGATCGTCGCCCTTGCCCTCGGCGGCTGGCGACCGCGGCTGCTCGCGGTCGTCTTCGCGGCCGAGCTCCTGGTGATCGTCGCGTTCACCGCGTGGGCCTCGGCCGCGGCGTTCCTCCCCTGGCGCTGGGCAATCCTCCGCGAGCGCGGCCGCGATCTCTGCCTCCACTGCGGGGCCCAGGCGGGCGGCGACGCGCGGACGCCGACGCGGTGCGCCGAGTGCGGGGCGACGAGTCCGGCGGCGCTCGCGGCGAGCGGCGACGCATGAGGCGCGGCGGCCTCCTGCGGCGGGCGAGCCGCGGCCAGTTCCGCCTCGTGTGGCACACGATGATCCGCACGCTCGACGAAGTGCCCGATCTCTCCCGCGCCGAGCGACGCCGGATCGCGACCGAGGCGATGGATCGCGCGCGGGCCGCGGCGGGCACGCCCGACGCCGTGGTCCCGGGCCGCTTCACGCCCCCCGGCGCGGCCCGCCCGACGCGCCGGCTCCTGCAGGCGCTGCCGGTGGTCCTGGGACTCGCGTTCTTCTTCTCCGTCTCGCGGCTCGCCCCGCCCATCGGGACGACCGCCGGGCTCTCGGTGCGCGCCGCGGCGTTCGTGACGATGCTCGGCCTCGTCTGGGCGGCGCTCGTGGTCGTCGCGCGGCCGGTCCACCTGCCGTACGTCTGGGCGATCCTCCGCGAACGCGGCATCGACGCCTGCCTGCACTGCGGCGGCATCGGCGCCGGGTCCGGCCGCGCGTGGACCCGGTGCCCCGAGTGCGGCGAGCGCAATCCGCCGTCGCCGGACGAGCAGCACGCGGAGCCGCCGGCGGACCGCGACGCGGCGACCGTCGATGACTGACCCGCGCCGGTGGCTTCACGAGGTGCCCCCGGGGAAGCCGCCGTCAGCCGCCCAGCCCCAGCAGCCGCTCGTGCAGCGTCAGCGTCGCCGCCATCGACCGCCGCGACACCGTCTCCCGCGGCGTGTGGTAGCCGGAGGTCGGCAGCTGGATCGTGGTGCCGGTGATCTCGCCGCCGGTGGCGTCGACCACTGTCGGGCGGCGCGTCGCCCGCCCGCCGCGTCACGAAGGCCGCGTACTGCAGCTCGTCCGGCCCGGTGCACGTGAGTCCGTGGCGATCGACGTGCACGGAGACGGTGCCCGCGTCGGGATCGCCGCCGAGGGCCTCCAGCCGATCGTCGTACGCGCGGCAGGCGACGCCGAGCCCGGCCAGCTCGCGCTCGAAGTGCACGAGGAAGGGCCGCTCGTCGCCGACCACCGACGGCACCGAGTGCAGGCGCCGGGTCGTCTCGATCCAGGCGTGAGGCCATCGCCGGGCGGCGCGTCCGCCCGCGGGGCCGTGCTCACATCGGCTTCTCGCCGACGGTCTCGTCGAAGACCTTCAGCAGCTTGGTCTTGTCGAAGATCATCTCCTTGCGGGAGAGACCGGTGACCTCGTAGTGCGGCGTGAGCTCGATGGCATCGCAGGGGCACGCCTCCTCGCACATGCCGCAGAAGATGCACCGCAGCTCGTCGATGTCGAACTGCTTGGGGTACTTCTCGCGGTCGGGCCAGGGCGACTCCTCGGCCACGATGTGGATGCAGTTGGCCGGGCACGCGGTCGAGCACATGAAGCACGCGACGCAGCGGACGCGGCCGTCCTCGTCCTTGTTCAGGCGGTGCACGCCGCGGAAGGTCGAGCGCTCCTGCCCGCCCTCGAGCACCGGGCGGTCGTCGCGCTTCTCCTCCGGATACTGCACCACCCAGATGTTGTTCTTGTTCTTCCCGTCGCGGCCGGCGTTGCCGAGCATGTGCCGCATGGTGGTGCCCAGCCCGCGCACGATCTCGGGCACGAAGAGCGCCTCGCTGCGGTTGAGCTTCTTCGGGTTGACGTCGATGTAGTCGCCGTTGTTCGAGACCATGGGCGTCCGGATCCGGTGATCGGGTCGAGGCGAGGAGAAGGCGTCGGCCGGGTCCGCCGGGTGGACGGATCCGCCGGGCGGGTTCGGGAGGACAGTCTAGGAAGCGGCGGGCCGGCAATCCGCGCGAAGACGGCGATCGCGCGGCGGCGGGCGACGAGCGGCGTCCGGCGGGGCCGGGGCGTCCGGTCCGCGCGGGCCCCTGCCCGCCCACGTCCGCGGCCGCCCCCCCGCCGACCGAGCGGCCGGTCGCGGCCGACGAACCACCGCGCGGCGACCGGCCCGTTCCTCTATAAAGGAATGCACGCCGAGCCTCGTGAAGTTCTTCACGAATCATCCACCGCCCGTCCACGGGGCCGCCCATGCCGCCGGCCGATCGCAGTCCGTCGTCCCGATCCCCGGGCCCCGCCCGCGGCGGCGGCGAGCCCGGGCGGACCGCCCAGGACCCGAACGCCTACTCCGCCGGCCTCTGGAAGGTCTCCGGGCTCGGGATGACCATGCTCTCGGAGGTCCTCGGCGGAGCCCTCATCGGGTTCTGCCTCGACTACCTCTTCAAGACGACGCCGGTCCTGCTGGTCGTGTTCTCGCTGCTCGGCCTCGTGGTGGCCCTCACCGGCTTCATCCGCGCCGCCCTCGGCGTCTCCGGTCAGGCCGGGCGCGATGCCCGCGACGCGGTCGCCGCCGGCCGGGCCACGGCCCTGCCCGAGGAGCCTGAGGACGACGCGCCGCCCGATGCCGCGGAGCTCACCGGCGCCCATCCGACCGCCGAGCTCGAGGCGGAGCTCCGCGCCGAGCTCGAGTCCCTCGCCGCCACCCTGCAGGATGAGGCGGATGCCGCCCGGGGCGACGAGGACGTCGATCCGGACGACCGTCCGTCCGCCGCGCCCGGGCAGGCAGGCAAGACGGGCGAGGTGGGCGACGCGGACGACGCGCCGCCCCCCGCCCGCGACCGCGACGACCGTGACGACCGCGACCGGAGGCCGCGCGACCCATGACCCCCGTGACGCCGTCGCCGCCCCCGCACCAGCCGCGGTCGTCCGGCCCCGGGTCCGCCGCCGGCGCACCCGGTGCGCCGCGCCGCGACGGAGCCACGGCACCGCCCGGGCCCCCGCCGACGGACGCGCGCCGCCTGGTCACGCTGCCCACCGCGCGGCTGCTCGCGGCCACGCTCATCCCGTGCATCGTCGTCGCCCTCGCGTGGATGGCGCTCGCCGCGGTGCTCGGCTGGCCCCGTCCCCGCGTCGTCGCCGGACCCGCCGGCGCGGGCTGGGTGGCGCTCGTCGGGACCGGCTGCGTGCTCGCCATGACCCCCTGGAGTCCCCGGTCCCTCGGCACCTGGCCGCTGGTCTGGACGGCCGCCGGCTTCGTCCGTCTGCTCGCCGCCCTCGGGGGGGGCCTGTTGCTATACTCCCGGCCCCCATTCGGGGGGGCATTCGTGTTCGCCCCCGTGACCGTGGCCTATCTCGCCGTGATGGCCGTCGAGACGCGGGAGTACGCCCGCGCGATGGGGCGTCTGCAAGCCACCGACGCCGGTCCGGATCCGGCCGACGACGACCGGATCCCCACCCACTCCTCGGAGTGACCGCATGTTCTTCCTCGCCGCCGACACCGCCACCGATGCCGCCACCAAGGGGCCCGAGCCGGTCAACCCGCTCGGCCACGTGCTCGACATCAACGTGCTCGGCGGACGGAACCCCATCATCGAGGGGACGGAGAACATCATCGGCGGCCAGCCGCTGATCACGATGCACATGGTGACGCTCGTCGTCGCCGCCGCCCTCTGCCTCTGGGCGCTGAGCGCCGCCGCGAAGCGGATCACCACCGGCGGCGAGTCCGAGGGTCACCGCCGCTACGTGCCCAACAGCCGCTTCGCCGGGGCGATCGAGGTCGTGATCCTCTACATGCGGGACAACGTGATCGCGCCGGTGCTCGGCACCGACCTCGCGCGGCGCTACCTCCCGCTGCTGCTGTCGATCTTCTTCTTCATCTGGGCCAACAACCTGCTCGGCCTGATCCCGATCCTCGACATCAACCACCTGATCGGGTACCTCGCCTTCGAGGACAAGGGCTGGGCCGTCATCGGCGGCACCGCCACCGGCAACATCGCGGTGACGGCGGGCCTCGCGACGATCGCCTTCTTCTTCATCAACATCCACGGCATCCGGGACCTCGGATTCGGCGGCTGGTGCCACCACATGCTCGGCGGCGCCCCGCTGTACCTCGCCCCCATCATGGTCCCGATCGAGATCGCCGGCCTGTTCATCAAGCCGGTCGCGCTCGCCATTCGTCTCTTCGCCAGCATCCTCGCGGGTCACACCCTGATGGCGACCCTCGGACTGCTGAGCCTCATCGCGATCCGCACCGTCTCCGAGATGGGCGCGGGCGCCGGCGTCGCCTACGCGGTGGGCGCGGGCGTCGGCATCGTCGCCCTCGGGGCGTCGGTCGCGATCATGTTCCTCGAGATCTTCGTCGCCACCCTGCAGGCGTTCATCTTCATGTTCCTCACCACCATCTTCATCGGGCAGCTCACGCACCACGATGACCATGGGCACGACACCCACGACGTGCACGGCGAGGAGCAGGAGGTCTTCGCCGAGCCGCAGGCCCTGGCCAGCTGAACCACTCGGCGAGCCGACGTCGGCTCGCCCCGGTCGGCGGACGGTCGCACCGCGATACCGCCGCCCATTCACCGCACGGCCCGCATGGCACCAGGGGCCAGGACCCGTGCAGCATCCACCCCCGCGTCCCCTGGACCTGCTCGGAGAGTGAAGTCGAGATGAAGCGCTTCCTGACCCTGTCGCTGCTCGCGTTCGCCGTCGTCGCCGTCCTCGGTGCCAACCCCGCGGTCGCCCAGCCCGCCGGTGCGGAGGAGGCCGCCGACGCCGCCGCCGCGGTGCTGAACCTCGGCCCCATCGGTGCCGGCCTCATCGGCGGCCTCGCCGTCATCGGTGCCGGTCTGGGCATCGGCCGCATCGGCAGCTCCGCCGTCGAGTCGATCGCCCGCCAGCCCGAGATGGCCGGCCCCATCGGCACCAACATGATCATCTCGGCCGCGCTCATCGAGGCCTCGACCCTCTTCGCGGTCGTGGTCGGCCTGCTCTGCCTCATCCTCTGAGTCGAGCAGCGTCCACGTGATGCCGGCGAACGGCCGGGGCCGGGCGTCCGCCCCCGCGGCGCGACGCGGCCCCGGCCGGACGCCACCCCGGCCGCCGAGGCCGGACGTCTCCTTCCGGGACCGAACACCTGACCTGACGCCGGGCCCCGCCCGGTTCGAGGCCGACCGATGATCCACCTGCTGCAGACGCTCGCCGCCGAGGGCCCCGCCAACCCCGTGGACCCGAAGCTGCTGCCCTACATCACGACCATCGTGGTGGCGGGCGTGTCGTTCTGGGTGCTCGTGAAGTACGTCATGCCCCGGATCACCTCCGGGCTCGACGACCGCGAGCAGAAGATCCTCGGCGAGATCGAGTCGGCCGAGCAGGCCCGGGCCGACGCCGAGAAGGCGAAGGCGGACTTCGAGCGGGCCCTCGCCGACGCCCGCCGCGAGGCCGCCGAGATGGTCTCGCAGGCCCGCGCCGACGCCAAGAAGGCCGCCGACGAGCTCCGCAGCCGCAACGAGCAGGAGCTCGGCGAGATGAAGCGCAAGGCCCGCGAGGAGATCGAGGGCGCCCGTGCCGACGCGGTCGCCTCGCTCCACGCCGAGGCCACCATGCTCGCGACCCAGATCGCCGGCAAGATCCTCCAGCGCGAGATCTCGGTCGAGGACCAGCAGCGGCTGCTCGACGAGTCGCTCCGCGAGCTCGCCCAGACCCGCAACTGACCCGAAACCGGCCCGCAACCGACCCGGCCGCCCGGCCCCGTCCGCCGCGGGGCCGCCGGCCGCCCCCGGCACCCCGGCACCCCGGCACCCCGGCATCCCCCGGCTCCGAAGCCCAAGGCACCGCACCATGGCCACCCGCACCGACGCCGTCTCGAGGACCTACGCCCGCAGCCTGTACGAGCTGGCCGAGGGTGCCGGGGCGGACAAGGTGAAGGAGATCGCCGAGGAGCTCGCCGACATCGTCGAGCTCACCCGCAGCGATCGGACCTTCGGCGAGTTCCTGCAGTCGCCGATCGTCGACGCGGAGAAGCGCCGGGCGTCGCTGCAGGCGATCTTCGGCGATCGCGTGACCGACATGACGCTGCGGTTCCTCCTCGTCCTCAACGACAAGGGCCGCCTCGCGCAGCTCGAGTCGATCGTCGCCGCCTACGACGCCCTGGTCGACGAGGCCCACGGCCGCGTCGAGGTCGACCTCTGGACCGCCGCCCCGATGGGCGAGGAGCAGCTCCAGGCCGTCACCGACCGGATCCGCGAGGCCCTGGGCAAGGAGCCGGTGGTCCACGCGTCCACCGACGAGTCCATGATGGGCGGCATCAAGCTCCGAATCGGCGACCAGCTCGTCGACGGCTCGCTCGCCACCCGCCTCCGCCGCCTGCGGCAGGAGCTGCTCACCGAGGGCGGCTCGGCCATCCGCGGCCGCTACGCCGAGATGCTCGAGGGCGCCGGCGAGACGGGGAGCGACTGACCGGTGGCCCGCGTTCCCGCCCGACTCCGTACCACCCTGCTGCTCGGCACCGGCCTCGGGCTGTTCACCTGCGCCTCGGGCTGGTGGGCCTGGCCGACGTCGGCGGCCTCGGCGGCCGCGTCGGGCGGACTCGCCGTCGCCGCCGCGGCCGTCGACGTCGACGACGATGAGGACGGTCCCGACATCGAGGACCTGCCGCAGCTGACCGTCAGCGGCACCGCCCGCGTCGAGAAGCCGGCCGACGAGGTGCGCCTGACCGTCGGCGTCCGCACCGAGGCGGCGGACGCCCGCACCGCCCTCGAGCGGAACAACGAGCGGATGGAGGGCGTGGTCGACGCCCTCGAGGACGCCGGCCTCACCGACGAGGAGTACGAGACCGGGCAGTTTCGCATCCGGCCCGAGTACGCCCGGCGGCCCCGCAACGCGGCCTCGGACTGGGAGCCGCGGATCGTCGGCTACACCGTGTCGAACTCGCTCGACGTGGCCACGTCGCGGCTCGAGCTCACCGGCGAATTGATCGCGGCCGCCAACGAGGCCGGCGCCAACGACGTCTCGATCGCGGGCTTCGGCCTGTCGGAGCCCGAGCGCCACCGCCCCGAGGTGCTCCGCGAGGCGACGACCCGCGCGATCGAGGACGCCCGGGCGCTGGCGGACGCCGCGGGCCTCGAGCTCGTGCGCATCCTCCGCATCACCGCCGACGCGGCCGACCCGACGCCCCGCCGCTCGCGGGGCATGGCGATGAGCCGCGCCGCCGAGTCCGCCCCGCCGATCGAGGCGGGCGACGTCACCCTCACCGCCACCGTGCGGATCGTCTACGAGGTCCGGGCCGCCGGCGGCTGAGCCGCGGTGCCGAGCCCTCCCGGTGCGAGCGGCCTGACCGCCGCCGCAGCGCTTCCAACCCCTTGGGCGGGCGTCCGCCCCCTGACGAGGACCGAGCCGTGAAGATCAAGACCGACGAGATCACGTCCGTCATCAAGCAGGAGATCGAGCAGTTCTCCTCCGAGCTGGAGATCAGCGAGGTCGGCCGCGTGGTCGAGGTCGGTGACGGCATCGCCCGCGTGTACGGCCTCTCGAAGGCCATGGCCGGCGAGATGCTCGAGTTCGAGACCCCGGACGGCTCGGTCATGGGCCAGGTCATGAACCTCGAGCTCGACACCGTCGGCGCGGTCATCTACGGCGACCCGCTCGCGATCGAGGAGGGCCAGACGGTCAAGGCCACCGGCCGCCTGCTCGAGGTGCCGGCCGGCCCCGAGCTGCTCGGCCGCGTGGTGAACCCGCTCGGCGAGGCGATCGACGGGGGCCCCGCGATCCAGGCGTCGGGGTCGATGAAGCTCGACATCGTCGCCCCCGGCATCGCCGCCCGGCAGCCGGTGACCGAGCCGATGCAGACCGGCATCAAGGCGATCGACGCGATGATCCCGATCGGCCGCGGCCAGCGCGAGCTGATCATCGGCGACCGCAAGACCGGCAAGACCGCGGTCGCGATCGACACGATCATCAACCAGAAGCAGTACTGGGGCACCGACGACGCGATGGTCTGCATCTACGTCGCCGTCGGCCAGAAGGAGTCGACGGTCGCCGGCGTGGTGCAGGCCCTCAAGGACAACGGCGCGATGGACTACACCATCGTCGTCAACGCCGGCTCGTCGGACGCCGCCCCGCTGCAGTACATCGCCCCCTACGCCGGCTGCGCGATGGGCGAGTACTTCATGTGGCAGGGCAAGCAGGGCAAGACCCCCAAGCACGCCCTGCTGATCTACGACGACCTGTCCAAGCAGGCCGTCGCGTACCGCCAGCTGTCGCTGCTGCTTCGCCGCCCGCCGGGCCGCGAGGCGTACCCGGGCGACGTCTTCTACCTCCACAGCCGTCTGCTCGAGCGGGCGACCAAGCTCTCGGACGACAACGGCGGCGGCTCGCTGACCGCGCTGCCGATCATCGAGACGCAGGAGGGCGACGTCTCGGCGTACATCCCGACCAACGTCATCTCGATCACCGACGGCCAGATCTACCTGCAGCCCGAGCTCTTCGCCGCCGGCGTCCGCCCCGCCATCAACGTGGGCATCTCGGTGTCCCGCGTGGGCGGCAACGCCCAGATCAAGGCGATGAAGGAGGTCTCCGGCTCGCTGCGGCTGGACCTCGCGGCCTACCGCGAGCTCGAGGCGTTCGCCCAGCTCGGCACCGAGCTCGACCCCTCCTCGCAGCGGCAGCTCGACCGCGGTGCCCGCATGGTGGAGCTCCTGAAGCAGGGTCAGTACGAGCCCTTCGAGGGCATCGACCAGGCGATCTCGATCTTCGCCGGCTCCAAGGGCTTCCTCGACGACGTCGACCTGACCAAGGTCAACGACTTCGAGAGCCAGCTGCTCGAGCACTTCCGCGGCCCCGCCAGCGGCCTGCGGTCGAAGCTCGAGGAGGCCAAGAGCTTCAAGAAGATCGGCGACGAGTTCACCGAGGAGATCCGCAAGTTCAAGGAAGGCTGGACCGCGCAGCAGGAGGGCTGAGGCCCCCCTCCGCCGCGACCTCCGGGCCGCCCCGCCCCGCGACCCACCGCCGCCCCCGCGTCGCTCGCCGACGCGGGGGCGGTGTCGTTCCGGGGGGGAAGGGCTCGCCCGGGAGGGACGGCACCGGCGGATCCGAACATCGCCCGACACGCTCACACCACCGATGTGATGATGCGCCGCCGCATTCGGGTCCGCGGGGTCGGGATTCCCGCGCCGTTGGTCCTTCGCGGTCGGGCGCCCGGCCGAGGCGAGGGCTCGGGCCGCGACGAACCCGACCTCTCGGCCCCGCGTAGCGATCGGATCGGAGACGCCTCGTCTTCGCGGCCCCGGCCTCGTGCCCATCTCTTCGGCCGCCGGCGTCCCGCTGTCCGACCCGGTTCCGAGGGACATCCCATGAGGCCTGATCGATCCGTGCCCCCCGTGCGCCCACGCTCCGCGAGTCTCGTCCACCTCGACGGGCGGTGCTCGTCGTGGGGATCGCGGCTCCGGGCGATCGCCATCGTCGTCTTCGCCCTGCTCGCCGCCCCGGTCGGGCCGCCTCCGGCCATGGCCGCCGCGGGTGACGAGCCTGTGCTGCTGTCGCTCTGTCCCGACGCGGTCCTCGGGACCGACCTCGCGATCCTTCGCGAGCGGATCGACCGGGGCGGCGTGCCGACCGTGGCCGACCTCGACGGCGACGGTCGCGTGGAGATCGTGATCGCCATCGCCGAGCCGCCCGGTCTCACGATCGCCACCCACGCGGGCGACCGCATCGGCGTCCCCCGGAGCGTCGAGCTCGAGCCGGGCGACGTGATCGGTCCGTCCCGGACCACGCCGTTCGACCTCGACGACGACGGCGACCTCGACCTCGTCGTGATCGGGCATCGGGGCGGGCTCTGGCTCCTCCGCAACGACGGCGGACTCCGCTTCACGACGACCGACGTGTTCGTGCCGCAGTTCGGCGACATCGTCATCTCGTCCCGACTGGACATCGAGCGCCGCAACGGAGGCGTCCGGATCCTGTACCCGTCGAGGTTCGACTCGACTCGGTTCCTCCCGGTGACCCCCGATCTCACCCTCGGGCCCCCGTCCGTGATCCAGCCTTCGCAGGTGCAGTGGCTGTGGCTCGCGGCCCTCGACGGCGACGAGCCGGACGACCTCGTGGGGATGCAGATCGACACCGTGAAGTGGTCCACCCGCATCGACGACGACACCTGGAGTCTCCCGCAGGAGATCTCAATCGGGAGGGACACGATCGACGTCGACTACGTCGACCTCGACGGAGACGGCCGCCGCGACGTCGTGATCACCAAGAGCGATGGCCCCGCGCAGTTCCTCGTGCTGCGGGGCACGGCATCCGGAGGCGTCGCGGCGCCGATGCCGGCCGGCGGGCCACCCGACGTCTCCGACGACGCGTGGACGAGCTTCGCCGACGTCGACGGGGACGGGCGCCCGGAGGCGTTCCTCGTCGCTGGCGACCTCGGTGACTCCTTCGTGACCGCGTTCCGCAACGTCGATGGCGAGCTCTCGCGGGCGACCCGCCGGTGGCTTCCGCTCGGCGGGGGCCCGAGCACGACGGCCGACGTCGACGCCGACGGCCGTCTGGAGCTGGTGATTCACGGTCGGTACGGCCAGCGGGCGACGCTCTGGTCGCTGGATCTGTCGCCGGCGCCGTCGGGAACGGTCGGCACCTTCGACGAGCTTCCGGGGGCGATGGCCGCCCGGATGCTCGACGTCGACGCCGGCGCCGACGATCGCCCGGAGCTGATCAGCGTCCGGAGCGGCTCGCTCGTGGTCTCCTCGATGGCGCCGGACGGCTCCCTCGAGGAGCGGCACGCGATCCCCCTCGGCGAAGGCCCGCTCGAGGTGCGCGATCTCACGGTGGCTTCCGCAAGGCATGAGCGGCCGGCGGAGGCAGCCGTCCTGCTCGGCGGTCCGGCGCCCCGGATCGTCACGGTCGCCTGGATGGACGGCGTGCCCGGCACGCCGTACGAGGCACCGATCGACGCGGGCATCGACATCGTGCGACTGGCCGCGCTCGAGACCGATGGGCCGCGGGCACTCGTGCTGGCACGTGACGACCTCGGCCGGACGATCGTCGCTCGTCCCGAGCCCGGCGGCCTGGTGACGCTCGACGAGTACGCGTATCCCGGCGAGGGCAGCGAGACGTTCCGGCTCGTCGTCGTCGATCTCGACGGCGACGGTGCGGACGACCTGCTGCATACCTGGTACACCGGCGACGAGATCGGTCCGGTGCTCCGACACGGCAACGGCGACGGGACCCTCGCCGAGCCGGTCCGGTTCACGGCCGAGGACGGGACGACCGTCGAGAGCTTGGCCGTCGTCGTGACCGACTGGGACGAGGACGGCGTGCCGGACCTCGTGATCGCCGGCGAGCCCGGCGAGGCGGCGGCGCAGGAACTGCGACTGGTTCGCCACCTTGGCGATCGCCGGTACGAGCTTGCGGGGATCCCCTACGCCGGGGACCCAACCGGGCTCGCCTTTCCGGAGGCCACCGGTGATCCCGATGGCGACGGCACCCTCGATCTTGTGAGCACGTCCCTCGCAGCACTGTACCGGCGGTCGGAGGATCCGCGTGCGCCCCTTCGCTGGACAACGCACCCGCGGACCGTCGACTTCCCCTACGGATCGTCGGAGCTCGGCGATCTCGACGGCGACGGTGCCGACGAGATCCTGATGACCGGTCTCTTCGGGAATGGCGTCTTCGGCCTCGTTCGGTCCCGCCGATGCCGTCCCGGATGCGACGCGGACCTCGACGCCGACGGCACCGTGGACCACCGTGACCTGCTTCTCCTGCTCGTCCGTGGCCGGGAGCCGGACCAGATCTGGCCGTATCCCGAGCCGGGTGATCTCGATCGCGACGGCGACGTGGACGGTGACGACCTCGGCGCGCTGCTTGCGGCGTGGGGGGCCTGTCGGGAGGGATGAGATCGCAGTCTCGACGCCTCCCGGCGCGGCGGTGCATCGGTCGGGGGCTCGTCCCGCGATGGATCCGATCGAGCGGACGAGCCTCCGCCTCGAGCTGCCGAGCGGACGGCCCGCGGCATCGGGCATTCCGGGTGATCGCCTCGCCCGCGTCCTGCGACGAGACGATCAGGGGTCGCCCGTCCCCCACTCCGCGATCACGATCGCGAGGTCGGCGGCGTCGACCCGCCCGTCACGGTCGAGGTCCGACGGGCAGGCGCACCGTCCCCAGGCCGCAAGCACCGCGATCAGATCGTCCGCATCCACCCGCCGATCGGCGCCGGCGTCACCCGGGACTCGCTCGTCGCCGCCGTTGAGCATGACGAGCGGGTGGCCCTGACCTGACCCCCAAAGCGAGACCGTTCCATCCGACGGATGTCGGGTGATGAGCATGGCCGCGGGCTTGGCCAGCGACCGGTCGAGGCACTCGCCGCTCTTCGCCCGTGCGCACCCGCCCGACCGATCGGTCGCTCATCGAACGCGACAGTCTCCCCAGTTCGTGACGAGCACGATCAGGTCATCACCGTCGCGGTCGCCGTCGCCGTCGAGATCCCACACGAGCTCCGGCGTGCCTCGTGCCGGATCCACCGGCCCGATCAGGTGAAGAAGATCGTCGAAGTCGATCGTCCCGTCGGCGTCGAGGTCGCCTCGACACGACTCGATCGGGCATGCACCTGCGAAGACGACCCCGACCATGCCGGAGGCGGACCAGACGATGTCCATGTGCTCGTCGCCATCGACGTCGGCGAGTCTCTGTCCCGCCGACTGCGCCGGGAGCCACATGGTCCGGGGCACCGACGTGATGACTCCAGGATCGCCCGTCGCGTAGGCGACCGACCATCCCCCGAACGCATCCTGCCTCCCGTCTCCATCGACGTCGATCACCTCGACGCCGATCGGATCGGGGGGGAAGGGCTGCATCTCGGCCAGTTCGAACGTCCTCCGCCCGAGACCGCGAGCGACGAGCCATGGCTGGTCGCCGACGATCACGTCCGGCGTTCCGTCCTCGTCCCAGTCGGCGACCGCGAGCCCGCGGACGTCGGTCGCATCGAGTTCGAGCACCGTGCGGGGCGCACTTGGCGGTCCACCGCCGGGCACTCCCCACGCGACCTCGATCCGTCCCGCCCCGACACTGCCCGCGCGGGTCAGGACGATCAGATCCTCGGTCCCGTCGCGATCGAGGTCGCCCACCGTCGTCGGTCCAGGCGCGCCTTGGAGCCCCCACTCGGCGATCGTTCGCGGCGCGTCTCCGGCGAGCGAGACGATGCGCACCCCGAACGGCCCGGTCGAGCCGTGCCGAAGCACGACGAGATCCTCCACGCCGTCTCCGTCGAGGTCCCCGGTCGCCGCCGGCGACTCGAACGCGTCCACCGGGATCGTCGCGGCGACGGTGAGCTCCCGGTCGTCGGCCCGCACCACGAAGACTTCGTGTCGAGGCTCCGCGTCGTTCATGATCACCACGGCATGACCAGGCGACTTCATGGGAAGCAGTCGGTCCAGCGTCGCGTCCTCATCGACCGGGAGCAGCGCCTCCTGCACGATCCCGAACGCCGCCACCGGCCACTCCGACCAGCGCTCGAGTCGCATCGTGCGACCCCGCACCGTGAGCAGATCCGCCCGGCCTGCCCGATCGAGCACCGGCGCCGCCGCATCCCGCCAACCGGGGATCGCCGCCTGCTGGCCGGGCCAGGCCTCGGCGGAGCCCATCAGCACGGCGAGTCGTCCCTGCTGGCCGACCTCGTCCCGCACCCCGACGACGTCGGCGAACCCGTCGCCGTCCAGATTCCCGGCCGCGATCGCCGAACGCCCCGACCACGGACGCCATCCCGCGAACGTGAAGCCTCCCGTCCCGTCGTTCGCGTGAATCTCGATTGCCCCGAGCGGCCCCGGGGCCTGCCTGAACTCGGTCACGATGTCGAGGTCGCCGTCGCGATCCACGTCCGCCGCCGTCGCGATCCGAGTCGGATCGGGGGCGTCCACCGGGCCCGAGAGCACGACCGGCTCCCCGAACACCCCGCTCGCCGAGTTCGGGTAGATCCTGACTCTGCCGACCACACCCGGCGGCGGCACGGTGAGCAGATCGTCACGTCCGTCCGCGTCGAGGTCGACGACCTCGATCCTGCTGCTCGGGTTCACGTCGATGACGAGGATCTCGGGCTCGGACCAGGCGTCTCCGGCCTGGCCGCGTCGGAGACGCCACGTCCCCGCCAGGAAGGCACGACCCGACACGAGGTCGCGCCGTCCGTCTCCATCGACGTCCACGAGCACCGCGTGCGTGGTGAAGTCCTCGGAGAGGACGCGCTCGTCCACCGGCAGTCCCGATGCATCGAGCAGGATCTCGAGCAGTCCCTCGCTCGCCGACGGAACCAGGATCGACCTCGTCCCGTCCTCACGTCGGTGCACGTCCACCTGCCCGACACTGCTCTCGATCGGTCGCGTCCACGCGACGGAGAACGATCCCCGCCCATCGCCGAGAAGAGCCGTCAGCAGACCCGGAAACACCCGCTGCACGATGACGTCGAAGTCGCCGTCGCCGTCGAGATCCGCCGGCGTCAGCCGTCCGGACCCGCCCGGCATCGGGACGATCGTGGGAACGCCGATGCGTTCCCCCGTCGTCCGTACCACGACGAAGGCACCGCCGTCCGGGAGGGATGCACTGCCGAGGATCTCGTCCCGGCCGTCCCCGTCCACGTCGGCCACGCGAATGTCGTCGATGCCGTACCAGATGCGGGCCAGTGACTCCGGCTGACGGGCCAGCCATGGATTGCGGGGACAGGAGTCCTGCAGCCGAACCGGCTCGGGCGGCGAATCGCCGACGTCCGCGACAAGCGTCGCCGGCGAGGACGAGAGGATCGTGACGACGCCGATCACCACCGCGAGCCGCCGAGCGCACGCGGCCGTCAGCGGCCATCTCGACCTCGGCTCGGCGAACGGTCGGCCGCGCGACTGCACGTGAATCCGATCCCGGGAGGACCCGGCCGGCCGGCCGGGCGCACGGCGGGCGGTGCCCGCGGAAGAGCGGCTCATGGCGAGGCTCCGGTGGCATCACGATGGCGGACACGGAGAGATGGAGATGACCCCGGAAGGCGTCGAAGCCGGACGGGCCGACGTGGGCCCGCGGCGGGTCATCGCGATGCTCTGCCGGCACTACGTCTCGACCACGCCGTGGTTCGGGGGGAGACGGCCAGGTGCCGCCGGTCGCGACGGGCTCGTCCCCCGCAGTCCGGGGCACGCGAGGTCGCGAACGAGGGCTCTGATCCCGGGTTCCCCACCTCTCCACCCGCGAGCGTCGTCGGCGGGCGTCGTCCGTGCCCCCGCGCCTGCACCGCGCCCGCGTCGCCGGCCGACGCGGGGCGGTGCCGCTCGGGGGGCCGGTCACCGTCGGTTCGCGGCCTCCGCCCCGGGGCCCGCGCGCGAGGGCGGCGACGCGGGCGCCCGGTTCGCCGAGGCCGCACGACCCCGACGGTCCCCGGCCCGCGCCGCGACGTGAACGATTCTTCACGTGGGCGGAGGGCGCGGCCCGCTACAGTCATCGATGCCCTCACCAGATGATCGTCCTCGCGTCGTGATCGTCGGTGCCGGCTTCGGCGGTCTCGCCGCGGCCCGCGCCCTCCGCCGTGCGGACGCCGAGGTGCTGGTCATCGACCGGCAGAACCACCACCTGTTCCAGCCGCTGCTCTACCAAGTGGCGACGGCCGCCCTGGCCCCCAGCAACATCGCGGCGCCGGTCCGCCGCGTGCTCCGGCGGCAGCAAAATGCCCGCACCGTCCTCGGCGAGGCGCGGGCGGTCGACACGGAGGGGCGCCGCATCCGGGTCGTCACGCCGCAGGGACACGACGCCTGGGTCGACTACGACTTCCTCGTCCTCGCGGCGGGCACCACGAACGACTACTTCGGTCACGACGAGTGGGCGGAGCACGCGGTCGGCCTCAAGACGATCGACGAGGCCCTCGCGATGCGCCGCCGCTTCCTGCTCGCCTTCGAGGAGGCCGAGGTCGAGTCCGACCCCGAGCGCCGGCGCCGCCTGCTCACCTTCGTCATCATCGGCGGCGGGCCGACCGGGGTGGAGCTCGCCGGGGCGATGAGCGAGATCGCCCGCACCGTGATCGACGACGAGTTCCACCGAATCGATCCCCGCGACGCGCGGGTCATCCTCGTCGAGGGGGGCGAGCGCCTGCTCACGAGCATGCCGCCGCCGCTCTCCGACCGCGCGCGACGCGACCTCGAGTCGCTCGGGGTCGAGGTTCGGCTCGGCCGGTTCGCGGCCGCGGTCGATCCCGACGGCGTCACCACCCGCCGGGCCGGAGCCGACGACGGCGATCCCGAGGCCGAGGAGCGCATCGACGCGGCGACCGTGTTCTGGGCCGCGGGCCAGAAGGCGGTCCGGGTGGCGGGGACGCTGGGCGACGACGTCACGCGCGATCGTGCGGGCCGGATCGAGGTGGCGGCCGACCTCTCCCTGCCCGGCCGTCCCGAGGTCTTCGCGGTGGGCGACATCGCCAGTGCGACCGACGCCGCGACCGGCGGCCCGGTGCCGGGCGTGGCCCAGGGCGCCATCCAGGGCGGGCGCCACGCGGGCCGGCTGATCGCCGAGGAGATCCGAGCCGGCCGCCGCGGCGACGACGTCCGGCGGGCCGAGGACCGGACCGCGTTCCGCTACCGCAACAAGGGCGAGATGGCGACGATCGGCCGCTCGCGGGCGGTGGCGGACCTCGGATTCGCGCGGTTCGGTGGCTGGTTCGCCTGGCTGCTCTGGAGCCTGGTGCACGTCGTCTTCCTGGTCGGCTTCCGCAACAAGCTGCTCGTGATGGCCGACTGGGTGTGGCAGTACGTGACGTTCGGTCGCGGCGCCCGGCTGATCACCGGCCAGCGGCTGCGGACGCGGCGCTTCGGCGGCGGCGATCCGGACGAGGAGCGGTCGGGCGGAGACGCCGACGACGACGCGACCCGCGGCGGGATCGCCGCGGGGACATCGGCGAAGGAGCCACCGGCGCGTCAGGTGGCCTGAAGGGGCTCGCGCGGCCGGCGGGAGGCCGACGGGCCCGGCGGCCCGGCGGCCCGGCGCGATCGCTCGCCCACGTCCGCCGGACCCGCCGCGCCCGTCACCGCGCGGTCGAACGCCTCGGAACCGGCGACGGTCCCGCGAGGCCGCTCATCCGTCCGGACAGGGGCCCCAGTGCGCGAGCAGCACCGCGACGTCGTCGCCGTCGCGATCGCCATCCCCGTCGAGGTCCCAGACCAGCTCCGTGGGCGTCACCGCGGGATCGATCGGCCCCACGAGCCGCACCAGATCGCGGAAGTCCACCTCGCCGTCGGCGTCGAGGTCGCCGCGGCACCGCTCGTCGGGGCAGTCGCCGGCGAGCGTGACGCCCACGAGACCGCCGTCCGACCACACGCCGTCGAGCCGTCCGTCGCCATCGACGTCGCCGAACCGCGTCTCCGGGTCCGCCGGTGGCCCCGCGGCGTACCGCGGCACGAGGACGAAGGACTCCGGCTCGCCGTCGACGAAGGTGACGCCGAGGCCGCGGACGCCGTCGACGCCGCCGACGCCGCCGACGAGGTCCGGTCGCCCGTTGCCGTCCACGTCGAGCGTCCGCGAGACGTCGGTCACGTCGGGATCGATCGCCTCCGCCGCGAACGTCCGGTCCCCGAGTCCGCGGAGCAGGACCGTGCCCGGGCCCGTCGCCAGGACGTCGCGGAGGCCGTCCGCGTCGAGGTCGGTGATCACGAGGCCGCTCGGCGACGCGTCCTCGAGGCGGATGAGCTCGCTCGCGGTGGCGGTGTCGTCGAGCGGTCCCCACGCGACGTCCACGCGACGCATGAACGGCGGCGCGTCGTCGCCGAGACTGATCGCGTCCACGTGCCCGTCGCCGTCGAGATCGGCGAGCCGCACCCGGCGAACCCGATCGGGAAGGGTCCACTCGGCGCGGGTGACCGGCCCCTCCGGCTCGAGCGCCTCGATCCGCAGCACGCGCTCGTCGCCGCCGCCCGGGCGGACGATCACGACGTCGAGCACGCCGTCGCCGTCGACGTCGCCGGCGGTGCGCACGAACGCCCCCGTCTCCAGCGACATCACCGGCTCGACCGCAAGCCGGTCGCCGTCGACGCGGAGGAGGACGAGGTCGCCACTCGCCGCCTGACGCCGGCGAGCGACCGCGACGATTCCGGTCTCGACGGGATCCGCTCCCGGCACGATCCACGCGGGAAACGCGCCGGGAAGCGGCGGCAGGCTGCCGGAGTCGATCACGTCGAAGCCGCCGCCCGGCCGCCGGCGCTCGAGCCGTACCAGATCGCCGTCGAGCGTCACCAGATCGGCCGGACCGGTCGCCCCCGCGGACGCGACCGGCACCGCGACGTCGCGGAAGCCGGCGAGCGCGAACCGCCGTCCGGGCAGCCCGTCGGGGCGGCCGAAGGCGACGTGGGCCCGCCGAAGCGCCGCCGACGCCGAGTCGAGCACCGACAGCAGGTCGGGCCGGCCGTCCCCGTCGAGATCGCCGACCGAGATCTGACCGCGGCCCGGGATCCAGCCGGCCCGGGTGAATCCGCCGGCGCCGTCGTTGCCGAGGATCTCGATGGCGCCGGGTTCGTCGCCGGTGAAGAGCGCAACCACGAGGTCCGGATCGCCGTCCCCGTCGAGATCGCCCACCGCGATGGACTCCTCGAGCTCCGGCGAGCCCGGGCCCCCGGGCACCACGACCGGCTCACCCGGCCCGCGGTCGGTCCCGAACCGGATCATCGCGCGACCGGGCGCCCCGAAGTGCGACGGCACCACCAGGTCGTCGCGGCCGTCGCCGTCGAGATCCGCGACCGTCACGCGGCCGACCCCGGGCGGGCTCATCACGAGGACCTCGAACGGATCCCAGCCGCCGTCCGCGCGGCCCCGGACGAACCGCCACGTGCTCGCGAGGCCCCCGCTGCCGAAGACCAGGTCGTCCACGCCGTCGCCGTCGGCATCGAGCACGACCGCGTGGGTCGCCTGACCCGGAATCAGGCCCGACGTGCCGTCGAGCATGCCGTCCTCGTCGAGTCCCAGCTCGCGCACGCCGCCCTGATCCGGCACGAGGACCGACGCTCGGCCGTCGGCGCGGTGACGGATCCCGAGCTGACGGATCCCGGTGACGGAGCCGAGCTCGACGGTCCAGCCGGGTTCGAGCCCGCCCGCTCCATCGTCGAGCAGCGCGACGAGACGACCGCCGGAATCGTCGGCCACGAGGAGATCGGGCCGGCCGTCACGATCGAGATCACCGGCCGCCATCCTCCCGCGCGGCACCGGAATCGGGCGGACGCTCGGGACCCCGAACCGCCCGTCCGCGGCCCGCGCGACGAGCAGTCGCCCGTCGGTCGCCCCGACGTCGCTGGAGGTCGCGAGGATCTCGCCGCGGCCGTCGCGGTCGAGGTCGACGATCAGCACGTCGTGGATGCGACGCCACGCCTCCGCCGAGCACGCGGCGTGCGAGGCGGCCCACGGAATCCGGACGCAGTCGTCGGCGAGCCACGGCGGCGGGTCGGGGGGCGTGCCGCCGCCGTCGGCGACGGCGGGCGACGACATCGTCCACGGGAGGACGCTCCCGACGGCCAGGAGCAGCGGCGGGACGACCGAGGTCGGCGCACGACGAGGACGACGCGAATCAGCCGGCTCCCGGGAGCCGGCGTCTCGGTCGGGGCGCAGCGCAGGCGCATGTGACATGGCGATCTCTCCGGGACGATCGCCGCGGGACGCGAGAGAAGTGGCCCCGGAAGCGTCCTCGGCGGCGATCCTCCTCGGATCGCCCGGGCCGATGGCGGCGCCGTCCGCTGCGGGTCGTACGCGGGGCGGCGACCGGGGTTCGGGGCATGCGGCGGGGCGCGACCAGCCGGCCCGTGGGGCCGCCGGCCACTCCGGGCACGCCTCCCGGTCCGCGATCGCGACGAGGCGTCCCCGAGGTCCACGGCGCAGCCGCCGTCGAGGTCCACGGCGCAGCCGCCGTCGAGATCCACGCCGTCCGGCCCGGTGTCCTCCGGGAGGCGGCGGGCATCGCCGAGCAGGCGGAGCAGGTCGTCGAGGTCGGCCGCGCCGTCCGCATCGACGTCGCCGGGGCACCGGACCGGACACGGGCCGCCGAGCCGGACGACGGGCCGCCCCTCGGGGCCGCGGCCGCGGAGATCGGGCGAACCGTCGCCGTCGAGGTCGCCGACCGTGAGGGGCGCCGTCTCCTCATGCAGCGCCTCGCGGATCGGCAGCTCGACCTGCGGGCAGAGCGTCCATCGCGGCTCGGGCGGCCCGGCGGCGGCGGGCGCCGCGGCGGCCAGCGCCGGGCGGAGGCGTGCGGCGTGCGGCGCTCGGCATGCGGGCGACGGCGGGCGTGGCGGGCGTGGCGGGCGTGGCGGGCGCATGGAGGCTGGTCATCGGTCGGCTCCGATCCGGGCGAGCCTCCGTCGATGACCTCGGCCGCCGCGGTCACTCCGCAGGCGGCCCTCGGTATGACGTCCGGGTCGTCCGCTGCGCGACAGCGGCGACAGCGGCGGCAGCAAGGCGCGCGGCGGCATCGACGGCCGTGGCAGTGACGACGGCCGATGAGCGCCCGGCCCCCGCCGCGGCGGCAGCGGATCCCTCCGCGTCAGTCCTCGGGGACGTACCGCTCCACCAGCGCGAGCCCCGTCGCCCCGTCCACGCCGAGTTGCGTCGCGAGCCGCGCCGCCCCCTCGGATCGGCCGTGGCGCTCGACGAGCAGGCGGGCCAGGGGGCCGACTGCTGGATCACCGGCGGGCGGCGCGGGCGGCCTGGGCGGCGAAGGTACGGATCGCCCCGCCACGCGACGGAGATCGAGGAGCACCGTGTTCATGCCGCGCAGCTCACGCACGATCAATGCCAGAAAGAGCGTCGCGAGCGGTGGCACGAAGATCAGGTAGAGCTCGAAGATCGGATGCATCACGGAACTCCAGGTCGGGCGAGGTCCGAGGCCGGGGCCATCTCGCCGGCCGTGATCGGCGACGATGCGTCCTCAGTCGGTCCCTCGGACGTCGTCGGGCGTCGGCGCATCCGGCATCCACTTCGGCAGGGTCGCCACCTCGGCCTTCGCCGCGTCCGAGACCGGCACGCCCCACGCGTCGAAGTACGGCCCGAGGTTCCGGCCGGTCGCCCGGCTGATCTCGATCAGCCAGCGGTCCCGCTTCTCGGCGTCGGTCCGCGGCCGCTCGCTCGCCGGCAGCTGCTCGTAGGCACGGAACGCGCGGTCGTACGCCTCGAAGCCGAAGGCGTGCCAGAGCATCGCGTAGGTCTGCAGGGCGAGGAACGGCCGCCGCCGCCATTCCTCGAAGGGCGCCCCCTTCTCCCGGTGCTCGACGAAGGTCCGCCATGCCCGCGCGGGATCGCTGCGCATGAGCTCCGAGTCGAGCGGATAGCCGTTGACGCGGTGCAGGGCGAGCACGGTGAAGATGTTGACCGTCACCTCGACGGTGCCGCCGAAGGTCCACATCGGGTCCTGGTGGGCGTGGCCCATCTCGTGGTAGTGGCCCCACAGCTGGTGCCCGCCGATGGCGTCGTACTGCTCGAGATCCACCATCTCGTCGGCGGCCGACTCGGGGATCACGATGGGCGCGTTCGCCGGGCAGTACATGTAGCCCCAGCTCAGTCGCCGCTCGCACACGTAGCGGTACTGGCGGTCCGGCCAGTGCCGGGGCGAGCGCGGCTGCAGGGCGTGCATCGTGGCGTGCACGCGGTCCCAGTGCTCCATCACGAGGTCGGGCCGGTCGAGCCCGCGGACGACGGCGGCGGGCACGGTGAGGACGAGCTCGTCGGACTCCAGCTCGGCCCACGGCACCGGACGGTGGCGGATCTCGTCGCGCCAGTCGTCGAGGGCGGTCTCGCCGAGGCGGAAGTGCGGCATGGGAACCGCCCCGCGCACGACGACGTCGATGGGATCGTCCGCGGAACGGCCGGCGACCAGCGCCTCGGGCAGATCGATCAGCAGCGGGCCGCCGATCGGCGAGGCGATCCGGCTGCGGGGGGCGTCCACCGGCACGCGCGTGATCGCTGGCTGCATGCGGACCCGCTCGGCGAACTGCTGCGGGTCGAGCCAGACGCCGATCTGCAGGTGCACGCCGGCGGTCGACGCCGAGGCGACCTCGCCCCACGAGCCGGTGAACCGCACCGTCACCGGTCGCCCCGGCCGGGCGTAGAGGCCCGTGGATCGCCACCCCGGGATCGTGGGATCGAGCGTGATCGTGTGCGCGCCGGCGTGGCTCGCGGCGTAAGCGGGGTCGACCGGCCCGGGGAAGGCGTCCGCCGACGGATGGGCCTCGACGCGGGTCGGACGCGCGGCGGCGGTCTCCGCGGCCCGGCGACCCTCGAGGTCGAGCATCGCGATCGCGAGGGGATGCTCGGCGGGCCGCAGGGGCCCGGCCGTCATCGCGGCCCACGCCCGGTCGAGCTCGTCCCGCCGCCGCTCGGCCAGCCGCTCCGCGGCCCGCACCAGTGGCCCGTCGAGCGGCACGACCGCGAGCGCGTCCCGCACCACGCGGGCGGCGAAGGCCGCGTCTCCGGGCTCGCGTTCGGCCAGCACCGCGAGCCCGCGCTCGGCGTTGGCGAGGCGGCGCCGCGCCTCGGCCGCGGCGTCGGCCGGCCGGCCCGGGTAGAGCCCGTCCCGCACCGGCGAGGCGGCCGCGTCGGTGTACGCGATGCCGGCGCCGGCGAGCAGCCGGTTCGCCGCGAGCGCGTCCAGCGAGGGCGCGCGGCCGAGCTGCAGCTGCCCCCACGCACACTCGACCGCGAGCAGGCCGCCGCCGCGCCGCACCCAGGCCTCCAGGTCGGCCAGCCGCCCGGCCCGCTCGACCTCCTGCGGCGAGGCGAGGATCACGTCGTACCGCTCGAGCTCGGCGTCCGCGAGACCCCGCGACTCGACGCCCACCGTCAGCCCGCCCTCGGCGAGCCGCGCGACCGCCGGGTCCCCGGGGCGGCCGAGCACCCGGAGTCCGCCGCCCCGCGCGGCCCGCTCGCCCAGCCAGGCGACGGCGTTGGCCACGAACCGCGGCGTGTCCCCGCCCTCGTGGCCGAGGTACCCGCCGTGGCCCAGCGCCACCACGCGGCCGCGTCCGAGCATCGAGGCCACCGCGAAGATGCGGCCGTCGTCCGCCACCGACAGCGCCTCGGCGTCGCCCCACGCCACCAGCGTCGCCGGGTTGCCGCCGGTGGCGATGCCGTCGACGCCGTCGAGGAGGATGGCCG
>CAYLNM010000023.1:37444-40387 GCA_964385045.1 uncultured Isosphaeraceae bacterium
GCCGAGCCGTGGGCGTTGATCGCGACCGCCGCCGCCGCCGCCGCGGGCGAGGCGGTCGGTGCTTCCAGTGCGGCCGATGCCGCGGACGCGGCCGGCGCGGTCGATGCGGCCGTGACGCCCGTCCCGACGAGGAGGGCCGCGGCGCTGCCCGCGAGGACACGGGCGAGGGAGGTGGGAACGGCCCGAGCGGCGCTGGGGGCAGCCGGGGCGCCGGGGGCGGCCGGGGCGGCCGGGGCGCCGGGCGCGGCCGGGGCGGCCGGGCGTGAACGACGGCGGAGCACGTACAGCATCTCCCGACCATACGGTGAGGTCGCGGCGGCGGGTAGCCTTTCCGCGGGCCCGGGCGGGCTCGCGCCCGCGTACCGCCGGCGCTCCCGAGGAGCGAAGAGGTCATGTCGCAGCCCATCGGCGTCATGGGCGCCATGCCGGAGGAGGTCGCCGACCTCGCCACCGCCGTGGAGCGGCCCGAGACGATCACGCGGGCGGAGCGCCGCTACGTCCGCGGGCGGCTGTTCGGCCGCGAGGCGGTGGTGGTGCACAGCCGCTGCGGCAAGGTCGCGGCGGCCACGACCGCGACCGACCTGATCGCGCACTTCGGCGTGGGCGAGATCCTCTTCACCGGCGTGGCGGGCGGCGTGCGGCCGGACCTCCACCCAGGCGACGTGGTGGTCGCGACCGAGCTGCTGCAGCACGACATGAACGCCGAGCCGCTCTTTCCCCGCTACGAGATTCCGCTGGCCGGCCGCAGCCGCCATGCGGCCGACCCGCCCCGCCGGACCGCCGCCGTCGCCGCCGCCCGGGCCTTCCTGCACGGCGATCTCGCCGCCGTCGCCCCGCCCGCGGCGGTCCGTGCCGCCGGACTCGATCGCCGCGAGCCCCGGGTGGTCGAGGGCGTCGTGGCCAGCGGCGACCGCTTCTTCGCCGCCCACGCCGACGTCGAGGCCCTGCGCCGCCGGCTGCCCGACGTCGCCTGCGTCGAGATGGAGGGCGCGGCGGTGGCCCAGGTCGCCCACGACTTCGACGTGCCGGTCACGGTGATCCGAACCATCAGCGACGGGGCCAACGACGACGCGGCGGAGGACTTCCTCGCGTCGCTCGGCGCGATCGCCGCCGCGTGGAGCCACGGCATCCTCGAGCGGCTGCTGACCGGCGACCGATCCCCCGCGGACGGAGGGGACGAGCACCCGGCCGGCTGACCCGGCCCTGCTCGCGCGCAGGTCCGCGTCCGCGACCGCGCCGGACCATGACCCGGTCCCGCCCGCGCCCGCGTGGCCCGCGGCCCGCGGCCCCGGACCTGGCCCCGCCGGCACGCGAACCCTCCCCCGGACGCGGCTCAGCCGTCCGCGGAGCCGGTGCCCGACACGGACGCCGTCGCCTGCGACGCTCCGCCGCGCGGCGACATGCCCGCCGCGGTGCCCGCCGCCTCCGCGACCATCCGCGGCAGCCGGCAGCCCAGGGCCAGCTCGTCCATCAGCGCCGCGATCCGCTCGTGCTGCCCCGGCGTGGCCCGCACCACGAGCGTCTCGCCGGCGAGCCGAACCGTCCTCGGTCCCGCGCCGCCGGCCATCGCGTCCCGCAGGGCGTCGATCGAGCCCGCGGCCAGCGCCTCGACCGTCGCCTCCGGTCGCACGAGCCACGCCGCGAGCAGGTCGTCGAGCGCCGCGAGCTCGGCGTCGATCGCCGCCGCCACCGGCGGCTCGGCCTCGACGAGGCGTCGCGCCGCTTCCGCGAGCCGGTCATCGCTCGGGCGCCCCGTCCCGCCGGCCACCGTCCGGGCCGCGGCCTGCCGCAGCGCGGGGAAGCCCGGCTCGGCGCGGTGCACCGCGATCATCGCCGCCCGCGTGGACGCGAGCGGATAGCGCCGCTCGATGAGCGTCGCGTCCGACCACGCCGCGGCCCGCCGCCGGGCGTCGGCGAGCGTCGTGAGCAGGAGTCGGCGGTCGCCGATCGCCCACGCGAGGGTGCCCCCGCCGTCGTCCGCCGCCACCGCGCCGGCTCCGCCGGTGGCGGCCGCCTCGCGCTCCGACGCCCGCACCACCGCCTCCATCACGACGCCCAGCGTCACCGTCCCGGCCGGCAGGTCGAGCCCGAGGTCGGGGCCCGTGCCCGCCGCCGTGACCTCGTTCCACCGCACCTCGACCGGGACGGCGCCCCGCGACTGCAGCACGTCGACGAGGTCGCCCAGCCGCACCACGTGCTCCACCGTCCACGCGGGCTCCACGCCGGCTCCCGCGTCGCGAGCGACCTCCGGCCCGTCGCCGGCCGGCTCCCCGGGCTCGGGCTCGCCCGGCGCGTCCCCCGCGTCCCCCGCGTCCCCGGCGGCCACCGGTCTGGGCGACTGCGGCACCGTGACCGGCGTCCCCAGGTCCAGCCGCATCGAGCCGGCCACCAGCGGCGGCCAGCCGCCCGCCGCGGCGGCGGCGTCCGCGCCGACCGCCCCGAGCACCGACGCGACGTCCACCGTGCACGGCCCCGGCGCGAGCACCGCGGGCGCCGGCGTCACCAGCCGCTCGGCGGTGGCCAGCGGTGCCGGCCCCTCGACCGCCTCCTGCACCTGCGCGCAGCCGGTCGTGATCGTCGCCCCAAGGAGTGCGGCGATCGCGGCGATCCCGGTCGCGCCGCGTCCTCGCACGCCCGTCCCCGCCGCGACCGTCGCCGTGGCCTTCGCCGTACTCGTCATGCTCGTCATGCTCGCCACCCATCCGCTGCCGGTCCGCATCGCCTGCCTCCCGCGGCGCCACGCTGCGGCGCCGCCGTCCTCGATCGTCATGTCCGCGCGCGATGCTACCGCGCGACGCCGCCCGCCCGCGGCGCGGACGGGGGGACGCGTCCGGCGATGGGCCGGGCCGGGCGAGGCCCGCCCGCTCGCGCCGCGGCGCGGCGACCCGCCGACCCGCCGACACCCGCCGAACGCGCCGACACCCGCCGACACCCGCCGAACGC
>CAYLNM010000024.1:0-37826 GCA_964385045.1 uncultured Isosphaeraceae bacterium
CCCCACCCACTCCCGCCGTCGCGACCGACGACGCCGCGGCCCAGTCCCGAGTGGAGCCCGGCGACGAGGCGTCGTCCCGCCCGTCCCGCGGCGTGACCGCCGTCGCCGCGGCCGCCTACGCCACCGCCCGCGTCCCGGCTCCGGGCGCCGCCGCCGCAGTGGCCGCCCCCGCGACCCGGCTCGACATCGTCGCCTGACCCGACGCGGGACACGCTCCGGCCATTCGGCACGCCACCGTGGAGGCCGCGGAGCCCCGGGTCGCGAGATCGTGCGGGACGGACACGATCCGGCACGCGGTCCTCGCTCGCGGCCCCGGCAGCGGGCCCCGCCGGCGTCGCAGTCGGAGTCGGTCGGACCCGCGATCGACCGGTCGGAGCACGGATGCACGCGCCGGCCCCCGGGCCGCCGCCGGCCTCGTGGCCATCGCCAGACGGCATTGAGGCTTCGACGCGGCTTCCGCCGGCAGGGGGTCGCCGCGCGAGCGAGACGGCGGACGAAAGGTCCGGCCTTCGCGTCCGTGCCTCGCACGGCGCCCGGCAGCGAGAACCCACGTCTCGGGAGAGGCGAGGACCGGGTCGCCGGGGCTCCCCCGCGGGGCCGGACCGGCGTCGTCTATCCTGCGATCGCCGCCCGGCGTCGACGAAGGTGATCGGAGCGGCGCGGTGCCGCCGCGGCGCTCGGTCACCGCGACCGTCGGCGCCGCGGGATGCGAGGACGCTCATGGGAATCCGACCGACCGACCTGCGCCCGCCGATGCCCGTCCGCCGGTCCCTCGGCCCGACCGTCCTGCCGCTTCTGCTCGCGACCGGGGGATGCTTCGCACCCGACTTCGACTTCGGGTCGTCCTCCCTGGGGTGGGAGCCCTGGCGGCAGCTCATGGAGCTGATGGCCGAGCCGGGCCGCACGCTCGACGGTCGGACCTTCGTCGTCGCCGGCCGGCTCGAGACGGCGACCTACGAGCGCATCGTCGTCGAACGCGATCCCGCGGGCGGTCCGACCATCCTCGCGGCCGCCCGGTGGGTCGAACACGGCAGCCCGCGCGGAACGGCTCCCGTGGCCACGGTGTGGATCGACGGGATCCCGCACCCCCTCGAGCCCGCCGGGACGAGCGCGGGGTCCGACGAGCCGACGAGCCTCGGAGTCCACGTCCTGCCGATCCCGCTCGCCCGGGCTGCGTCGAAGGCCTCGTGCGTCCGCGTCGAGATCGGGCTCGACGACGGGCCGCCCGCATGGTTCGAGGTCGATGCCGGCGGCCGCCGCGTCCTCGGAGCGGTCGCCGACGGCCGCTCCCCCGTCGTCGCTCCCGCCCCGGGCTCCGGAGACCCGCTCCGGCCGGACGCCTCCCACGGGGCGGCGCCGGAGGGTTGAGCCAGCCCCGCCGCGGACGGCCCGCCGTCACCTGCCCGGGAACCCCTCGTGGCCCGAGACGAAGACGACACCCTGCCCCCGACCGCGCCCAACGGCCCGCGCCCGCCCATCGACCCGCGCGCGCCGACGCCGACCGCCGCCCCGGAGGTCGACGGCCGGTACCGCCTCCTCGGCGAGCTCGGGCGGGGCGGATTCGGCGTCGTGCATCTCGCCGAGCAGCTGCGGCCCGTCCGGCGCCGGGTCGCGCTCAAGATGCTGAAGCCGGGCATGGACTCGCGGGCGATCCTCGCCCGGTTCGAGGCCGAGCGGCAGGCGCTCGCGCTCATGGATCATCCTGGCATCGCGCGGGTGCTCGACGGTGGACTGACCGAGTCGGGGAGACCGTACTTCGTCATGGAGCTGGTTCGTGGCGAGCCGCTCACCGACTACTGCATCCGCCGCCGCCTGGAGCTGCGGAGCCGGCTGGAGCTCTTCCTCGCGGCATGCGAAGCCGCCCACCATGCCCACCGCCGCGGGATCGTCCACCGGGACCTGAAGCCCAGCAACATCCTGGTGGAGACCGGGTCACCGGACGCGCCTCCCCGCCCCATCATCATCGACTTCGGCGTCGCCAAGGCGGTGCACCAGCCGCTCGTGGACGTGACGCTCGTCACGCGGACCGGTCAGCTGCTCGGGACGCCCGACTACATGAGTCCCGAGCAGGTGGATCCGGGATGGGGCGAGGCGACGCCCGCGAGCGACGTCCACGCCCTGGGCGTGATCCTGTACGAGCTCGTGACCGGCACGCGGCCCTTCGAGGCCGGGAGCGCGGGACGCGACGAGACGATCCGCCGAATCCGCGAGGACACGCCGCCCCGGCCGAGCCGACGGGTCGAGGAGCGACGGCCCGGCACGCGGGGGCCAGGTCGTGACGACGCCGGCCGGGGGGCCGCCCCCACGGGCCGCGCGGCCGACGCTTCGGGGGACGCCGCCACGCCGTCCGACCTCCGGCGCCTCGCCGGCTCGGTGCGGCTCGACCTCGACTGGATCTGCATGCGCTGCCTCGAGAAGGACCCGGCGCGCCGGTACCCGTCCGCCGAGGCACTGGCCGAGGACATTCGTCGGCTGCTCGACGGAGCCCCGATCGAAGCGCGGCCTCCGTCGCGCGCCTATCGCCTGCGAACCTGGGTCTCGCGCCCTGCCCGCGTGCGGCAGGCCGGCACGCTCGTGGCCGTGCTCGCCGGGATCGCCTGCGTCTTCAATCTCGCGACCGCGGCGCTGGGCGGACTCGACGCCGTCCTCGGCACGTCGCTCCTGCGCGAGTACGACGCGGGGTCGCCGATGCCGTGGGTCGATTTCTTCGCGTTCATGCTCGGATGGGCCGCGGCCGAGGCCCTGATGGCATTCGCGGCGGTCCGCATGGCCCGAGGATCCCGAGCCTGGGCGTCGATCTCGGCGGCGCTCGCACTGGGGCACGTCGGCTGGATCCTCCTGGTCCTGACCCGCACGGTGGAAACCGACCTGTTCGGACTGCACCCGCACTTTCGGTCACTGGCGACCTTCTACGCGCTGGGCCTGCTGTGGTCCCTGACCGCGTTGGCGGCGAGCTTCGGGGTGGCCGTGGCGAATCGCCGCGTCTGAGGCGGTCCGCAGACGCCGCGGGTGACGACGCCGCCGAGCTCGGCGGGGGCGTAGCGGCGCGGCACCGCCGCGCCGCCGCCGCACCGCCGCACCGCCGCATCGCCGCATCGCCGCATCCCGCGAAGTGCGGCTCGGCGTGGTCACCTGACGCATTCATCCCGAGCCATTCATCCCGCCGGATGGTTTCGCGGGCCCCGCCGTGTGACCACGGCTGATCATGCGGGCGAAGGGTCGCATTGGTCGCGGCGGCGGGTATGACGAGGGACCGCGGGTGTACCGCCCCGCGGCCCCCCCTCCCTCGCGCCGACGCGCGCCGGCCGCCGTCGCCCGGAACGACCCGCGGTCTCCGGCGTTCGTCGGAAGTCCGACCGCTCCTCGAGGATCCGTCCGTGCCCAGTCCCGCGGCCCGTCCCCGCCCCCACCGCCTTCGACGCCCGTCCCCGCCGGGGCTGCAGCCGGCCGCCGCGGGGGGCGTCGGTCTCCGCGACGAGCTCCTGGTCGGCTTCGGGGAAGCAGTGATGAACGCACTGCTCGCTCCCGGGACGGACCGGGGCCACGGCACGGTGGTCGCGAGCCGGAGCGACGCCGATCGGCTCATCATGCTCCGGCGCGAGCCGCGGACCGACGGCGGCGACACGGTGCTGCCCGCGGCCTCGTGGTCCCGGCCGCACACCGGCGCCGCTCCGGCGTCGGACGAGACCGCGGCGCCGGACGAGGACCACCGGGAGACGATCACGGCGGTCACGCTGCTCCTCGGCGGCGAACGACACGAGCCGACGGCCCTCCCGCCACGTCCGTGCCCGGAGTCGCACGGGTTCGATCCGAAGCCGCACGACGCCGTGCTGTCGCGGGGCATGGACCTCGTGACCGGCGCGGAGGAGCCGGTCGCCGGGATCGTGATCAACGGGCACGCGGAGGGGCCGCTGGTACCGGTCGAGCCCGCGCGTCGCGCATTCCCCGGGGGCCCGCCCGCCGACGCGGCCGCCCCCGCCGGGGCGTCCGATGCCCATCACGATGGGCGGGCCGACCCGTGAGCGCCCGCCGCGAGGAACTGTCCCGCGCCACCGACCGTCGCGATCGCGAGGGCTCGCCGGCGACTCCGATCCGCCCCGGGTCGGATCCGGAGGCCGAGACCCTGGTACCGCGGGAGACCGGGACCGGGACGAACGCCGGCGACACCGCCGGGACGCCGGCGGCGTCCCGCGATCCAGACGGCGAGCGCACGCGCACCTTCGGCCGCTTCGAGCCGCCGCTCGACAGCTCGGCGGACGCGGACGAGGAGGCCTGCCTCGCCGGCGCGCCGCTCGGGGCCTACCGCCTGCTGTCCCTGATCGGCGCCGGCGGGATGGGCGAGGTCTACCTCGCCGAGCAGGAGCGTCCGCGGCGACGGGTCGCGATCAAGGTCCTGCGGCCGGCTCTCGTCTCGGACGACGTCCGACGCCGCTTCGAGCTCGAGGCGGAGCTGCTCGCCCGACTCCGGCATCCCGGGATCGCCCACGTCTACGACGCGGGCACCACCTCGACCGCGACCGGGAGCCGCCCCTGGTTCGCGATGGAGCTCGTCGAGGGCCGGCCCATCGACGAGCACGCCGCCCACGCCGGGCTGGACCTTCGCGGCCGGCTCGAGCTCGTCGCCCGGGTCGCCGACGCGGTCCAGCACGCGCATCAGCACGGCGTGGTCCACCGCGACCTCAAGCCGTCGAACGTCCTCGTCACCGACGACGGCCGGCCGCAGGTGCTCGACTTCGGCGTGGCCCGCGCGACCGGGACCGACGACCGGATCGACGCGCGTTCCACGACGTTCGGCCAGCTCGTGGGAACGCTGTCGTACATGAGTCCCGAACAGGCCGCCGCCGATCCCGAGGCGATCGACACCCGGACCGACGTGCACTCGCTCGGCGTCATCGCCTTCGAGCTGCTGTCCGGACGGCTGCCTCGCTCCCTCGGGGATCGCACCCTGCCCGAGGCGCTCCGGATCATCACCGAGCAGGATCCGCCGCGGCTCGGGGCCATCGATCGTCGCCTCGCCGGCGACGTCGAGACGATCGTCGGCACCGCGATGGCCCGGGAGCCCGATCGCCGATACCCGGCGGCGTCCCAGCTCGCCGACGACATTCGCCGGTTCCTCGCCGACGAGCCGATCCAGGCCCGGCCGCCGAGCGCCCGCTACCAGCTCTCCAAGTTCGCCCGCCGCAACCGCGGACTCGTCGCCGGGGCCACCGGCACCGTCCTCGCGCTCGTCGCCGGCCTCGTCGCGACCTCGCTGTTCGCTGCCGAGGCGCGGAGCCGGTCGATCGAGGCCGAGCGGGCCCTCGCGTCGGCCGAGCAGGTGACCGACTTCGTGGCCGGGATCTTCGACGGCCTCCGCGACGCAGGGGAGCTGATCGGGCGGGACGTCGACACCACGCAGCTGAGCGTCCTGCTTCGCCTCGCGGAGCGCCGGGCGGGGCCCGACGCGATCCCCGACTGGGAACAGCGGCGGCGCGTGCTGACGATCATCGGCAACGCGTACCACGGGGCGGGCCTGCGCGAGGAGGCGCAGCGGGTCTACTGTTCGATCATCGACGCCCAGGAAGAGTCCGGGCTCGACCCCTACGCCCCCGAGATGTGGCCGGCGCTGGTCGGGGACCTGAGCCTGGAGATCGCGATCCGAAGCACGTCGGCCGACGTCGACGACCGGCTGCTGACGCTTCGCAATCGAGCGACGTCGTCGGGCGAGCCCGCGGACGACGTTCGGCTCGCGACCGCCGCGCTCCTCGCGATGTCGGCGGGCCAGTCCCGTGACGTGGCGGGTGTCGAGCGGTGGGCGACCGCGACGGTCGAGGATGCCCGCGACTCGGACCTCGAGCCCCGCCGCCGCATCCCCCACCTCATGATCGCGTCGGGGGCCTTCGACATGGTGCAGCGGCACGACGAGGCCCGGGCCGTCATCGAGGAGCATGTGGCTCCCCTGCAGGAGCTCCTCCCCTCCAACGACCCGTTGCGCCTCAGCTTTGAACGGCGTTTGGCCACGCGACTGGTCTACGGCCCCCGGCCGGCGGAGGCCGTGCCCCTGATCCGACGGGTCATCGAACAAGCCGACGCGTTGCTGCCGGCCGACAGCCCGGAGCGCGTCGGAAACCTCGTGGATCTCGCGATCGCACTTCGACTCGCGGGCCAGCCGGCGGCAGCGCTCGAACCGGCGGAGATGGCGTTGGCGATCCTCGAGCTCCATCGACCGGGGCCCAGCGTCGACATGCGATCGGTGCTCGGCGCCCTTGCGGCGACGTACCGCGCCCTCGATCGCTGGGACGACGCGGTCGACGCGTCGCGTCGCAGCATCGCGGTCAGCGACGCGATCGATCCCGCTCGCCCGCGGCTCCAGATGGGCATCGAACGGCTCGGACTCGCCAAGGCGCTGCTCAACGTGGGCCGTCCCGAGGAGTCGGCCGCCGAAGCGACCACCGCCCGCGACCACTTTCTCGCGACGATCGGCCCGGCGTCCCGGGTGACCGGCGAGGCGTGGGAGACCCTCGCCCGTGTCCGGCTCGCCCTCGGGGACCACGGAGGGGCGGTCGAAGCCGCCGAGGCCGCCCACGCCTCGGCCGAGGCCGGCGGACGCGACACCGGCCTCGCGAGCCGCGAGACGATCGCCACGCTCCTCGCCGAGATCCTCGAGGCCTGGCACGAGTCGGACCCGCAGGGCGGTCACGCGGCGGAGGCGGAGCGGTGGCGGTGGGCGGCGGGCGCGGGAACAGCGGCGGCCGTTCCCGACCGGTGAGCGGCGTCCGACGCCGGATCGCCCTCGACATGCTGAAGCCCGGCATGGACTCGCAGGCGATCCTCGCTCGGTTCGAGGCCGAGCGGCAGGCGCTCATGGATCATCCTGGCATCGCGCGGGTGCTCGACGGTGGACTGACCGAGTCGGAGAGAACGTACTTCGTCATGGAGCTGGTTCGTGGCGAGCCGCTCACCGATGCTCGCCACGATCGCCTGCGTCTTCAACGTCGCCACCGCCGCGCTCGGAGGGCCCGACGGTGTGCTCGGCACGACGAACAGGGGCCGGCCATTGCTCGGCGCGACTTGCTCGCCTTGATGCTCGGATGGGCCGCGGCCGAAAAGGTGATGAGCGTCGCCGGCATGAGGATGAGCCATGGCCCCCGAGGCCGGGCGCTGGTGTCGGCGGCGCTCGCGCTGGGTCACGTGCAGTGGATCCTGCCGGTGCTCACGCGCACCCCGCAAGCTGACCTCTTCAGGCTCCACCCGTACGTCTTGTCCCTGACGATCTTCTCCGCCTTCGGTCTGCTCCGGTCCTCTCGCCATGCTGGCGGCCAGCGTGCCGTCCGACGTCCCGAATCGCCGCGTCCGACCTGACCCTCGATCCGCGCGCGAGCCTCGGAGAGGAGGTCCGCCGGGAAAGCGAGCGAACCCGTCCCAAACGCCGCCACTACATTCCGTCTGCGATCCGCAAGGCCGATGCAGCTGCGTCGGTATCGGTGCCCGGGCCGTTCCCGGAAGACCGCCGGAGTCGCGGCTCGGCCCGGGTGCCTCTGGCCGGGTCCCGCGGCGAAGCTCCGCTTCCTCCCGGGCCACGACTCCCGTTCCCGTTCGAGCGAGATCATCATGACTCGGTACGTTCCGCTTCGGCGTCGGATCTTCCGCCCGGTCCCCATCGCGTCAGCGCTCGCCGGGACGCTCCCCGCGATCGGCTGTTCCCCGGAAGACCGGCTGCCGGGCGAGTCGAAGGATCCCACGTATCTCGCGCTTCCCGCGGAGCATGAGCCGGGTGAGGACCGCGTTCAGGTGGTCGTGTTCCGTGATGGCCAGCACGTCGTCTTCGCCGCTGTTCACGAGACGACCACGTCGGGGGGCCACGGCTGGACGGCGATCCTCCACCCGGTCCGCGCGGCGTCCACCGTGCTCCTGACGCCGGAGCCCCCGCCGGCCGGATGCGGTGAATGCGGCGCCTGCCGTGACCGCGCGACGGGGAGGATCCACCGTCACAAGGTGCACGCACGCACGCTCCATCCAGTCGTCCTCGGGTCCGATCGATTTGTGATCGAGCTTCGCCCACGGGGTGGCGACGCACCCGTGGTCATCCTCCTCGACCCGGCCGAGCGAACGGTGCTTCGGGACCTCGTCGAGCGTCGCGTCGGTCCGGCGGTGGACTCCGGATCCGAGGCTCCGGCGACGTCCCATGATCGCGGACGCGGCGCAACGACGGCCGCCCTGACGTCCGACTCCCGCACCGACGCTCGCCACCCGTCCCGGCGCAGGATCGAGCGATGCCGACGGCGTTCGCGCGACCCACGGCGGTGACTGCCCTCCGGATCGACCGATGCCCGGCTGCACGATTCGGCATGTCCCGGCCGTATCCGGGGCCGAGGGGGGAGCGAGCCGTCGCCGCCCGGGGGCCGGTCCGGACCCCGGGCTCCCGCGTCCGGCCGGCGGCTCCCCGCGGGCGGTCCCGCGCCGTGTCGGCTCCCTGATGCCGCGTCATGTCTCGCCGGGCCACCTGGAGCCGTGAAGCAAGCATGGAACCGGGGGGAGCACGTGCTACGCTGAGCCGCCGGAATCGGTGGGCGCCGGAGCCTGACCGACACCCCGGTCCACCGGTCGAGATGATCGATCGGACCCGCGGACCACACGCTCCGCAAGACCCCGGCCGCGGATCCCATCCGATGAGCGACTCGCACGCAGCCCGCCGACACCGAGTGGCCCCGGGCGACAGCCTCGTCAGCCTCGCCGCCCGATACGGCATCCCGCTCTCGAAGCTCCAGGACGAGAACACAGAACTTCTGGCCCGCGGACGTCATGCGGGCGCCCTCCACCCGGGGGACGAGGTACTCATCCCACCGAAGGTTCGCCGATCGGAAGCCGGCGCCACCGAGCAGCGACATCGCTTCCGGGCTCGCCGTCCGCGGGCCGAGGTCCGGATTCGGATCGCCGAGCTCGGGATCCCGCGCGCCGACGAGGCGTATCGCGTCGTGGTCGATGGTCGCCCGCTCGACGAGGAGGCACGGATGACGAGCTCCGACGGTCTCGCCCGCTTCCCGATCCCCGCGGACGCGCAGCGCGTGACCATCGTGATCGGCGAGTACGAGGACGAGTACGAGCTCGAGATCGGCCACGTCGATCCGATCGACACTCCACGGGGAATGCACGGTCGCCTGAAGAACCTCGGCCTCTACGGAGGCCGTGTGGACGGCCCGTACGACGCCGAGAGCCGCGCCGCCGCCTCACGGCTCGTCGGTCGCGACCCGGCCGTCGACACCACCTCCCCCGAGAGCCTCGAGCTGCGGTCCCGGCTCGAGGACGCGTACGGATCCTGAGGAGTCGCGCCGTGGGAACCTACACCGTCGTCTCGGGCGACACGCTCTCGGGGATCGCTGCTCGCTACGGGTGGTCCTGGCAGAACCTCTATCACCACGCCGAAAACACCGACTTCCGCGCGCTGCGGCCGAATCCCGACCTCATCCACCCCGGCGACGTCCTGTGGGTTCCGAGCCAGGACGATGCGGACGGCGGTGGGAGCGACGCGCCCGACGCCAGCCCCCCTCCCGCTCCGGCTCCGCCGCTCGGCCGGCGCCCCCGAGTCAATCCGAGGATGCTCGCCGGCGTGCGCATGCTCCACCCGTACAAGGTCCGGGACGGCGACACCCTCGCGAACATCGCCGAGCGGTTGGGCTGCCGCTGGCAGGATCTGGCGCGCCTGAACTGGGGAACGGAGGAACCGGAGGAGATCAACTGGTATCTCGAGCACTACTTCGTGTGCACGCGTCGGTTCGGGGCGAACTACGTCTTCTCGTCCACCGATGAGCCCGGCCTCCTCCTCCTTCCCGCGCGGCTCGATCCGTCCGCGCATCGGCGTCGCCGGCGATTCCGGGCCACGCCTTGGCCGGTGACGTGAGGGTCGCACGATGAGTACGACCCACGACTCGATCGACACGGGCCTCGCGGTCCGATTCCTCGAGGAAGAGGCATTCGTCCTGCCCGGCCGCTCCCGCGACACCGGCCACGAGCTCGAGCAGGGACGGACGGCCGTCGCCCAGCGGAGGACGATCCGAGAGAAGTGGCTGTACGTCTTCCGCTCACGCGGCGCGCTCTACGCGGCCAACGACTTCCCCGGGGTGCGACATCAGCGCACGCAACACCTCTACGGCGGCCAGCACATCGCGATGCCGGGACCCTGCGAGGTCAACCCACCGAGCACGGGCGAGACGGCGGAGGAGGCGGTCTACGAGTGCTGGTTCGACTCCGCGGGCCGCCTGTTCCCGCTGAGCATCGCGGACGCTCACGAACGCGACCGTCCCCGGCACGAACGCATCCATCCGGTTCTGGACTTCGCGCAGCGGGTCGGAGACGAATGGACCGACGCGCTCTCGGAGGAATTGCAGCTCCCCCTGCAGGTCGACGGGCAGCCGGTCCGCTACTACTTCCTGCTCAGCAGCTTCCGCCTCGGCCCCGAGGGCCTTGCGGCGTGCCTCGAGCCGGGGGCGGCCGACGGCCTGTCGATCTGGTCGCTTCGCTCCGACGGGACCGGCGAGGTCGAGGTGCGGGCCCCCTTCGAGGAGCTCGAACGCTACCAGCATCGGTCGCCCGGCACCGAGGATGAGCTTCGACGCATCGCGTCGCTGACCGAGATCCCGGTGGTCGATCCGTACCACTTCGCGGGTCGGATCAACCATCACTACCTTCGGGCATCGCTCGAGACCTTTCGCGAGCTGACGGACGATCTCGCGGCCGGCCGCAGCCCGGATGCGGTGCTCGATCCTCGCCATCTCCGGCCGGACGAGATCGGGGGGACGCTGACGGACGTCTACGTGCTCGCCAAGGCACTCCTCGCCCTGCCGTCCGACCAGCGAGCGAAGCTGGAGTGGGACGACTCCGATCCGCGAGCAGTCGTCGAGTTCGTCGAGGAGGTCCTCCGCGAGTCGAGCGCCGCCTGCGACTCGGCCGGTCTGTTCCTCGCCAACTGGCTCGACGGGCCGGCCCACGCCCTCATGGATCGCGCGGTCGTCCGCGACACGGGTGATCCAGACGACCCGAACGCGGTCCGCGACCGGGTCTACGCGCTGCGGCACTGGTTCAACGTCACGACGCTGCTCGGCTTCACGAACCCCGGGCCCGCCTATCTCTCGGCCCTCGCCCGCCGATGCGACGAAGACCATCCCGTGCATGCGTTCATCATGCGGCACGCAGGAGGCCGCTTCGACCGGGAGGCGGAGCCGGTCACGTTCCGGGCGCAGGCCCTCGGCGCGGACGTCGTCCCGGACCTCGCCTTCCGTTGGGCGTTGCTCGACCGTGGCCAGTGGTCGCCGTCGATGGATCCGGCGGCGCTCATCGGCGAGCGGATCGGCGCCTTCGCCGACACGATGAACTCGATCGGCTTCTTCCGAAACGAGATCGGACCGATCGCGCAGGACGATCCCCGCACGTCGGACCGGATCAAGTTCTACGCCGACAAGGGCGTCATGCTGACCGAGCTCGCCGCCGGAACTCCGGAGGCGCTCGAGCAACTGTTTCGTGATCCTCGGTACCGTTCGATGCTGGATGAGGTGTCGACCACCCACCTCCAGGCGGTGGAGGACTGGGGGCGACGACACGCCGATACGTTGTGGACCGTTCATGGCCGCGCCGAGTCGCTCAAGGGAGGCGTCACGGGCGCCAAGGCGTTGCTCAGCATCGTCAATCTCGTCGGCTTTCAGACGGCGAACGCGGCCAAGGTCGCCGCTGCCGACTCCACGCTCGGAGACCGATTGGAGGGAACGGTCGAGGTCTCGCTCGCGACCGCCGACGTGGCCGAGCACATTCTCGCCTTGAATGGCATCGAGAAGCGGTCACTGGCCGACTCTGCGAGCCTCCGCAAGGGCGGCAGGATCTTCGCCGCCCGCGCCGGCGTGGTGCTCTCGGTCGCGAGCCTCGCCGGGGCGGCGTGGACGCTCTACACCAGCCGCCGGGATCTCGTCGACGCGTGGAACCGTCACGACACGTCGACGCTGATCGGATCAGGTGTCACGCTCACCGGCAGCCTCCTCCTCGCGCTGCACGGCGGCGCCATCTGGCTCAGTGTCTCGACCGGCCTCGCGGCCACCGGGGTGGGAATCGTGGCGGCAGGGCTGATCCTCGTCGGAGGAGTGATCGTCGCGTCCTGGAAGGACGACGAATGCACGACGCTCGTGAAGAGCTCCCACTTCGCCCCCAAGCCCGGTCTACGCAATCGGCGGACCTTCTCCGCGGCCTGGGCCGGCCCCGACCAGACCGCGGAGTTCTGGCCCGTCGTGGCCCAGATCAGTGCGCTGGAGAATCTGTCGTCCCGATTCAGCGTCGCCGGAGCTGTCGACGCCCCGATCATGCCCGTGGACGGTCTGTACGGCCGGATCGACCGCCTCGACATCCGCCTTCGCGCCGGCCGGTTCTCCTCCAGCAGCCACTTCACGTTCAACATCGAACTCGATGACGCGTGGATCGCCGTGGTCCGCCTCGATGCGGACGGATCCTACGTGGTCATGACGGCATCGACGCCCCCGAGCGACGTGCAGGTCCCGGACATGGCACGCGGCCGGACGGACTTCGTGGGACAGGATCGCCGCATCGTGACGGGGGTCACCGGACGCTTCGCCCGCAGGGTCCGCCTCTCGGCGGCCCTCTGGATGCCCGCCGGGGCTCGCATCGAGTCGGATTGGCATGATGTCGCCCGCATCGTGACGCACACGACCGGCGGCATCGCACCGATTCGGATGGTCGAGGTCGACTCGTCGGTGCGCCCCGCAACGAACTTCGTCAATGCGCCGGTGGCGACATGGCCACGCGCGTGAGGTCCCCCGGCGTGACGCGCAGCATCGTGGTCGGATCCGCGGCGCGAACGACCGAGGGCGCTGTCGGATGCAGGAGCCGGCGGACCCGCCGGAGGAAGGGAACGCTGCCGGGCCCTGGTCCGGACGAGCCAAGGGAGAGATCGTGATGTCGACGATCGAAGTGGATGCCCCCGACGGCCGCTGGCTGATCGACGAGGAGCTGGTGCGTCTCATCGTGCGTTCCTGGGCGACGTCGGAGACCGTGCGGGAGTACACCATCGTGCCCCCGCCGAAGCGCCAGTCCTGGCTCGGTCCGCTCATCCACTCGGTCGAGACGGACTGGGACCGGGTCCGGGCCCGGGTCGGCCCGCTGACGGACAGCACCGTCGCCCAGCTCCTGACGCATGGTCTCGGCCACGGCTTCCAACGGGTGCGGGAGCGACTTCGGGGCCTCGAGGCCGAGACCGCGCACAATCATGCATTCGTCCAGGCGAAGCGGCGCAGAGCCCACGAATCGTCGATGAGAGAGATCGAGTCCGCGGTGTCGCTCGGCGAAACCGCGGTCGACGTGGCCAAGGCGGTCCGCGACGTGTCGGCCGGACTGCTCGTCCTCGGCGGCACCGTCCTCACCGGGGGGGCGGCCGCACCCCTGCTCGGCGTGACCGCCGGCGGGGCTGCGTTGCAGGGGGCAATCACCTTCCAGGACACCCGAAACGTCGGGGCGGCGATCGTGAGCGCCAAGAGCAACTTCACGATCGGGATCATCCCCGGCGGAAGGGGGGCCAAGCAGGCCGTCATGCTGCTCGTGCTGCAGGCGAAGGTCGCGGGGACTCACGAGACCTTCGCGGCCCTCCTCGATGGAAAGAGCTTCGGCGAGGCCCTCGAGAAGGGCTTCTTCTCCGCGGCGACCACCGGCGTGTCCGGGACGCTCGGCCTGGCCCTCAAGGGCAGCGCCGGCACGTCGGCCCTTCGCCGCTACCTGTATCCCGCCACCTCGTCGATCCGCTACACCTCCGGCCGGGCCCCGAGCATCTCGATCTCCGCCGCGGCCCAGGCGAGCCGCACCGCTGAGTTCACCCGTGGACTGGTGAAGGAGACGACGATGGGAGTCGGCTCCCTCGCCGCGAGCCGGGCGACGGCGGCCGCCCAAGCCCGCATGCGATCGGCGCTGCGTTCGCGGCAGCGGACGCCGGGCGAGGAGTCCCTGCCGATGGTCCGCGACGGCCGTCTCGTCGACCAGGCCGTTCGGCGGTCACCGGCCCGGCGTTCGTCCGGATTCTGACCTTTCGACCACCCGTCATCGTCCGCTCGCCGGAACCCGCCTCGGAGTCGATCACGTGTCGAAGACGACCGCCCATCGCGTCAAGAACGGAGAGTGCATCGTGAGCATCGCGTCGCGCCATGGACTGCCGTGGCGCGCCGTGTGGGACGGTCCGGCGAACGCCGAGCTTCGCTCCCTGCGCGATCATCCGACCGTACTCGCGCGTGGCGACGTGGTCCACGTGCCCGCGAGGAGTCTCGGCCGAGCGACCGGAGGCACCGGGCAACGGCACCGGTTCCGGCGCTCCGCCGTCCCCGCCACCCTGCGACTCCGGCTGATGCGGAACGAGATCGTGCTCGCCGGCGAGCCGTGGCGACTGGAGCTTCCCGGCCGCAGGGTCGAGGGCACGACGGACGACACGGGGCTGCTCGAGTGCCCGGTGCCGCCGGACGCCACCGAGGCGACTCTGATCGTCGACGGTCCGGAATGGGTGCTCGAGCTGCGGCTCGGGGGGCTTTCCCCGGTCACGGAAGTCGACGGCGTGCAGGCCAGGCTCCACAACCTCGGCTTCGATCCGGGCGATGCCGACGGATACCTCGGTCCCGCAACCGTCGCCGCCCTGCGCGACTTCCAGGAGCTCCGCGGCCTCGAAGTCACCGGGATGCCCGACGACGCCACCCGTCACGCGCTGCGCGACGCGCACGGATGCTAAGCCCCCCAGGAGCACTCCCATGTCCACGCCACGTCCCGATTCCGACAGCGACGCCCCCTCGTCCGCGACGGAGGCCTCCCCGAGTGGCCACCTCCGCTCGGGCTCCGCGCGCGAGCGTCAGCTCGAGCGCGAGCACCGGCCGGTCCACCATGTCGCGCGATCACCGCAGGACGAGCCGGTGACGAACGTGATCAACGTCTTCGATCGGTGGGAGCCGTCGATCTGAAACGCAGCCGACCACGGCCGGTCTCGATCCGGCGGGAGGACACCATGACGACATCACTCTGGAGCCTCCTGGCGTCGAAGGAGCAGACGTACCACGACGCCATCAGCACGAAAGGGGGCAACGGATCGCTCGAGACCACCGAGACCACTCTCACGGCGGGCGGTGTATCGATCGACGTTCATTCCGTCGAGCGCGTCTCCGGCGGAACCGGCCACTACTACGCGTCCGAGTACGAGAAGGATCTCATCGTCCTTCACCACACTGCGGGTCAGCTCGCCGGCGATCTCCCCGCCCTCACGGCCGACGATCACATCAGTACCGCGTTCGTCGTCGCGCGGAGCGGTCGGATCTACCGCCTGTTCGACGACACGTTCTGGGCCCACCACGCGACAGCCGGCTCTTCCGTGCACCAACGATCGATCGGCATCGAGCTCTCCAACTACGGCTGGCTGCAGGAGGACCCGCTCGACGCGGCGCGGCTCGACACCCACTTCGGCGACTTCTACTGCACGAAGGACGACACCGACGCATACATTGAGCTGGACGATGCCTTTCGGGACCACCGGTACTACGCCACCTTCACCGACGAGCAGATCGATGCCCTGAATCGTCTCCTCGACTACCTCTGCGCGAAGTTCGATATTCCGCCGACCATCCTTCCCCCGGAATCCCGGTACGAGGTGTTCGGCGCCGCCGACAAGGACGGCTACACCGGCATCGCCAGCCACGTGAACTACGTGGCCTCCGGCAAGTGGGATCTCGGCCCCGCCTTTCCGTGGGACCGCCTCTTCGCCTCCGACGTCCATCTCCCGATCGACCTCGGCGCGGGCACGGAACTCACGACCGCGGCGATCGATGATGCCTACGCCCACACCGAGCGTCGTTTCGGGGGCGGGTACTTTCCGCTCGGCACCAACACGGTCTGGCACGGCGGCCTCCACCTGCACACGGGGGACGCCGCGTCTTCGGTCCACGCCTGCGCCCGGGGGCGGATCGTCGCCGCCCGGCTCGCGGCCGAGGAAGCCCAGGCCGACGGCTACTACGGAAGCCGCAACTTCATTCTCACGCGGCATGAGGACCGGATCGCGGCGCGGTGCCCGGACGTGTCCGCTCCGGTCTGGTACTCCCTGCTGATGCACCTTCATCCCGGGCCGGTCGACGGACAGGACGCCCGGCTCGAGGCCTTCCCGTGGCTTCGTTCCCTCGCCGATTCGGGCGGCTCGGCCGAACCGGACGGCTCGGACGTGCTCCGCGAGACCGCCATCGTCTGGCTTTCCGACGGCGCGGGCCGGGAGCTCGGCCGCATCGCGACCGACACGCCGATCGAGCGCCTGGGAGTCGACGGCTCGTGGATCTCGGTGCGTTTCGACCCCAATCACGAGGGCGTGACGTTCACCGACGGCATCGATCGCAGCAACTTCCCGACCGTGGACGCGTGGATCGCAGCGGCGGACGTGGGCGTGAAGGGCGCCGAGAACGAGCGTGTGCGCCGCCTCATCGACGGCGAGCTCCTGGCGCTCGACATCCCGGTCAAGGCCGGCGAGCCTCTGTGGCGAAACGGCGAGTACGGCTCACCGCGGTACCGGACCGGGCTCCTGCACTGGGAGATCTTCTCCGCCGAGAACCTTCGCCGGCCCTGGACGCAGACGGGCGGCGCGGAACCCGTGCTCCGGAACGAAGGCTGGTGGGAGGCCGAGGATCCCGAGGGGGCCGCCGGCGACTGCAACATGGACTGTCGCCGCGTCCTCGAGCTCGTCGAGCAGGACTACTTCGGACGGGACGACGTCCTCACGTTCGACGAGATTCGTCGCTTCTACGAGTCGAGTCCCGATGCGGCATCGCTCCGCGCATGTGCCTGCCGATTCGTGAGCGAGTGGGGCGTCGACCTCGACCTGGCCATCCCGAAGCTCAAGGGCCACTGGTTCACGTTCCATCTGAAGGAGCGGATGACGCCCTACCTCTGGTGGGACGAGGCGATCGCGGCCGGCGTCGAGCTCCCCGAGTCGCGGCACGTCTGGCACTACAACCCGATCGCCTTCCTGGCCGAGCTCTCCCGCAAGAACGAGGCCGCCGTCGCGCCCGCGGGTGGTGCGGACGACGGGAGCTGAGGCTCCTCGCCCCGCCCCTGGTCGTCGGGAGGACGAGAATCTCGGCGCGACGCCCGGCCCGGCGCGTCCGTAGTCGTCCTTCGTCCCAAGTGCCGATCCGGACGACGCTCAGTCGACGAGCGTCATGTACAGCTTGAACGTGAAGTCGTCGGTGGCCATGTCCTTCCAGCGGATCCCCAGCTTGGCCTCCTTCCTGACCATCTCCCAGAGTTGTGGGCGCACGGTGCGGTCGATGCTGAAGGCGTACTCGTCCCGGTCGGTGGTGAAGGGCACGTTGTGCTCGTGTCGGAGCTCGAGCGGGAAGTTCCGGGCGCGGAGCTCCGACTCGGGCACGACCTTGAATCCGTGCTGGTCGAGCACCTTCTTTCGAACCTCCTCCGCCCCCAGCCGTGACTTGACCACCACGAAGAACTGATTCGCTCGCTCGAAGTGCTCCGGCGCGAGCTCGACCATGTGCGGGCGCCCCGGCTGACCGCGGACGAAGTCGAGCGAGAGATACGAGTCCTCCCGGCCCGCGGTGGCAAGGGGGCGAATGCGATCCCGGAGATCGAGAATGCCTGGCAGCGGCTGGTCATGGTCGTAGCGAACCCATGGATCGATGCCTTGCTCCGGCTGGATCGCCGACAGCGAGGCGAGGGTCTCCGAGAGGATCGACCACGCCTCCCACGGCGTGACCACTGCCCGGTCCCGGATCGCCGCAAGCCGGTTCACGGCCACTGAGAGCGCCTGCAGCCGCAGCATCTCCCGCAGCTGCTCGCCGCCGACATGACCGAAGCCGGGACCGCGGCTGGTCACCCGGGCCGCGAGATCGTCGCGACACTTGGAGAGGACCTCGAGCAGCCCGAAGACCGCGTCTCGAAGCTCCGGCGATCCGGAGAGGGTCAGGCACGGCGGCGCGAAGGTCGAATCCAGGCGCAGCGACGGACCCGCTCCCGTGGCGTCCGTCATCAGCCGCAGGAGCGGCAGCACCTCGAGCCGGGTCGCGTCGTCGCCCTCGCGGATCAGCCGGCCGTTGAGCCGACGGACGGTGATCCGGGCTCGCGCCCCGCCGGTGTTCTCGTCCGACCAGTCCTCCTCTCCGAGGACGTACACCTCCCGCTCGTTCGACTCGACCGGCGCGTCGGCCGACACGACGTTGCGATCATGTGGCCGCCAGATCGGGATCCCGAGTCGGACCTCAAGCCGCCCGCCTCGCATCTCCAGCGAGTCGTCCACCACCAGGTCGGGGATCGAGGCGTTCGTCCCGAGCTCCACGTAGCGGCCGGAAGGCATCACGGCGCGGAGCGAGGTGATGCGCACGGTCCGCTTCGCGAGGGCGTCCTCGGCGACCTTGAGCTCGATGACCCCGTACGGGTACGGCATCGCGAATCGCCGATCGAGCTCGCGACCCTCGAGGATCTCGCGGCTGAGCCACTGAAGGTGATGCGGGCGAAGGTGGAGCCCCTCGTGCCAGTGGATGTCGCTGCGCATGAGCTCGTCTCCCGTCGGCCCCCCCGGATCGTTCCGCTCGTCTCCTCCGGACGGTATGCGGAACAGCCAGCGGTGCCTGCGTGGAATGGCGAGAGACCTCGCCGAGCCGCCAGGGTCCCGGCGACTCGCCCTCGGCGTCGTTGGCCTCGAGTCTCGAGCCGCGAGTATACCGGCGGCGATCCGCAATCACCCCGAGGGACGATGGCTCCGGGGAACCGGCTGCGGGCCCCGACCGTGGCCGCACGGGCCCCGCGGCGTCGCTCCACGGACGGGTCGGAGGCAGGCCGCGAACCCTGTTCAGGGGACACTCCACCGCTTATATTCATGAGTCCGCAAGGATGCCACGCACCGAAGGTATCGCTGCGTGGAGCGACCAACGCGAACGGAGTCGATGCCCGGCTCGCCATGACCCGTCCGGGTCGGGGCCGGACCGGTGGTCCCGCGGTCGAACCGTGAGCTTCCGGAGGCACCGTGAGTTCAGCCGACGAGCATGAGGAGGATGGACGGCGAACGGGCACCGCGCTGCCCGCGGGTGCCACGGCCACGGACTACCCCCCCGGCTTCCCCGAGCGCTACCGGGGGATGGTGGAGGCCCTCGCGTGGGTTGCCCACCAGCAGTGCGATCGACGGGTACCGGTGGAGGATCTCGCGGCGTACGGGCTGCTGGGCCTCGTCGAGGCGGCCGAGCGGTTCGATCCGACCCGAGGCGTGAAGTTCACGACCTTCGCGTACCCGCGCGTTCGCGGCGCGATCCTCGACGGCCTCGCCGAGATGGCTCCGCTCCTCGAGCGGAGCGTCGCGCCCGCGGATCTGGACGCCCAGGCGGGCCCGCCACCGTCCGCTGAAGCCGCCTCGCCCCCCGCCCGACTCGCGGCCGCCGAGGCCCGGGCGCGGGTGGCGATGCTGGCGGGCCGGCTGCCCGAGCAGATGAGGGAGGTCCTGCACCTCGTCTACGTCTCCGGCCATACCCTGACCTCGGCGGGCGACCGCATGAGCCTGAGCACGTCCCGCGCTTCGCGGGTGCACCGCCAGGCGCTCGAGCAGCTCGCTGGGTTGCTGCGCCGGGACGGGGTCCTCGACGATCCGTCTCCGCCGGGCTGATCCCGGCTCTCCGGTCGGGCCCCCACCTCCGCGTCCGAACCTCGCCACTCCCATGCCTCCCGGGACCCACGAACCGTGCGATCCGACGACGTCATCGATCTTGAAGCACTCCTGGCCCCGATCTCCGACGAGAGCCCGACGGGCGCGATGCCGGATCGGACCACCGACGACACCTTCGGAATGATCACCGAAGCCGTGAAGGACGCGCGGAGCGCCGAGCGCGACGCGCAGTACGACCCCTCGCGCGCCGAGGTCATCCCCGCGGCATGGCGCCGGGTACGAGAGCACGGCACGAAGTTTCTTGCCGGCACCGCCAAGCATGGCGTCGTGGCGACGCACCTGCTGGTGGGACTGACCTACGAGGACGGGCTGGCCGGATTCCGCGACGGCATGCGGCTGATCGAGGGCCTCGTCGATCGCCACTGGGACGGCATGTATCCCCCGGACTCGGGGGACGAGGAGGAGATCGATGATCGCGTCGCGGTGCTCGCTTCCAGCTGCGGCACCTCGACTGATCCCGGCCTCCTGCCCGAGAAGTTCCGTCAGCGGGCCGCGATCGTTCCGACCGAACCGGACGGCTGGCGTCGGGACGGACTGCCGGCGCTGGTGGACTATGCCCGGGCGGTCAAGCAGGGAGGCGGCGCGCTCGATCCCCTTCGGGCGGCGGCCAAGGCTGCGCCCGACGAGTTCTACCGGCAGCTTGCCGCGGACGTCGAGGAGGCCCGAGAGGTTCTGCGACGCACGCAGACTGCCCTCGACGAGCGCTGCGGCCACGATCGATCCCCGTCGTTCGCGGTCCTCCTCGAGATGCTCGACGAGTTCCTCCGCGCGGCGAAGGACCTCGCGGGCGAACACCGCGTCGCCTTCGCCTCCCGCCCGCCGGACGAGCGGGCGGCCGCGGGAGACCACGACGAGTCCGGCGGGGCCGAGGCGCCGAGCGCCGGCACGTCCTCCGCTCGCACCGGTCCCATCCAGTCGCTGGACGAGGCGATCGACCGCCTGAAGCAGGTGGCGGACTACTTCCGCCGGACGCAGCCGCACAGCATCCTGCACTGGCAGCTCGACAAGTGCTGCGACTGGGGCCGGCAGAGCGCAGCGGAGCTGTTCGCCGACGAGAGCTACCAGGAGCTGATGGCTCGATTCGCCAAGGAGTCCTCTGCCGGCCGGGTCACGGTCAACTGGAAGAGAAGCGAGTCGAACGAGCAAGGCGACTCGGACACGACCTCCGGCGAGAAGCCCGCGTATCTGAGCTGAGCGACCGTCGCGGACACTCTGATCCGACCGCGGAGGCATTCTCGTCCGAGGTATCGGGGCCGAGCCGGTATCGCCTCGGCGGTCGCTCGTGATGGTGCCGATCGCGATCGCGATGCCGCACCCCGGCCCCCCGCAGTCGTCCGGATCTGTCGGCAAGGGGACCATGCACGCTCAGCAAGGCCGACTGCGCGGACCGTTTGCTCGCCCCGGGTCGCCTCAGCCGCCGATCAGAACCTGCGGACAGCCCATGACGATCACGCCGCCGTGCGCGGTCGGGTCGCCCATGCGGGCTGCCGGTCGATTGGCGATGAGCACGCTGGTGGAGCCCATCACGATCGAGTCGGGCGGTCCGACGCAGGTGCAGACACAGCCGATCGTGGCCGCCGGCATGCCGCCGATCAACACGTTGGGGGCCCCGGGCGAGACGATCGGCCCGCCGACGTGCGGGACCGGCGGAGTCCCGGGCGTCACCATCGGGCAGGTGTGCATGTCTCCCATTCGGGCGGCGGGTTTCATCGGACGGTGCTCCGGGAGCGAGTGATCGGATCAGATGCCGGCCAGCGCCCGGGCGAGCGCGACGTACGGCTCCAGGGCCTCGTTCGGGAATTCACCCGGCTCGGTCGATTCGTCCGGCGCGGCGTCCGCGACATTCGCGACGCTCGGCGGCTTCGCCGAAGGCAGCGGCGAAGCGTTCGGCGCCTCCGAGGCTCCGCGAGCCGACGGCGTGTCTGGGCGGACGACCGCGCCCGTTGCCTCAGCGTTCGCCGAGAGCAGCACCGCACCCGTGACCATCTTCGGGACGAGGGCCGCGGGCGACGCACCGAACGCGGCGGCTCCGCCCGCGGCGGCCGCGGCGGTGGCCACGAACGACCCGGGGCCGGCCATGCCCGCTTCGGTGGCCGCGTCGGCGGCGAGTTCGGCCTTCAGCGGCGACGGCGCCTCGGCCCACCGGCGGCCCGCGTCGAGGGCCTTCGCCTCCGCCGGCGGAAGCATGGGCTCGATCCGCCCGACGCTCTCGGCGCCCCAGCTCACCGCCGTCTCCGGTGGCAGCCCTTCGCCCAGGATCCGGACCGCATCCTCACCAAGCCCGGCCGCGTGAAGCCGGTCGAGGACCTCGCTCGCCGCCATGGTCTCGGTGCCGAGCACGTCGGCCGCGTTCGGCGAGACCTCCGCCCGAGGGACGCCGTCGAAGCAGGGGCCGGCGGGAATGGGGAAAGGCAGGACGATCATGGCCCGGCTCCTACCACGTGGCGTTCCGGACGTGCGCCATGGCGTCGCTCGCGTCCGAGATCACCTGCGCGATCATGCGCGAGTCCACGAGGCCAGCGGCATGCTCGACCCCGCTCAGCCGGCTGAGGCCCCCCGACGACCCTGCCGGCCCGAGGCCCTCCGCGCTCCGCAGGTCGACTGTACCGTCGCCGTCCTCGGACTCGCGGCGCTTTGGCCGAATCGCCCCGAGGATGTTCGTGTCCAGCGACAGTCCGACGACCGTCTCCACCTCGTCGCTGCTGACCACCCAGGTGTGCGGATGCCGATACGCCCCGACCTTCTCGTGGTAGAGACGGGCCGCCTTCACATTCTCGATGAGTCGCGACAGACGAAGCCCGGGATTGTCGTGAGTCTCGCTCGAGAGCACGCCTTCGATCTCGAGCTCCGGTTCGCGGTATCGCTCGTGGTTCACGAGACCGAGTGTTCCCGTGCGCTCGAGGTAGACCGCCCACGGATGACCGAGATGGAATGGACCTGGCCCCGCGGCCCGCTGCTCGACCTCTTCGCTCCACACCATCCACCGCAGCTCGGGCACCGATGACCCGGCGTCCGGAAAGCGATCGGAGGGCATCAGCTGGAACAGACTCGGGACCCCGCACCCCAGGAATGCGAACTGATCGGCCGTGTTACCGAGAATCCGACTGAGCACCGTGTCGGCCACGCCGTCGACGGGCCAGAGCTTCGCGCCCTGACCCAGTCGGAACGACGCGACCGCATCGGGCGTTCCGAACGTCGGCATCATGGTGTGAATGATCGCACCGATCATCGACTCGCCGAGCGTACCGGCATGACGCTCGCAGCATGCGGCACGGGTGACCAGACCGCCCATGCTGTGGGTGACGACCAGCGGCTTGCAGGCAAACTCATCGCGCTCGGCGATCTCTTCCTCGATGAAGGCGAGGAGCCGGCGCCCGTTCTCGCGGTTGTCCAGCCGCCAGTCGTAGCCGAACGCGAACACGACTCCCCCAACCGCCTCGAAGGCCTGCTGGAGCTCGACCAGCGCCTTTCCGTAGAACTTCCACGCGACCGTGCCCCAGCCTCGCGTCGTCCGACTCGAGAGTCGGGGCACCGCAAGCCCCGCGTCTTCACCCGACGCGGTCTCGTTCGCCGACTCCCGAATGGGCTCGGCCACCGTGAGGGTGGGATCGAAGAGCCGCATCCGCTTGTCCAGCGAACCCCAGGCGAGTCCAAGCATCGTCCCTTTCGAGTCGGGATCCCAGATCGGCGCTCCGGGCGGATCCGCCGACGTCTTCGCCGACCGGCGGAGGCGCGAGCCCATGATGCCGGGCACCACGATGATCGGCCAGGGGCGAATGTCGCACGAGTGGCGACCGTGACGGCTGGACGGAAACGCGGACACGGCTCATCCATCGCCGGCGCGCGGGTCGCGCACGCGAACGCCGTCGAGGAGGCGCCGCCACACCCGGACGATGTCGTCCGTGCGGGCAAGCGGCCCTTGCAGAAGCAGCAGCACCGCCTCCTCCGGCGATGCCTTGAGGGCTGCACCGTGGAGGATCAGCTGCTCCTCGCCACCGATTTTCGCCTCCACGATGTCGATCCCGACGCCGCGCACCGTCTCGGTACGCTCCTGCAGGTCCTCGAACCCGCCGACCTCGCGCCAGAGGAGCACGCGTTCGTCGAGCAGTGGTTTCGCGGGAGCGTCGCGGACGGTGCGCACTCGAGTGGCATCGAGCGAGAGCGTCCCGGCAGCGTCGGCGAATCGGTAGTCGCTCGCGTCAGTCCAGCCGCGCGGCAGCACGAGACTCGCGTCGCCCACGCTGGCAGAGAGGCCGATGTCACGATGGGTGGGTTCAGGATCCATGTGTCCTCACGAGGTCTTCCGCCGTCACGTCGTCGAGCTCGCCGGTGACCGGCAGACCACGATGTTGCTGGAACTGCTTCACGGCCGCCTCGAGCGCCGACTCATCGTCGGCGGCTCCGAGAAATCCCAGATTGCGCAGGCGGGTCGCAGACCCGCTGGGGACATGGACCGGGTCGAGCCGACCGAACTGCAGCTCGTGCACGATCGCATCGTCGCCCTCGCCGACGCGCAGGGTCCCGGTACGGTCGGACGGACGCATCGGGGCGCGGACGACGCCGTCGTCCGGCACCGTGCCGCTCGTCGTCCGATCCTCGATCCGGAGCTCGAACGGCTTCCCGGACAGCGGCTTGCCGTTGAAGGCGAGCGCCATCTCGAACTCCAGGGGGATTCCCTTCCGACGAAAGCGGTGCCGCCGCTCCGTCGCGACGCTGGCTCGTCCTGGCCGGAGCGCGGGAACGTGCACGCGGTCCCCCGGCCGAAGGACATGCGGGGCACCGCGCTTCTCGCGTAGATCCGCATTCTCGTGGTGGTTCCAGATCGTCTCCCAGAAATGCCCGGCGTGCTCGGCAATCGCGTGGATGCAGCCGTCCTCGCCGACCACCAGCTCCCCCGCGCCGACGGGGCCTGGTTCGCGCTGTCCGGGATGGGGATCCTGCGGCATGACAGCTGGTGGGGGACGGGCGGCGGATCACGCCGGCTCCCACGCCTCCTCATCGAGATCCGGAAACGTGATCGAACACTGCCCGGGATCGATTCCCTCCACGCGGGCGATGCCGTTCGCGTCGGTCGTGCCGCGATAGACCGTCTCGCCATCCGGGAGCTGGAGCTCGAATCGTTCGCCGGCGATCGGCTTGTCCTCGCCGTCCACCAGCTCCACCTCGATCCAGGACTTCGGCCCCTCGTCGCCGTCCTCGCCGGCCCCCGCGACGAACACCGGCGGCGGCGTGCTGCCGTACTTGCCGGTCCGCTCCTCGCGCTGCCGAGCCTTGATCTCCGAGACCTTGCCCGGATCGGAGACATCCGCCTCCTCGGGCTCCGGCGGGGCGACCGGCGCGACGAGCTGCCCGGGCATGCCGGGTGTCGGCGGGGACCCGGGCCCGGAGGCGATTCGGACCATCGCTCCGTCGAGCACCACGGTCGGCCCCTTGACCGTGACGCCCGAGGCGTTCAGGACCAGGGAGCTCCCGCCGCACTTGAGGGTGATTCCGGAGGTGGCCTCGATCACCACTCCGGCCGCCTTGAGGTACATGGATCCGGTCACGTCCGCGGTCCGGCTCCCGCCCACGACCTCGACGAGGTCCGCCCCGACCTTCAGCGACCGGGACGTCGAGATCTCGATCGCCTCCTTCCCCCCGACCGCGAGATGGTGATCCCGCTTCACGTCGCGGACGTCGTCCTGGCCGATCGTGGCGCTGCGGTCGACCCCGACGCGATCCAGACGCGAGCCTTCCACGATCTGGTGCCGGTCGCCCTGCACCGTCTCGAAGCGGTGCTGCTGCACGCGGAGATCGAGATTCTTCTGCGCGTGGACGAAGACCTGCTCCTCGCCCGCCTTGTCCTCGAAGCGGATCTCGTTGAAGCCGTTGCTTCCCTTGGAGCTGCTCGACTTGATGCCCGAGAGCGTCTTGGACGCGGGAAGCTCGTATGGAGTGCGATTGTCGCCGTTGTAGATCGATCCGGTCACCAGCGGCCGGTCCGGATCGCCCTCGAGGAACTCGACCAGGACCTCCTGCCCGACCCGGGGCAGGAACACGCCGCCCCACCGCCGCCCCGCCCACCCCTGGGCCACGCGGATCCAGCAGCTCGCACGGTCGTCGACGACGTCGCTGCGGTCCCAGTGGAACTTGACCTTGATGCGGCCATGCTCGTCGGTGTGGATCTCCTCCCCGTCAGGACCCGTGACGATCGCGGTCTGGGGACCGCTCACGCTCGCCGACGGCGTCTCGCGGGGCGGACGCCACGTCAGGTCGGCCGGAACGCACAGGAATTCGTTCTCGTAGCCCTCGGGGGCGTCGGCTCCGCTCACGTAGCCGCCCGGCTGCACGCGATGCCGCACCTCCAGGAGCACCCACTCGCGTCCCTCCTCCGAGGGATGCTGGTGATCGGCCACCCGGAAGCGATGCCCGGGCGAGAAGCCGGCGCACCGGCTGCTGCCCTCCACGAAGTCGTGACCGGCCTCGATCTGCTCCATCCGGATCCGGGCGAGCTGCGCCGCGGACTCGTCGTCGGTACGGCCGCCGGGGTACTCGTACTGCTCGAAGTCCTTCATGCCCGCAAGTTCGAGGACCGTCTGCTCGCGGGAGCGAACCGGGCTCGCCGGACGCTCGAAGTCGAAGTCCGCTGTCGCCACCCGGCCGGAGGTGAACCGGTAGCGGTGCCGCCAGTCGAGGATCCGATCGCCGATGTGGACGGCGGACTCCGAGCCGGTGTAGCTCACCTCGTCGTCCGGCTGCTCGAGATACGCCCCCGCGTGATCGCCAAGGACCAGGACGTGGCGGCCCGCCTCGTGCCGGAAGGCGTAGAAGATGCCCTCCCGCTCCATGAGCCGGGAAATGAAGGCGAAGTCGGTCTCGCGATACTGGACGCAGTACTCCATTCGGGGGTACGAGCCCGACAGCCCGGACACCTCGTACTCCGACAGACCGGCCCCCGCGAGCACCTCCTCGATCACGTCGGGAACCGTCAAGTTCTGGAAGATCCGGCAGTCGGAGCGGTGCTGCAGGAACGCGAGTCGCGGCACCACGGTAGCGGTGTAGGTCGTCCCACGGTCCCCGGTGCCGTGATTGGTGAAGTCCGCCACGTCGCCGTTGAAGTGCCGCTCGCGCCCTTCGGCCTCGAGAAGGGTGACGGTGACGTTCTCGCCCACGATGTCGCGAGGATCGATCTCCGTGTTCTCCGAGAGCATGCCGACGGACAGATTGAATGGCCGCGACAGGGCCTCGACACCATGGAAGCCCGTGAGGACGAGCTCGTTCCCGCCGAGGGGCGTCATCACGCCGATGGTGCGGCGGCCCTGTTCGTACTCCATCTTCCGCTCTCCCGAACGACCACGTCGCGGCCGCGGCGGAGACCGCGGCCGCGACGATGATCACCCGAATCGACGCCGCGGATCGCCGGATACCCGCGCCGCGTGGCCTCAGCCCGTCGCCGGGTTGTACTCCGCCGCTATCTGGCCGACCTTGCTCATGTCGTCCGAGTCGTACTCGACGAAGGTCCACGTGATCTTGGTGAACCCGAGGTTCACGGTCTCGCTCGGCGCCGGGTCCATGCGGTCGTTCCCCGAGAAGGTGTACCCGGTCACGATCACGTTCTCGAGCGTGTACTTGAGCACCGGCTTCTCGAGACCGTCGTGCTTGGTGCAGAGATGGATCTCGACCTCCGAGAAGAACTCACCCTTCGCGCAGGCCTCGGCCATCTTCACCGACGACTTGTCCATCGCCCGGGTCACGACGATGTCGCCCATCGACGTGTCGCCCTGCGATCGCTCCTGGTCGACGGCGCCCTCCTTGATCGACCGCATGATGTTCGAGTTCAGCGACTCGACGCGGATCCAGCCATCGTGATCCTTGTCCCGTGCGGCGCCGGGAATGTCCCCGAGCTTCATGAATGCACCCATGGTGTCCTGTCTCCAGTTAGAGTTCCCGCGGCCGTTTCGGCCCCTCTGAGCCGCCGTAGGCCGTCGCGGCCCCGAACCCGGCTGCATCAAGTAGTCGCCGGACCTCGGTGTTCCTTGCCCGAAAACTTCGGGATTCCCGGCCGATCGAGACCGGAGACGCGAGTCGGGCCCGCCGCCGGCCCCCCGAGCTCGGCCCGAAGCCGATTCCCCCACCAGAGCCCCACCTCGGGGCCGGACTCGCGATCGGGACACGGGCCCGGCGGCGGTGTCGAGGCCCAGTGCGTGACCGGGCGAGAGGCCGACCCACCTACCCCAGGGGCCGCGGGGCCGGGTTCGTCGCCGGCCGCTGCCCCGAACCCCGCTCATTCGATGTGGTAGGTGAACGAGCCGTCGCCGATGCCGACCTCGATCCGCTCGACCGGCTCCCCGTCGGTGACGCGCGCGAGCAGCTCGGCCGCAAGCTCGGGCAGAAGCGTCCGCTCGATGATATGGTCGATGTTCCGCGCGCCGGTCTGGACCTCCGTGCATCGCGCGACGATGCTCCCGACCGTCTCAGGCTTCCACTCGAGACTCGCTTCGTACCGGGCCTCGATTCGGCGAGCGACCTTCCGAAGCTTCAGCTCGGTGATCCTCGCCATGACGTCGTCCGGCAGCGGGAGGAACGGAAGGATGGTGCAACGACCGAGGAACGCCGGCTTGAAGGTGTCGAGCAGCTCGGGGTAGACGGCATCCGCCAGCCCGTCGACGTCCGGCAAGCTTCCGTCGGCGGAACGAGCGTACCGCATGATGACGTCGGTCGCGGCATTCGACGTCATGATGATCACGGTGTTGCGGAAGTCGATGTCCCGACCTTCCCCGTCGCGCAGCTGGCCCTTGTCGAACACCTGGTAGAAGATGTCCTGGACACCCGCGTGCGCCTTCTCCATCTCGTCGAGCAGCACGACGGAGTACGGCGTTCGCCGGACGGCCTCGGTGAGGATCCCGCCTTCGCCGTAGCCCACGTAGCCGGGGGGAGATCCCATCAGGAGCGAGACCTTGTGCTCCTCCTTGAATTCCGACATGTTGATCGTGACGAGGTTCTGTTCACCGCCGTACAGCAGCTCGGCCAGCGTGAGCGCCGTCTCCGTCTTGCCGACCCCGGACGGCCCGGGCATGAAGAACACGCCGATCGGCTTCCCCGGATCCGCGATGTCGGCCCTGGCCGAACGGATCGTGCGGGCGATTCGATCGAGGGCGTGCGATTGACCGACGATCCGTTCCTCCATCCGCTCGCGAAGCTCGAGAATCCCGCGGACCTCATCCGCCACCATCCGGCCGACCGGGATGCCGGTCCAGCTCGCGACCACCGACGCGATCGCGTGCCGGTCGACGCACGGGGAGAGCAGCGGCTCCTCGCCCTGCAACTCCTCGAGCTCCCGCGACCCCGCCTCGAACTGCTCCCGCAGCACTCGCGGATCCTCGCCCGCATCACCGGCATGCTCGACCTCCCCGGCGTCCGCCGGCTCCTTGGCGATCTCGCCGGCGGCTGCGTCCGCCGTCGCCACTGCGGTCTCCGACGTCCCGGTCGTCGCGTCCCCGGCCGCCGCGGCCTCGAGACGCGATCGCAGGACGATCAGCCGCTCGACGAGCTCCTGCTCCCGCTTCCACCGGCTCTCGAGGTGCTCGAGGTCCGACTCGGTCCGCCCGAGCGCCTCCCGCATCCGGCCGAGCGACGCCTCGTGGTCGCCGCCGGCAGCGACCTCCTGTTCGAGCTTGCCGATGCGCTCCTGCAGATGCACACGCTCCCGTCGCAAGGCCTCCACCGAGGCCGGGATGTCGGTCCGGGCCACGGCGACCCGTGCGCAGGCGGTGTCCAGGAGGCTCACCGACTTGTCAGGCAGCTGCCGTCCCGTGATGTACCGGCTCGCCAGTCGGACCGCGTCCTCGACTGCCTCGTGGAGGACCCGGACCTGGTGATGCGACTCGAGTCGCGAGACCAGCCCCTCCATCATCCGGATGGCCTGCTCCTCGTCGGGCTCATCGATCTTCACCACCTGAAACCGACGGGTGAGGGCCGCGTCTTTCTCGAAGTACTTCTTGTACTCCGCCCACGTGGTGGCGGCGATCGTCCGCAGCTCCCCGCGGGCCAACGCCGGCTTCAGGAGGTTCGCGGCGTCGCCCTGGCCCGCCTGCCCCCCGGCCCCCACGAGCGTGTGTGCCTCGTCGATGAACAGGATGATCGGCGTGGGCGATGCCTTCGTCTCCTCGATCACGCCGCGCAGCCGGTTCTCGAACTCGCCCTTGACACTCGCCCCCGCCTGCAGCAGCCCGAGGTCGAGCGACCTCACGGCCACCCCGCGGAGCGGCGGCGGCACGTCGCCGTCGGCGACCCGCTGGGCGAACCCCTCCACCACCGCGGTCTTGCCGACGCCAGCCTCGCCGGTGAGGATCGGGTTGTTCTGCCGGCGCCGCATGAGAATGTCGACGATCTGGCGGATCTCCGCATCGCGACCGACGATGGGATCGATGCTTCCGCTACGCGCGACCGCCGTGAGGTCGGTGGTGAAGCGCTCGAGCGCCGAGCCACGTTGCGACGTCGATCCACCGCCCCCAGGGTCTCCGCGCTCGGCTGCGCCCGGCTCGGCCATCATCGCCGAGGCCTCGGACGAGTCCGTGATGAGACGTGGAAGCGCGTCCTTCAGTGAGTCGCGGCCGACCTTCTGGAACTCATCGGAGATCTCCCGGGCCAGGCGATCACGCTGGCGATCGAGCAGCAGCGAGCAGAGCACGTGGCCGGATCGGACACGGCTCTCGTCGAAGTCGACCGAGGCGTAGAGCCAGGCGTCCTCGATCAGGTCGACGAGATCTCCGGCGAGCCGGATCGGCTTGGCCGATCCGGTCTTCAGCCGGTCAATCGACCGACGGACGTCGGTCACGAGATCGGACACGTTCACGTCGTGCTCCTGGAGCACGAGGTTGAAGTCGTTCGACGTGTTCTCCAGAAGCTTCAGTAGCCAGTGCTCGATCTCGACGAGCGGCGCCCGCTGCGCCGTGCAGAGCTTGCCCGCTTCGTCGAGCGTCCGCCAGCATTCGTCGTTCAGGCGTCCGATCAGCATCTTCAGGTTCGAGACGGCCATGCTCGGTCTCCATCGCCCGCAGGTTCACGCCGCGGAGGGTCGAATGTCGTTCGCCACGAGCGGGAGCTCGACGTCCTCGAGGTCGCGTTCGGGCGCCCGGTCGATCAGGAACGTCGTCCAGCCCAGCCGAGGCGGCACGTCCTCGTCCCCGAGGCGGCAGGGCGGGATCTCCGCGGCCTTCAGGCGCGGACTCAGCAGGACGTCGAGGTGCGGCCCGACGAGCGCTCGCACCAGGTCCGTCAGCACCTTGAAGGACTCGCCGCCCGGAAGCAGCGACACGTACTCCTCGAGCGTGACCGGTTCGATCTCCAGCCGAAGTCCGGCCTCGGCGTGCCGCAGACGGCTTCCGAGCATCACGGTCCGGCCCAGCTCCATGTTTGCGCTCCCGAGCGACGACTCGTCCTCCGGGGCGAGTCGGGTCCAGTGCCCGGCGAACTGGACGAGCCGCGTCGCTCGGCCCAGGAGATCCTCGACCATGCCCTCGATCTGGTCGGCGGTGGCTCGACCGCTGGCGAAGCATCCTGCATAGCGGATGAAGAGATCGGCGGGTACGTGCGACCGAGTGGCGAGTCTGCCCGTCGCCACGCCCGCCACTCCGAGCAGGGCGAGCGCGAAGGGATCCTCATGGGGGTCGTCCCCGCGCACGTGTCGCCGCTCGTAGCAGAGCGCGATCCGCGAGCCGGCCCACGCGCGATGAAAGAGCGAGATCAAGCGATGATCGAAGATGTTCTGGAAGGCGGCCATCGCGTGGTCGCCGCTGCGTCGCCGACGTGCGAGCTCGGCGTCCACGTGCCGGGGCAGGACGCCGGTCGGACCGGTCAGTCCCATGAACGCCACCGTCATCACCGGCATGTCGTCCCCCGGCCCGACCGAGACGATCGCGCCCGGAGGGAACGCGGTCGACGCGACCACCTGAAATCGGACCGGCTCCTCGCTCGGTCTCGTCGCCCGCCCCACCTCACCGGCGAAGGCGACGGCTCGCTCGATGAGCCGCACGGCCTGTCCGAACTCGTACCGGGCCGGATGCTCGGTCAGAGGAGTGGCTGGTCGCCCGCTCTCGGAATCCATGTCGCGAACGGCTCCTCGGTGCCGTGCTCCGTGGTCCGGACCACGATGCACGAGAACGAATTGACGGCGCAGGAGAGAGCAAGCACTCGCTCGAGCACCGTGGCGAAGAGGTAGAGGCTGTTGTCGGAGAACTTCTCCGGGTCGAAGCGGATCGTCGTCTCCGTGCCGCGGGCGACTGATGCCTGATCCATCGCCCCCACCCGCGCGGTGCGGTGGCGACGGGAGACTGCGCGGATGCCGTCGATGCGATTGCGGCCCGCGGGTGTCATCGCGTAGTCGTACAGGTACAGCAGACTTCTCAGCTCCTCGGCTCCGTCCCCGCCCTGTGGCCCCTCGACCATCGAGAGGCGGCCGAGCGCAAGGTGAGAGACCAGTCGCCAGACGATGCCCCGGGCCGCGTCCGGATGTCGTCCGGACGGCACGCGTCGCAACGGCGTGGGCTCGAGCAGCATCGTCGGCGGCGCGAGGGTGCCGGCGTCGCTCAGCCGCAGCGTTGTGCGACCCATGCCCGAACGGATGCTCTCGTAGAGTCCTCGATTCACGCAAGTGACGTTCACCGTGACGTCCTCACGACTCGGCGAGGCCGGAACGGCCTCCGGGTCGACGAACGTGAGCTCCGTCTCCTCTCGCCAGGCGGAGGCTCCGGCCCCAGTGCCCGGCACCTGCACGCGATCCGCATGCCAGTAGAGCTGCGCTCCCGATCGCGAGAAGCTCGAGGTCCCGTAGATCGGCGGAATTTGTCGTTCGACGCCGCCCGAGGCGACGGAGACGGCGTCGACGGAGTACACCTCCCAGTCGTCGTTCCGCGGATTGGCGATCACGCGCTCCTGCGCACTGGTTCCCTTCGATCGGAATGGCTCGCAACTGCACTCGAAGAGGTTCACGATCGGGGTACAGCCCGGCTTGAGCATGTCCGAATCGTCGAGGCGCTCGAGGATCGCGGGCGGACGACTGATCGGGAAGACGAGCCGAATGACGGGTCCCGCCGTCGCCAGGGCCGCTCCGTCGAGGCCCCTCAGGGCCACGAATCGGAATCGCTCGGGCAGGGCGAAGAACTCCGTCAGGATCCGAAAGCCACGGAAGCTCCGCCGCGGATGCGGAAGCACCGACTCGTCGTCGTCGAAGCCGACCGGCTCGAACCGTATGCGGTCGGCGTCGCCGCGGACACCGCGTGTGGGGTCCACCTGCAGGACGGCGTCGCCCAGCCGTCCGGCGAGGAGCTCGAAGAGCGCATTCGCCGCCGAAGCGTCTCCGTCCACGTACAACACGAATGGATCGAGTTCGAGGTCGCTGAAGGGAAGCTCGCATCGCAGCGTCTCGAGGGTCAGGACCAGCGCCGCCGGGCAGTCCGGCCCCACCGTCCCCTCGGGCGCCGACGCGCCGGCCGTGACCTGTAGACCCGTGACGTGCACCGGCAGCACGCGAACCTCCTGGGTCGTCCGGAAGCGCCCCACGTCGCGGGAGCCCTGCTCGAGATCCATGGTCGCGTGCCGCGGAACGGTGCGCCCCTGGGCGACGCCCGCCTCGCTGTCGGGGAGCCGGAATTGAACGATCGACATGGACGGCACGGGCCGCTGGTAGTGCGGGGCGAGCACGTCCATCAGACCGCGCCCGATCGCGGGCAGCGCGTCGTCGATCCTCAGCCGGGTGCGGGCGGAGAGGAAGGCGAACGCCTCGATGAGGCGCTCGACGTACGGATCGCGGGACCCCTCGGCGTCGATCCGAAGCCGCGGAGCGACCGTCGGATGGGCCTCGCCGAATCGCTGGGCGTCGCGCCGGACGTATGCCAGCTCCTGCTGGTAGTACTGGAGGAGCTCGTCGTTCATCCGCCCTCTTCCTCCAGCTGGAACTCGCCGTTGACCGGATTGAACATCGTGTCGAACCGGACATCCTGCCGGCCGGCCAGTTGGGCCAGGACGACGAACCTAAGCGACCGCGCCATCTCCCGAGGAGGCTGGGTCATCTTGACCCGGACCCGCGAAAGGCGCGGCTCGAATGCCTCGATTCGCTGCCGGATCGTCCGCTCGAGCTCGACCTTGGACATGGGATCCACGTATGACGTGCCGATGAAGTCCGGGATCCCGTAGTCCACCAAAGATCTTGACAGCTGATCAGCGTCGCCGGGAGCCAGAGCCGGTCGCTCTCGCGTGTTGAGCAGGTCGTCGAGACTCCGCAGCACCGCGTCGCGCACGGCATCCAGCGGATCGAGCACGGGGGGCTCCTCGAGGAGGCGGTCCTCGAGCGGGAGCACGTCGATGGGCTCGTCGCCGCGGGTCCTCGACGGTCTCACGAGCCCACCTCGGTCTCGTCCGTCACAACGGTGTCGAGCGTCACGCTGACCGCGATGTTGTCCAGCTCGTAGTGGGGCATGAGCTTCATCACGCACCGGAAGACGCCCGGCTCCGCACCCTCCTCGATCGTGACCTCGGCGGCACGAAGCGGGAACTTCGCCTTCTGCGCCCGCGACGACGAGTCGCTGTTGTTGACGTAGTTTCGGATCCAGTCCTGCAGGACCTCCTGCAGCTCACGGGCCGTCGTCGTCGAGCTGACCTTCTCCCGGGCCAGCACCTTCAGACAGTGGCCGAATCGCGATACGCAGAGCGTGTACTGCAGCATGCCGGCGAGGCGATCGTCCGCCGACGAATCGGGCCCGGGATCCCAGACCGCGGCATTGTCGTGGAACGCGCACCACGGCACGAGACGGCAGGGCACGAGCGGGATGAAACCGAGGTCGCTCAGCTCACGCTCTCGCTGCTCGTCGAGGGCGACGTCGGTCGGGGGCCGCCAGGCGACCTCCTGGCGGTCGAGTCCGAACTCGGCGATCGGGGGATCCGGTACGAGACCGCCCTCCCGAAACGCGTCACCGTCCTTCTTCGGACGGCTCGCGCCACGGATCTCGCCCAGCCACCCGGATCGAATGAACGCGCGGGCGAGGACCGCTCCGAACGCGAAGGCCGCGTTTCCCCAGAGCCATCGCGAGCGAGGGCCGCCCCCCGACCCGGGCTCGCGGGGCCGGGTAACGTCCTCCTCGTACCGGAAGCCATGGACTTCCGACTCGATGCCGTGCGACTCCAGCTCGCGGCCGCAGGCGGGGCATCGCTCCATGCCGTCCTTCGGCAGGAACGCCCGACAGGCCCCGCATCGCCGGAGCTCCACCCGGACCGCATCGGGCCCGTGGGGCAGCCGGCAGAGCACGCGCGGGACCGTGAGGCCGAGAAAGCGGGCGTCACGCCGCCGCCGGAGCCGAATCCACGCTCGATGAGACGGGGCCTCGAACTTCCGCCCGAGGTTTCCCAACCGCTCGAGTGAGGCGAAGTCGTCGCCCTCGAGACCGAGCAGGTCCGGACCCGCCCCACAGACGAAGGGGCAGAACGCCCGCGCCCCGATCTCGATCAGGGTCGAGACGACCTCGAGGTCGAGGACGTCGAGGCCGGACCGGTCACCCAGTCCAACCTCGTAGTCCCCGATCAGGACGCCGAAGGGCTCGCCTCCGGCCTGGTCGAGCGTCTGCGTGTACACGAGTTCGTAGAGCCGCGTACGCGACGCCTCTTGGCTGCGGTGCACGTCGCGCGCGAGATCCCCCCAGGAGAGGTCGAGAATCCGCACCAGCACGTCCTTCCGCGGAGATGATGCCGCCACCCGAACGAGATCGTGCACACCCCGCCACGTGGCCTCGAGTCCCTGAAATCGCGGATGGTGCAGAATCTCGTCGATCTGGCGCGCGACACGCTCGTCGATCTCGGCCACGGCGTGAATCAGACCGCAACGCAGGAGCGCTCGCTGTTCCGTCGCGGAGGCACCGGGCTGGATGCGACCTGACTGCACGTCCGGCTCCAACGCCGGGAAGGACACCGGAACCGATCAGGAGTTGCCGGAGGGAATCCGCGCGACGAGCTGCATGCTCGTGTGCAGTTCCTCGAAGAACAGCCACGGTCTGAGGTAGGCCACGGCGTCGTAAGCGCCCGGGTCGTCGTCCCGCTCGACGAGCTGAACGGACGCCTCGGCAAAGGGATACCGTGCCTTCTGCTCGGCGCTCGGGTTCGGATCCACGAGCGTGTACTGAGCCAGCCAGTCCTTCAGGAACTTCTCCACGTCCGGCCCCTGCATCAGGGATCCGATCTTCTCGCGACCGATGATCTTGAGGTACTGCGCGACCCGGCTCGTCGCCATGATGTAGGGGAGCCGGGCGCTGAGCTTGGCGCTCGCAGTCTCGTCGGGATCGGTGGATTCCTCGGGACGCTGGGTGGTCTGGCCACCGATGAACGCCGCGTAGTCGGTGTTCTTCCAGTTCAGCAGGCCGATGAAGCCGAGCTTGGACAGCTCCTTCTCGCGCGTGTCCGGGATGAGCACTTCCGTCGGACACTTCGAGCGAACGTCGTTGTGCTCCGAGACGAAGTTGTACACCGGCAGGTCCTCGACCTTGCCGCCACCCTCGAACCCCCGGATCGCGGTACAGAAGCCGGTCTCCTCGAAGGCGTTGGCCATCCGCACCCCCAGCGCGTAGGCCGCGTTCATCCAGGTAAACTTGCCGTGATCGCTCTCGCGGGACCGGCCGTCTGATTCGACCTCGAACTCCTCGAACCGGAACTCCTTCACCGGCTTGGTGCCCGACCCGTAGGGCAGTCGGGCCAGGACCCGCGGCATCGTCAGGGTGACGAAGCGGGAATCCGGAGTCTCCCGGAAGGACTGCCACTTGGCGTGATCGACGGTACTGACCGCCTTCTCCAGATCCGACTTCTTCGAAATGTCGGTCCAGTCCTTGAGGCCGAACATGTCGGGGCCGACCGCGGAGATGAACGGGCAGAACGATGCCGCGGCGACGCCCGAAATGTCGCGGAGCAGCGCCACGTCCTCGGAATGGTGATTGAACTCATAGTCGCCGATCATCGCCCCGAACGGAACGCCACCCGCCTGGTCGAACTCCTCCGTGTACATCTTCTTGAAGAGCGCGCTCCTCATGTAGTCGGAGGCGCCCTCGAAGTCCGCACGAAGCTCGTCCTTGGTAACGTTCAGGGCCTTGAACTTCAGCGTCTGGCTCGGATTGCTTCGGAACACCAGGTGATGGAGGCCACGCCAGGTCCCCTCGAGCTTCTGAAGCTCCGAGTGGTGCATCACCGCGGCAAGCTGCTGCGACATCATCGCATCGAGCTGCTCGATGGCGCTCTCGATGGTCCGGGTCGCGTTGCGGTCGTACGTGACCTGTCCCCCGACGAGCCGTTCGAGGAGCGGGGCGAGCATGTCCTTGGCCTGCTTCTCCTCCCGGCCGGTCGCATCGACGATTCCCGAGAGGACCGAAACGTCGGCGGAGGTCTCGACCGCCGCGGGCTCGGATGACTGTGACGCCTGGGTGTCGTGCTCAGCCATTGTTGGCCTCCTCGTCCTGATCCGCACCGGCGGCACCACCCGCGGAGCCGATGCCAAGCTCGGCCGCGAGCTTGGCGAGCTTGTCATTGTCGCGCAGCGTCTTCTCGAGGGCCTCCTCGAGCTCGTCGTTCCCGTCCAGCCGGCTCAGGAGCTCGATCAGCTGCTGTCGCGCGTCAAGGATCTCACGAAGCGGCTCCACCTGACGTGCGATCGCGGCCGGTTCGAAGTCGGACATCGACGAGAACTCGAGATTCACCGCGATCTCGCTGTCGGAATCCTCATCCAGGACGTTGGGAACCCGCATGCTGACGCCGGGACGCACCGAGTCGATGACGTCGTTGAAGTTGTCCTTATCGATGTCGACGAACTCGCGATTGGCGATCTTCGACTTCTTCTCCTTGCCCGGGGCGTTCCCCGAGAGGTCACCGAGGACGCCGAGGACGAAGGGTAGCTCCCGCTTCTTGAGGCCTCCCTGATCCAAGAGGTCGAGCGACATCGTCACTCGATTGGTGCCTTCGGTTCTCTTCTGTGCCGACTTCGCCATTGGTGGATTCCTGCCGCTGGGCTTCCGAATGATCGATCTGTCGCTGCTCACCCGATGATCGGGCGGCCTCGCCCCCGCGTCCTCCGCACCCGGGGTCCGGGGTCCGGGGTCCGGGGTCCGGGGTCCGGGGT
>CAYLNM010000025.1:0-36541 GCA_964385045.1 uncultured Isosphaeraceae bacterium
GCGACGGCCGCGGCGAGCACGACGGGCGCGGCGGGCACGACGGCCGCGGCGGGCGCGGCGGGCACGACGGCCGCGGCGACCACGCCCGCGACGGGCGCAGCCGGCCCGCCGCCGAGCCCCGAGGTCAGGTGTCCGGAGTGCGGGGCGCTGGTGCCGACGTCGATCCGGCGTCCCCCGCACCGGATCCCCCGCCGGTTCCGGTCGGTGGGTCGCCCGTGAGGGGCGGGGCGGCGGGCGGTCCCGCGGGCGGATCGGCCGCGCCGAGGCCGAGGGCGGCCCGTGCGAGCCCGCGCACCGCGGCCACGTACTCGGGCCGCTCGAGGCCCATCACGTGGCCCTCGCCCTCGAGCACGAGCAGCTCGCCGCGGCGGGCCGCGGCGGCGAGCCGGCGCGAGTGGGCGGCCGGCACCAGCGGATCCTCGTCCCCGTGCACCAGCAGCACCGGCCCGTCGTAGTCCGGCAGCGTTCGCTCCGTCTCGAAGGGATGGCGGCAGAGGAAGCGGGGCACGAGGTGTCGCGCGAACATGTCGCGCATGCTGGTGAAGGTGCTCGTGAGCACGAGCCCCGCCGGCGGGCGGGTGCGGGCGAGGTCGGCCGCCACCGCCCCGCCGAGGCTCCGCCCGTGGTAGAGCACGCGATCGGCGTCGACCTCCGGCCGGGCGTCGAGCCAGGTCCGGAAGGCGAGCATGTCGCGGCCGATGCCCGTCTGCGAGGGGCGCCCGCCGCTGCGGCCATATCCACGGTACTCGCACAGCAGGACCGAGACCCCGAGCGGCCGGTACAGCTCGACGTCGAACCACCCGTCGTCGATCAGCTCCCCGTTGCCGTGGAAGACCATCACCGCGGGCGCGGGCGCCGCCGCGGAGGCCCCGGTGGCGGCGAAGAACCATCCCTCGACGCGGATCCCGGGCTCGGCCTCGATCCAGATCGCCTCGCCCCCGGGGGGCGGCGGCCGATCGGCGGGCAGCCGCGGCCCGGGGAAGATGATCCGCTCCTGCAGCGAGCATCCGGTCACCACGAGCAGTCCCCACGCCACGGCCACGAGCCCGGCGATGCGAGCGGCCGAGCGAAGCGGCCCGCGCCGTCGCTCCCGATGCGTCCTCGGTCGATCCCGTCCCATGCCGCGAGCCTCCGGTCAGGAGGCTACCGCGGGACCGGCGGGCCCGGTCGCCCGGCCGCGCCGCCGCCCTTGCCGAGGCGACCGCGGTGGTCCTGCCGGCTACCCTCGTCGCGACTCCTGGAGTACCGCCATGCCCGTCCGCCGCCTCGCCGCCGCATGCCTCGCCATTCCCGCCGCCCTCGGTCCGGCCCTCGGTCTCCTGTCGGGCTGCTCGAGCTCCGGCTCGGCCGCCGCCGACGACACGGCGACGGCGCGACTCGACGCGGACGGCGCGGCCACGAGCAACCGGTCCGCGGACGCCGCCGGCGCCGCCGAGACGGATGCCGACGAAGGCGCCGAGCGCTCGCGGAACGCCGAGGCCGCCCCGCCGCGGCTGCGGGCGTGGATGGACCGGCTCACGGTCCGCCACCACTACGACCCCGCGACCGGCTTCATCGTGGCCGACGAGGTCGTCGCGCTGCCGCCCGTGCTGCGTCGCGCCCCCGACGCCCGCACCCTCGTGGCCTTCGGCGCCGAGAACGACGTGCCGGTGGTGGTGTTCGCGACCGCCGATCGCTGCGCCCCGTGCCAGCAGTACAAGAAGGACGCCCTGAACGACCCCGAGGTGCTGATCCTGCTCGAGTCGGGCCGGATCTTCGCCACCCACGTGGAGGTCGACCGCGAGCCGGAGCTCGCGCGCGAGGTGCTCGGCAGTCTCGGCATCCCGATGACCTACCTCTTTCGGAACGGCGAGATCGTCGGCCGCCTGAGCGGCCAGCGCTCGGCCGCGGAGCTGCAGACCTTCCTCCGCGAGGCCACCGGCTGAGGGGCCCACGGCGCCCCGCGGGCCGTCGACCACCGGCCCGCCGCTCCCGCCACCCCGCCCCCCGGCCCCCGGCCCGCACTTTCCCCGGCGATCCCGAGCATCCCCCCGCTGCCGCGGCCCCGATCGCGCGGCCGGCGCCGGGGATCATGCCCCATGTCGGCGCACTCTTCGCGTCCAGCGGCCGTGAATGAGCCCGCCTTCACGCCCCTCTTCCAGTCGCTTCATGGCCGCCGTGCATCGTCTCCCCCGACCGCGGGGGACGGCGACGGTGGTCGTCGCCGGCCCCGTCCGCGGCCATCCCCGCCGCGAAGGCCGACTCACCATGAAGACCATGCGGGCCCGTGACATCGACCGGCTCTGCCGCAGCGACGCCGACGTGCTGCTGCTCGACGTGCTCCCCGAGCAGCATTACGACCAGGAGCACGTGCCGTCCGCCCTCAACGCCCCGCTCGACTCCGAGCACTTCGTCGAGCACGCCCGCTCGCTCGCCGACGATCTCGAGCAGCCGGTGATCGTGTACTGCACCGACTCGGACTGCCCGCTCTCGGCCCGAGCCGCCCAGAAGCTCGAGGCGGCGGGGTTCGAGCACGTCATCGACATGGAGGGCGGCCTCGCGGAGTGGAAGGACGAGGGGCTGCCCGTCGAGCCCTGAGTCCGGGCGCGAGCTCGCGCCGCCCCGGCGGCATCGAGCGATCGCGTGCCCCCTCGTCCCCCCCGCGCGTCGCCCTCGCGACTCGTCCCGAAGCGAACCGCCCCGACCCGAACCGAACCGAATCGAGAGGAGTCGCCATGACCCTCGTGGCCCAGCTCGTCTTCGTCGTCCTTCTCACGCTGCTGCTCGCGTCCCTGCTCACCGGCCCCGTCGGCTGGCGGCACAACCGGGCCGGCGAACGCGCGATCATCTCGTGGATCTTCACGATCATGGTCCTGCTGCCGCTCATCTGGGCCGCGACCATCTGGCTGCCCCCCGCCGGGCCGGTCGTGGTCGGCGTCCCGTGGGTCGGGCCGCTCCTCGTCGGCCTGCTCGTCGCCTTCCTGCTCGCGGCCCTCGCCCCGCCGCGGCGTTCGATCGAACGGACGCCGCGGACCGAGCGCGATCCGGGCGTGCCGGCGAGCGACGTCGTCGTCGCCCGGGAGGAGCGCGTCTTCGCCGACGTGATGCTCTGGGTCTTCCTCGCCCTCGGGGTCGGACTCATCGCCTTCGGCTACGCCGTGTGACGGGCTCCTCGATCCACCGGGCGACGGTCCGCCGCCGTCCGCCGCGCCGCCAGTCCTCCGCTCGGAGTCTCACGCCATGAACGACATCGCCATTCGCATCCTCTCCGTCACCGTCTCGACCGTGCTTCCCGTCCTCGGCAGCATCGGTCTCGCGACGAGCGGCACGGCGCCCTCGACGCCCACGGCCTCCTCGGCCTCCTCGGCCCCGTCCGCCCCCGCCACCGCCGCCGCCACGACGTCCCGGACGGCGTCCGACGCCCGCGCGTCGTCGCGTCAGGAGGACGGGCTCGAGCGTCCCGCCCTCTCCGACCGGCTGATCGCCGACGCGGTGGAGGACGAGATCGAGGCCGACCCCCGCGTCGACCTGAACTGGCTCAGCGTCGGCAGCACCAACGGCGCCGTCACCATCGGCGGGACCGCCGACGACCTCCTGTCCAAGCGGCGCGCGACCCGGCTCGCCCGCACCGTCCGGGGCGTCCGCGAGGTCAGCAACGTGATCACCGTGCCGACGAGCGAGAAGACGGGCTCCGAGCTCGCGGCGGACGTCGAGTCGGCCCTGCTGCTGAACGTCGCCACGGACTCGTTCGAGATCGACGCCTCGGCGGACGACGCCGGGCGCGTGGTGCTCGAGGGATCCGTCGGCTCCAACCAGGAGCGGACGCTCGCCGAACGGGTGGCCGCCTCGGTCCGGGGCGTGACGTCGATCGAGAACGACCTCGAGCTCGACCTCGACGACGTGCGCACCGACGCCGAGCTTCGGCAGGAGATCGTCGAGACCCTGCAGTGGAACGTCCGCGTGGACCATGAGCTGCTCGACGTGCGGGTCCGAAACGGACGCGTCATCCTCGACGGCAGCGCCGGCAGCGTCGCCGAGCTCGAGCGGGCCATCGACCTCGCCTGGGTGCTCGGCGTTCGGGAGGTCGACGCCTCGGGCGTCGAGGTCATCGACGGCGAGGACGCGGCTCGTTCGCGCGGTCCCGGCGACATGGAGCCCTGGACGGACGAGGACATCGCCGGCGCCACCGCCCGCGTCCTCCGGTACGACCCGCTCGTGGACGCCGAGGACGTCGCCGTCGAGTCCGAGGACGGACGGGTGACGCTCCGCGGCACGGTCAAGAGTCTGCAGGCCCGGCGGGCCGCCACCATCGCGGCCGAGGACGTGGTCGGCGTCGACCGGGTGCGCAACCGCCTGCGGGTGCGCCCCGGCGCGGACCTGAGCGACGAGCAGATCGAGACCCGCATCGAACGGGCGATCGGCCTCGACCCGTGGCTGGACGCGAACCGGCTCGACGCCGAGGTCGAGGACGGGACCGCCACGCTGAGCGGCGAGGTCGAGGGCGCCTTCGAGCATGCGCACGCGACCGCGACCGTGGCTGCGGTCGAGGGGGTGACCCGCGTCATCAACCGCGCCGAGGCCGACGGCGTCGCGAGCGTCTTCATGTACGACCCCTGGGTCGACTGGTGGCCCCGCGAGTCGGCGATCATCACCGCCGCCACGTCGCCGATGATCGACTCGGAGTACGAGCGCCGGCTCGAGGACGACGTCGAGAGCCAGCTGTTCTGGAGCCCCTTCGTCGACTCCGACAACATCGTGGTGGACGTGCAGGGCGGCGAGGTCCGCCTCTCGGGCATCGTCGAGGACGAGGCCGAACGCCAGGCCGCGGTCGAGAACGCGTGGGAGGGCGGGGCGATGGACGTCGTCGACCGGCTCGTGATCGCGGACGCGACCGGCTGATCCCGCCCCCGCACTCGTGGCCCCTTCCCCGGGCGAGCCCATCGCCCCCGCGGCCCCGGGGAGGGGCCCTTCGGATCGTCCGGCGGCCGCGGCCTCATCGGGTCGCGGCCGCCGGTGCGTTCGCGCCGCCGACTCCGGAGGCGCCGCCCTCGAGCGGTCGTGATCGCCGGACGACGGACGTGGACACCCAATCGTCGCCGCTCCCGACGCCGCCTCGGGCCCGGCACGCCTGCTTCCCGGCGGCCCCGATGGAGGATCATGCCATGACCGACGCCCGCACCACCGAGCTGAAGCACCGCGTCGAGGCCCGCCGCAAGGAGCTCGAGGCCCGGCTCCATGAGCTCGCCGCCGACACCTCGGCGTCGAGCCGCGAGACCGCGGAGAGGATCCGCGAGCGGCTCGAGGAGCTGGGCGATCGCGCGGCCGAGCGGTGGGAGGACCTCTCGGATCAGGCCCGCGAGCGACTCGACGCATGGCTCGACCGGACCGACGAGCACGTGAACGCCCCCCGGTGACAGCCGCGTGTGCGGTCGGTCGCGGGCCCCGGAGGGTCCACCCTTCGCGGCACGCTCGAGATCTCGGGAAGAAATTTCGGATTTCGTTTGGGTATCGACGGCAGCGGCGAATAGTCTGTCGCCGTGCCGCGACCGGGGCCCGTCGGACGGCAGTCACGCAGCCGGTCGGCGCCGGTCGCCCGTCCACCGGGCCCGCGGTCCGCGGCGCGAGGAGGCCAGCACCATGGCGACCGAGACGAGCACGGCCGCGGAGGTCGGACGACGACTGGTGGAGCTCTGCGCCGGCGGGAGGCACCGGCAGGCGATCGAGGAGCGGTACGGCGACGAGGCCGTCTCCGTGGAGGCGATGGAGGGCCCGAGCGGCCGCGAGACCCGCGGCAAGCCGGCCATCCTGGAGCTGGACGATTGGTGGGACTCCGCCCACGAGGTGCACTCGATGCACGTGGACGGCCCCTACCCGCACGGCGACCACTTCATCTGCTTCATGGAGGTCGACGTCACCGCCAGGGAGGGCCCGACGACGGGCCGGCGGACGACGGTGAAGGAGGCCTGCCACTACACGGTCGCCGACGGGCGCATCGTCCGGACCGAGTTCTCCTACGACTGCTGATCGTCGCGTGGCGGGCGTCCGCCGCCGGCGCGAGGGGACCGGACGAGGACGGCGCCGGCCGTCCTCGTCCGCGTTCACATCCGCGTGCGCATCCGTCTGCGCGGGCGCAAGGATCGCGCGGCGAACACGTCGGTCGACGTGGACGAGTGGTTATGGGCGCCCGCGGTCGGCATGGCCCGGCGCGAGTTCCGGCGGCGCACGGCCGCCGCCGGAATGACGGACGCTCGTCCCGTCGCGGGGCCGATGGTCCTGACGCCTCGGAGTGCTGCATGGTGCCACCGTCCGTACCGTCCCCGCTTCGCCCGCGCCGACGCGCCCGACACCCCCGCGCGGTCGCTGCGCGACGGCGGCGTCTGCACGGACTGATCGCGTCGCTGGCCCTCGCCGGGGCTCCCGTCGCCTCCGCCGGACGCACCGTGGCGGCTGACGACGCCGAGACGGACCGCGTCGCCGCCGCGGTCGAACGGGCCGAGGCGGCCGCCCGGCAGGCGACCGCCGAGGGACGCGACGTCGCCGCGCTCGGCCACTGGGCGATGGTCGCCCGACTGGCCCCGGAGCACGAGGCCGCGTGGGCACGGCTCCGGGAGACGGCCCCAGGCCGGCCCCCGCTCGAGTCGCCCGCCCTGGCCTCGGCCCGGGCGGCCCTGCCCCGAGGCTTCCGCGAGGAGCGCACGACCCACTTCGTGGTGCTCAGCGATGCCGACCCGCAGTGGACGCTCGAGGTGGGCCGGCGTCTCGAGCACGTGCATGCGTCCTTCGAGTCGTTCGCGCGACGACTGGGACTGGATCCGGTGCCACTGCGTCACCGGCTCGTGTGCATCGTCTTCGAGGACCGGCGCGACTTCGCCCGCTTCGGGCGCGAGACCGACGGCGTGGCGGCGAGCTGGGCGCACGGGTACTACAGCCCGCGGCGGGACCGCGTGGTGCTGTACCAGCCCGACGATCGCGCCGACCGGTTCGCCGAGGCCCGGGCCGTCGCGGCGCTCATGCACGAGACGGCGCACCAGCTCAGCTTTCACCGGCTGGTCCAGGACGTCACGGTCCAGCAGCCGCTGTGGCTCAACGAGGGGCTCGCGACGAGCTTCGAGGCGGCCGAGGACGCCCGTTCCTGCGGCCCGTGGGATCCCTTCGAGCCGCGCGAGCGGCGGCTCGCCCGACTCGTCGCCGAGGACCGCCTGCTGCCGCTCGGCGAGCTCGTGGGCCTCGTGACGCTCGGCGCGGCCGACGCCGAGCGGATCGAGCGGGTCTACGGCCAGTGCTACGGACTGTTCACCTGGCTCGCGACCACCCGGCCCGCGGCGCTCCGCGCGTTCCTCGACGCCATGCACGCCGAGCCGCCGGGGGCCGTGGAGTCGTCGCGGCTGATCGAGCTCTTCGAGACGCACGTGGGTCGGCTGGCCGCGATCGAGTCGGCCTTCGGGGCCCACCTGCGCCGCCGCGTGGCGGCACGGCGCGACGAGGCCGAGCCGCGCCCGGGGACCGGCGGGATGCGGGTCATGCCGCCGGCCGCGGTCGCCGATGCAGGGACGGAGCGGACCCCGGTCGGACCCGCGGCTCGGGCGCCGGCCGCGGGGCCGGGCCGCCCCGGCGAGCCGCCCGCCCGCGGCCCCGGCACGTCCGCCCCCCACGACCGCCCGCCCGCGTCCGTTCCGACGGAGCCCACCCGCCGATGACCCGCCGGTCCGATCGACAACCCGTCCCGGCCGTTCGCGCCGCCGTCCCTCCGGCCGCCGGCGGGGCCGGCCGCCGCCTGGTCCGCACCGCGGCCGCGGCCCTCGCCGCGTCGCTGCTCGCCCTCGCCTCCGGCTGCACCACGGTCTGGCGGGCGTACGACGGCGAGCCTCGTCCGCGATCCGAGGTGGCGGTGCTGCGGCTGCCGCCCGACGTGGTGCACGGGAGCGTCGCACTCGACGACGTGCCCTCGCCGCACCGCGCCGTCACGAGGATCGAGGTGCTGCCCGGGCGGTACCGGGTGTCCTGGGGCTATCGCTACCACAACCGCTTCGTCGGCGTGAAGGACGTCGCCTTCACCGCGGAGCCCGGCGAGGAGCTGCGGCTGGCCCAGACGTTCGCCCGGACCGCCGGCCCGCTGGGGCCCGTCGGCGACGCGACCATGCTCGCGGTCGAGGCGGCGCTGAGCCCGATCACCTGGCTGCTGCCCGCCGCCGACGAGCCCCCGCCGGGTCGCTATCACGCCTGGATCGAGGATCCCGACGGCACCGTCATCGCCGGCGAGCCGCCCGACCTGCCGGTGGGCTTCGTCGAGGTCGGCTTCGTCGAGGTCGACTTCTGATCGCCGCCCGGCGCGGCACACCTCGCGGCTGACGTCGTCGCGGCCGACGTCGTCGCGGCCGAACGGCCGCGAGCCCCGCCGGCCATCCTCCACCGCGGCTCCGGCCGCCACGCCTCGCCGACCGGCATCCCGTGGATCCGCATTCCGCCGCGCCTCGCCGACCGACGCCGCGCCGCCGCCGTGCCCGCCCTATCCGCCGTGCCGGTGCCTCGCGGAGACGGACGCGGGCGCATCGACGCGGGCGCAGCGGCGGCCGCCCGATCCGCGCCACGAACGCTCCTCAGGCGTCCGCCGGCACGGGGGGCTCCGGGGGCTCCGGGGGCTCCGAACGCTCCTCAGGCGTCCGCCGGCACCGGGGGCTCCGGGGTCACCTCGATCCAGAACCAGCCCCGCAGGTCGCCGTCGGCGAATCCCACCGCCCGGTCGTCCGGGTAGGAGGCCGTCACCGCGTCGGCCACCCCGGGGGCGAGCTGGTCCGCTGGTCCGTGGCAGGCGATGCACGGCTGCATGATGCGGATCGGCTCGATGACCCCGACGGTGCCGTCCGGACCGACGAAGCGTCCCGGCGTCTCGCGGCGGGCGAGCACGATCGGCTCGACCCAGCCCGGCGCCGCGTTGTCGGGATTCCGGAGCTTGAACGAGGTCCGTCCGATGCGCACGTCGTGGGCCTCGGCGACCTCGCTCGCGATCCGCGGCGCGTCGTCCCGGCAGATCACGACCGCGGACGCGGGCCCGCCCTCGGCCATCGCCGAGCCCAGCGCCCCGAGCAGCGACTGGAACATCGCGTCACGGGCGGCCAGACCGCGCTGCACCGCGGCCTGCTGCGCCGCGGTCAGCCGCGCCTCGGCCACCTCGTTCCACGGTCCGGAGCGCTCGGCATCGGTGCCGGCGCCCGCGGTGGAGCCGGTCTCGCCGCCGGCCGGATCGTCGCCGGTCTCCCCCCCGCCGCAGCCGCTGAGCGTCGTCGTCGCGGCGAGCATCGCGAGGCCGGTGACGCCGGCGGCCGCCGCGAGTCGTCGACGACGCACGCGGCGGGTCCGGGCGGGATCGACCGGATCGTGGTCATGGTTCAGCTCGCTCACGCGGCACCTCCCCGGACCGGCCGGTCCGCATCGCGGCGTCCGCGGCCCTCGCCGCCACCCGTGCCGCGTCCGCGTCCACCGCCGGCGCGTGCTCCGCCCCGGCCCTCGGCCGCCCGCGCGAATGCGGGCAGGTGCCGCTCCCGCGAAGCCCACTGCAGACGCTCCATGACCTGCCGCGCCTCGGCGTCGGTGATCGCCGCGAGCAGCCGGTCGTACATCTCCATGTTCTCGATCTCGGCATCCACCGAGCGTTCGCAGGCGGCGCGGAAGGTCTCGGGCACGGTCGGCACCGCGAGGTCGCCGGTCGCCGGCACCGCGTGGCCGCGACGCTCGAGCAGCCGCACGATCGCGGCCTCGTGCCGCCGCTCGGCCTCGATCACGTTCACGAACGGCCGCCGCTCGCCGAAGCGGTCCATGACCGCGGCGTAGAACGCGGTCGCCCGCCGCTCGTCCTCGAGCGCCTCGTGCAGGGCCGCGAGGGTGGCCGCGTCGAGCGGCTCCGTCGCGGCGCCGGTGGGCTCGACGGCGAGCTCGTCCATCGCCGCGGCCGTCCCCGCGTCCACCCGCATCCCGGCGTCCTCGCCCTGCTCGCAGCCGAGGCCGGCCACGAGCACCGACGCCGCAAGCCCGATCGCCGCGAGGCGGGCCGAGCGCCCCCCCGACCGTCCGGTTCGTTCCATCACTGCCTCGATCCTTCCCATCGTGCCGACCGCGAGCCCGTGCGTGGCGCGCCGCCTCGGCATGCCCCCGCGTCCGTCCCGTGCGAACCCGGGCTGAAACTGCCCCGCCGCATGATACGCGGAGATCTGGACCTCTTTCTCCGAGATTGCCAAACGACCGCGGCCGCGCGGTGGATCCGGTCGCGCCGGCCCGGCCCTCGCATCGGGCCGAGGTCCCGCCGACGCCACCCGCCCCGCGCGACGACGCCCTCGCCCCGCCCCCCGGCGGGGGCGCGAGGCGAGGGCCGTCGTCGGCCCCGGCCCGCCACGGTCGCCGGCACCGGGGCCCGGTCACGCGCCGGGTTCAGCCGAGGCGGCCGCGGTGCACGCCGGTGCGGCGGTGGCCGCCGCGGTGGCGCTGGCCGCAGCCCTCGTCGCAGGGCCGCCAGCGGCCCTCGCGCCAGGTCCGGACGTGCCGCGTCTCGTATCGCGCCGGGACGGTCACCGTCTTCCATCCGCCGGCCCTCACCCGCACGCGGTACGGTCGTCCGCACGCATCGTGGCGGGTGGTCCATACCGGCGGCACCCACACCCGCCTCGTCGTCGCGGGCCGGACGCAGACCCGCTCGGCGTGCACCACCCAGCGCCCGCGAACCCACTCGTGGCACCGGCCCTCGATCACCGCGTGACCGCGGCGCCCCGCGGCTCGCCGCCAGCTCCGCTCGAGTCGCTGCCGCCGGCGACCGTCGTCGCAGTCGACGCGAGCCCGGCCGTGCCGGTCGACGAGCGCTCCGGCCAGGCCGGTGATCACGTCGCCCAGGAGGTCGTCGGCGCCGGCCCGCCCGCCCCCGCGAGGTGCCGGCCCGCAGGCTCCGGCGGTGCAGGCGGACGATCCGTCGTCACCGCCGGCGAGGGCGGGCGTGGCCGCCCCGGCGAGTGCGGGGGGAGCGAGCAAGGCGATGGTCGCGAGCGCGGCGATCGCGCCCGGACGCCGGAAGCACGTCCGTTCGAGCATGGGGATGCTCCGTCTGTCTGGATCGCGGAGTCGGAGGCCGAGCCGTGCGGCCGTGTCCGCTCCGCCGCGTCCCGGACCCGCGCGGTCCGCGCTCGATTCCGCCCCGCGGGCGGTTCGCGCGCGGGTTCGCGCGCAGGTTCGCGCGACCGCTCCCCGCGCCCCCCGCCTCGCGGCGTTCACGAGCCACGTGCGTCGCGGGCGTCGCGGGCGTCGCGGAACCCGCGCCCGCGGCGTGCGCCGCGTCAGTCGCGCCCCGGCGGCACGGTCTCGGCCGCCGGGTCGCCGTCCGCGCCCTCGCCATCGCCGCCGCGTCCGACGAGGACCCGCCACAGCTCGCCGAGCCCGACCGAACGCCGCGCATCGCGCACGTCGATCTCGATCTCGTCGAACTCGTCCACCGCGGCCGATGCGGCGAGGGCCGCGGGCGGCGCATCGACCGGACCGGACCACACGAGGTCGATCGCGCCCGAGCCGTTGACGCTCACCGTCCAGCGTCCGGGCCGGAGCGACCGGTAGACCGCCTTGCCGAGCTCGAGGTCCTCGCGCTCCCAGTCCAGCGCGCCCATCGAGCCGTCGATCAGCAGCCCGTCCGACGGCGGCGTCCGGTCGTCGAAGATCCGCCGGATGAGGACGCGGCCGTCCCGCACCACGAAGTCGACGTAGATCTCCCGCCGCGGGTCGAACGGCGTGGCGATCTCGCGCTCGACGCCGTCCACCGAGCGGATCCGCACCGCGAGACTGGGGGCGGCCGCCGAGTCCGCCTCGCTCGGTGCGCCGCCGCCGCCGACCGCGCCGCCGCCGACGGCCTCCCCCTCCGCCGGCCGCACCACGAGCTCGGTCACCGCGGTGCGCCGCACCGCGACGTTGTAGCGGTCGACGAGGCCCGCGTGCGCCTCGGACAGCTCCGCGAGCCGGTCGCGGTACACCGCCGCCTCGGCCCGCGCCCGGGCGAGATCGAGTCCGGTGCCCAGCATGGTGGCGCCGCCGAGACCGAGGACGACCAGCACCAGCCCCGTGATCGCGATCCGCTTGACCATCCGCCGCTCCGTGGCCGCGAGCCCGCGCCGGGGCCCGTCGCCTGCTTCGGCCGAACCGGCCCCGTGGCGCCAGCCCGGCCCACTCCGCGGGTCTCCTCCGTGACGCCCGCGACACGACGATACGATCGCCGGCGGACGAACGATCGCCCGATCGTCGCCGGGAGACGCCCGCGCCCCCCGGCCCCCCGGCCCCGATCCCGCCCCCGATCACGGAGCCCCGCGTGCGCCGCGAGCACCTGCTGCAACCGATGGACCACGCCCGCGACGTCCTGCGACGGCTCGCGGACGCCACGCCCCACGCCCACTGGTGGCATCAGCCGGTGCCGGGGGCCAATCACGTCGCCTGGACCCTCGGGCACCTCGCCTGGGCCGACGACCTGGTCCTCCGCGCCCTCGGCGAGCCGGGAGGCCTGCCCTCGCCGCCGACCTGGGAGGCCCGCTTCGCCTGGCGCACCACGCCGGCTCCCGAGCCGGGCGGGCAGCCGGGGGAGGAGCCGGGCGAGCAGCCGGGTCCCGAGCCGGAGCCCGAGGAGCTCCTTCGCGTGCTCGACGACCGGCGGGCGGCCCTGCGGCGCTGGATCGCCGCCCTGCCCGAGGAGCGGCTCGCCGAGACGCCGCCCGCGGACCTCGCCGGCTGGGTGCCGGTCCTCGGCGCGCTGCCGGGCGCGCTGGCGCACCACGATGGCATGCACGCCGGGCAGCTGCAGGTGGTGCGGAAGTCGCTCGGACTCGCGCCCGTCTTCATGTGAGTCCCGGCGCGGGCGGGACCCGCCGCGTCCCCCGCCCGCGTCAGTCCCGCTCGATCGGCCGCAGCCGCACGTGGCGGAACTGGATGAACGCGCCCTCGGACTGCAGGCAGACCTTGCCCGGCACCCGCTCGACGTCGGTGGCGACGTTGAGCTCCTCGCCGTTGACGAGCAGCCGCACCGTGCCGCCGTCCACCACGATCTCGTAGTGGTTCCACGCCCCCGGCGGCCGCTCGTTGGCGAAGCGGTGGCGGGTGTTGCGTCCGCTCGTCCGCGCGGGATCCGTCGTCATCGGGAACTCGCCGATGTTCCAGAAGTCGCCCGCCCGGCCGCTCATGAGCTGCGCCTCGACCGACCTCGGCCACACCGTGTCCTCGCCCACCATCCGCACCAGGACGCCGCTGTTGCCGACACCGCGCGCGGGATCGAACCGCCAGTCGAGCTGCAGCACGAAGTCCTCGAAGTCCTCGGTCGTCCGCAGGTAGCCGATCGGCCGGCCCTCGCAGCTCAGGATGCCGTCCTCCAGCGTCCACACGTCGGACGGCGCCGCGGGCTCGACGAGATGATGCGTCCACCGCGCCAGGGACGGTGCCCCCGCGGCGTCCCGCAGGAGGTCGGCCGACCGCCAGGCCGGCGACCGGAAGTCGCGCACCCGCACGTTGCGGAAGCGAATCGGATCGCCGTGCGCCTGCAGGGCGACGTGCCCCTCGGGCGACCGGCCGAAGCCGGGGAACTCCGCGAACTTGCTCGCCGCGACCGCCCCGGCGAAGGCCTCGCCGTCGAGGTCGATCTCCGCGACCTTCACGCCGTTGAGCCAGTGCGTGGCCCAGCCGTCCTTCACCCGCACGCGGGCCTCGTTCCACTCGCCCGCCGGCCGCAGCCCCTTGCCCGCGGGCGGGGCCTGCAGGGCGTAGAGCGCCCCCGCGCTGTAGTCCGCGTCGGCCGGCACCCCGTCGCCGTAGCCCGCGTCGTCGAGGATCTGGTACTCCGGCCCGCTCATCCACGTGGCGGGCCGGTCCTCGGTGACGCGGTACATGATCCCGCTGTTGCCGCCGGGCGACGCCGACCACTCGAGGACGAGCTCGAAGTCGCGGAACGTGCGGCGGGTGACCAGGTCGCCGCCTCCGCCGGAGGTGACGAGGGCCCCCGAGTCGTCCACCGACCAGCCCGCGACCGGGAACCCCTCGGCCCGGTAGCCGCGGAAGGCGTCCGTGCTCGTGCCGTCGAAGAGGACCTCCCAGCCGGCCGCGCGTTCGACCGGGGTGAGGGTGAACGTCGGCGTACGGTCCGCCGGTGCCCCGGCCGGATCGGCGGGCGGCGCGGCGACGGGGGCGCGCGACGCCCCGGCGGCGAGGGCGGCGATCGACACCGCCGCGGCGGCGAGCGGGGCGACGAGACGCGTGCGGGCGGAGCGCGGGCTGATCATGGACACCTCCGGCGGCGAGTGTACTGACCGCGCGGTGGGCGCCCGCGGCTCGCCGGGCCCGCGTCACCGGCCCGGCTCGGCCCGGCCGCCGCGGCCCGCGTGGACGCCGCGGCCGCCGCGCGCTGCGGGGCCTCCGCACGCCGCGCGGCCACCGCCCCCGCCTCAGCTCCGCGTGCGCAGCCACACCGCGAGCATCACGCCCGCCGCGATCGTCCACACCCCGAGGACGAACGCCCAGGTCACGGCCCGCCGGCGCCGGTGCCGGTCGACCCGCACCCAGAAGCGGCCGTCGCCGGTGGCCACGAGCACGCCGCGGCGGACCGCGTCGGCCACCGAGCGCTCGCTGTCGACGCCGAGGGAGCGGGGCCGCCGCGCGTGGTCCGGATCGATCGCGCCCGCCGCGATGAAGGCCTTCGCCGGCCCGCCGTCGCGCAGCAGCATGCCGAACGCGGCGAGCGGGGCCATCATCAGTCCGGGGGGCAGGTCCACGGCGACTCCTCCCCCGTCCCTTCGTCCGCCGCGCCCGGGCGGTTCGGCTCCGCGCGCGACCACCCCCGCGCCGGGGGCCCTCAGGCCCGCGGCGTCCAGCCGTAGGCCACGTACCGGACGTCCGCCGAGCCGTCCGCGTACAGGTCCACGAGGCCGTAGCCCTCGTCGCACTCCTGACTGTCCCCGCCCCACCAGCCGCCGCTGACCGCCCCGCTGCACACGTGGTGCACGCCCGCGTAGACGCAGTGGTCGGCGAGGTGCATGTGGCCGCTGAGCACGCCCCGGACCCGCGGGTGCCGGAGGAAGAGGTCCTTGAGCGGCTTGGCGTCGCGGTGCACCCAGCTCGTGGGCACCCGGTGGTGGCCGTCCGCCACGCGGTTCCCGTCGTAGACGTGCCCGGTGACGGTGAGGATCGGCACGTGCAGCAGGATCACGACCGGCTCGTCGGGCCCCGTCGCCGGCCGGCCCGCGACCGCCTCGCCCGCGTCCAGCGCCCGCAGCGTGCGCTCGAGCCAGTCCCGCTGCTCCTCGTCGAGGAAGCAGTCGTAGCCGCCGCCGGCCCGCCGCACCGAGTCGAGGGTCACGAGCCACCAGCCGTCCATCGGCTCGACCGCGTAGCGGCGATCCATGCCGAAGGCGTCGAGGGCCCACCCGCGACCCCAGCCCGGCTCGTCGCCGCGCGTGCCGCTGGAGGCATGCCAGCCCCAGACGTCGTGATTGCCGATGCAGTGGCGGATCGGGGTCGAGACCTCGTGCCGGATCACCGCCTCCCACTCGGCCCACTGCGCGGCGGTGCGGGCCCGGTCCGCCCCCATCGCCGACATGATCGAGTCGCCGCCGGTGAGCAGGACGTCCGGCGGATCGTCGAGCGACTGAGCGTGCCGCAGCGCGGCCGCGAAGCCCTCGGCGGCCCCCCGCTCCGGCTGCACGTGGGCGTCGGTGAGGTGGGCGATCCGCACGAGGCGGCGCCGGCCGGCGGCGGAGTCGGCGTCCGCGGCCGCCCCCGGCACCGGAGCCGAGCCGGGCGCCGCCGCGGCCCCGCGGCCGAGGGCGGCCCCGGCGGCGGCGACCAGCCCGCCGGCGAGCACGGTGCGACGTGGGACCCGCGATCCCTCGGGATCGGCGCCGGGGATGAGCGGCGGCCGGGTCGGCGACGCGGGCGACGGCTCACGCGCCGGCGACGGGGGCGACGGCTCGCGCGGCGGCGACGGGGGCGGCGGGGTCGAATCGCTCATGAAGGAGCTCCGGGGGGCGGGCGGACCGGCGGACGCGCGGTGGCCACCGTAGTCGCCGCCGGTTCGCACCGGAAAGCCCCCGGCACCGTTCTCGGACGCGGCCACGCGGCCACGCGGCCACGCGGCGGCTCGTCCCGGGCACGGGCGGGTGGATCGACCCACCGGTGGGAAGCGTCCGCGGCCACCCCGCGCCGTCCTCCCGCCGGCGGACGGCGCGGGGGACCTGCCCGGACCCCCCGGATACACTCCGCCCATGGTCCGACCGACCCCCGATCCCGCCGCCGGCACCGCCACCGCCCCGTCCGTCCCGGCCGGCGGCGACGCCCGCGCCGTCGACCGCGTGGCCTTCATCAGCCTCGGCTGCCCGAAGAACCTCGTCGACAGCGAGAAGATGCTCGGCACCCTCGGCGAGGCGGGCTTCACCCTCGTGAGCGAGGACGAGGCCCCCGACGCGGTGGTGGTCAACACCTGCGGCTTCCTCGAGGCGAGCAAGGAGGAGTCGCTCGACGTGATCGGCGAGCAGGTCGCCCGCAAGGAGCGGGGCGAGATCAGGCGGGTCGTCGTCGCGGGCTGCCTCGTGCAGCGGCACCGCGCCCGCATGCTCGAGTGGGTGCCCGGCATCGACGCCATGATCGGCGTCTTCGACCGCGACCACGTGGTCGACGCGGTGGGCGGGGCCCCGCCGGCCGAGACGCGGACCGACCTCGACGCCAACTCCGACCGTCCCCGCTACTGGATCGCCGGCAACGCCCTGCAGGCGGCCAAGGCCCGCGGCGTCGACACCGTCGGCCTCACCGTGCACGGCAAGGACGGCCGGGGCCTCGGCTACTTCGAGTCCGACGCCGACCGCTTCCGCCTCACGCCGCGGCACTGGGCGTATCTGCGGGTGAGCGAGGGCTGCAACCAGCGGTGCGCCTTCTGCACCATCCCCTCGATCCGCGGCAAGATGCGGTCCAAGCCGCTGGACGACATCGTGTCCGAGGCCCGGGCCCTCATGGCCGACGGCGCCTTCGAGCTCAATCTCATCGGCCAGGACACGACGAGCTACGGATACGACATCGGCTACGACGCCCCCGACTCCCAGGGTCTCGTCGGCATGCTGCGGGCGGTCGACGGGGTGGCCCGCGAGTTCGGCGGCGGGTGGATGCGGCTGATGTACGCCTACCCGACCAACTTCACCGACGCGATGATCGACGCGATGGCGTCGCTGCCGAACGTCGTCAAGTACATCGACATCCCGCTGCAGCACATGTCGACCCGCATGCTGCACGCGATGCGGCGCGGGCTCGGCTTCGACGAGCAGGCGGCCCTGATGGAGACCCTTCGCGAGCGGATCCCGGGACTCGCGATCCGCACCACCTTCATCACCGGCTTCCCCGGCGAGACGGACGAGGACCACGAGACCCTGCTGGACTTCGTCCGCGAGTTCCAGTTCGACGCGATGGGCGTCTTCCGCTACTCCCGCGAGGCCGGCACGCCCGCGGGCACGATGGACGCCGATCCCGCCCTCCACGTGCCCGAGGAGGTCAAGCGGGCCCGCGAGGCCGAGCTGATGCTCGCCCAGCAGGAGCTGGCCTTCGAGAACGCCGCCTATCTCGCCGAGCAGGCCGCGCAGTTCGACGTCCTGATCGACGCCCCCGCCGCCGGGGCGACCGCGGGCCGGGCCACCGCCGGCGTGACGGGCGAGTCGCGGCTGTACGCCGGCCGCTGCTATCACCAGGCTCCGCAGATCGACTCGATGACCTACGTCGCGAGCGAGGCCGAGCGGAGCCCGGGCGAGCTCGTCCGCTGCACCATCGTCGGCAGCGACGGCTACGACCTCGTCGCCCGGCCGCTCGAGGAGACGGCCCGCCGCGTGTCGCTGCCGGTGGTGGGCTGAGCCCGCGGGCCGGCGGTCAGGAGCCCGCGTCGCCGGCACCGGCACTCGCATCGGAGCCCGCGCCCGCCCCCGCCGCGTCGTCGACGTCGCCCGCGCGGCCGCTCGCGCTCGCCGCCTCGTCGCCACCGCCCGCGCCCGCGCCGCCCGCCGCCGCGTCGTCGCCCGCCTCCGCCGCGCGGTCCATCGCCTGCAGCAGCACCGGCAGCACGTTCTCCGCCATCCGCGCGTGCCCCGCGGCATTGGGGTGGATGCCGTCGTCGAGGTTCATGGCGTCCACCCCGCCCACGCCCTCGAGGACGAGCGGCACGAACGGCACGTCCGCGTCCTCGGCCACCCGCGGGTAGATCGCCGCGAACGGCTCGGCGTAGTCGGGCCCGTAGTTGGTCGGGATCCGCATGCCGAGCAGCAGCGGCACCGCGCCGGCGGCCCGCGTGCGCTCCACGATCGCCCGCAGGTTGGCCTCGAGTCGGCCCAGGTCCTGCACCCGCAGGCCGTCGTTCGCCCCGAGGCCGATCACGACGACGTCCGGCTCCTGCCGCAGCAGCCAGTCGAGCCGGTTCAGCCCGCCGGCGCTGGTGTCGCCGCTCACCCCGGCGTTGATCACGCGGGCCGGCCGGCCCTCGGCGTCGAGCCGGCGGTCGAGGACGGCGGGGAACGCGGCCGCCTCGGGCAGCCCGAAGCCCGCGGTGAGGCTGTCGCCGAGGAACACCACGACGGGGGCATCCGGCGGATCGGCCGCGGCCACCGGGGCGTCGCCGCCGAGGTCGCCGCCGGGGGGCGGCGGCGTCGACACGACGCCGCCCTCGGGATCACCCGCGGCGCCGGCGGGCTCGTCCGAGGCGGCGTCGCCGCAGCCGGCGACCACCGCGAGCACGGCGGCGAGCACGGGCGCGAGGGCGGCGAGACGGCGATCGAGGGCACGAGCACGGGCGCGCATGCCCGACGGTAGGCGGGTTCCCGGGCGCAGGAGCCTCCCTACGATCGGCCGTGCCAGACCAGACCACCCCCACCGTGCCCGATCGCGCCCCGGCTCCCGGCGGCGGCGCCGCACCGCGCGAGGCCGGCGACGACGCGGCCCCCGCGGCCCCCGCCCTCGAGGCCCGCGGCCTCGGACGCCGGCTGCCCTCGGGCGGGCGCGAGCTGACCATCCTCGACGCCGTCGACCTGACGATCGCCCGCGGCGACTCGGTCGCGATCGTCGGCCCGTCCGGCAGCGGCAAGAGCACGCTGCTCGGCCTGCTCGCCGGGCTCGACCGACCGAGCGACGGGACCGTCCGCCTGCTCGGCCGCGACCTCGGGGCGATGGACGAGGACGGGCTCGCGCTGCTGCGGCGGCGCCACGTGGGCTTCGTCTTCCAGTCGTTCCACCTGCTCGCCAACCTCACCGCGCTCGAGAACGTGTCGCTGCCGCTCGAGCTGCTCGGGCGGGCCGACGCGATGGAGCGCGCCACCGCCCTGCTGGCCCAGGTCGGCCTCGGCGAGCGCGGCCACCACCGGCCGGTGCAGCTCTCGGGCGGCGAGCAGCAGCGCGTCGCCCTCGCCCGCGCGTTCGCGGCCGAGCCCGACGTCCTCTTCGCCGACGAGCCCACCGGCAACCTCGACGCGGCCAGCGGCGAGCGGATCGTCGCCATGCTCGAGGACCTCCGCGCCGCCCACGGCACCACCCTCGTCCTCGTCACCCACGACGAGCGGCTCGCGGCCCGCTGCCGCCGCGTCGTCCGCCTCGAGGCCGGCCGCGTGGTGGCCGGCGGCGACGAGGAGGACGCGGCCCGCGGCGGCCCCGCGGCGGCCGAGCCGGCCGCCCCGTCGCCCGCCCCCGCGGAGACCTCGGCGTGAGCCTCGGAATGCTCCTCCGCACGATCCGCCGCGAGCTCCGCGGCGGCAGCACCCGCCTCGCGTTCTTCACCGCCTGCCTCGCGGTGGGCGTGACCGCGGTGACGCTGGTGGCCGGCCTCACCGAGGGCCTCGACGCCGGGATCCGCGAGGAGGCCCGCCGCCTGCTCGGGGCCGACGTCACCGTCGACGGCCGCCGTCCGCTGCCCGAGCGGCTCGAGACGATCCTCGACGAGGCCCGGGCCGCGGGCACGCCGATCGAGCGCACGAACCTCCGCACCATGCCCAGCGTGGTCGCGGCCCCGGCCGACGCGGGCGGCGTGCCGGGGGCGAGCCGTCTCGTCGAGCTCCGCATCGTCGAGGGCGACTATCCCTTCTACGGCGGCCTCGTCCTCGACCCGCCCGATCCGCTCGCCGAGCTCACCGGGGCCGACCGCGTCGTCGTCGACCCCGCCGTCCTCACCGACCTCGAGCTCGCCGTCGGCGACGAGCTGCTGGTGGGCGGCCGCGGCTTCACGATCGCGGGCGTCGTGCTCGAGGAGCCCGACCGACTGAACTTCACCTTCAGCCTCGGGCCGCGCGTGTACCTCGCCGAGGCCGGGGCCGCCCGCACGCCGCTGCTGGGCTTCGGCTCCCGGGTGCGGCACGCCGCCCTCCTGAAGCTCCCCGACGGGGCGACGGCCGAGGACGCGGCCGCCCTCGCCGACCGCATCCGCGCCGAGATCCCCGACCCCGCCTTCTACGACGTCGACACCTTCGAGGAGGCGCAGCCCGCCCTCCGGGCCGGCCTCCGCCGCATGGGCCGCTTCCTCGGCCTCGTCGGCCTGGTGTCGCTGCTCGTCGGCGGCCTCGGCATCGCCCAGGCGGTGCGGGCGTGGGTCGCGGCGCGGCTCGACGCGATCGCGGTGCTCCGCTGCCTCGGCATGACGCCGGGCGGCGTGACCCTCGTCTTCCTGCTGCAGGTCACGGTGCTCGCCCTGCTCGGGAGCCTCGTGGGCGTGGTGGCCGGCGTCTCGCTGCAGGCCGCCGTGCCCCCGCTGACCGACGAGGTCATCCCGGCCCGGCTGCTCGACCCGCTGCGCCCGGGACCGATGGCCCGCGGGGCCCTGCTCGGGGTCGGCGTCGCCCTGGCGTTCGCCGCCGGCCCGCTCCTGACGATCCGCCGCGTGCCGCCGGCCCACGTCCTGCGGCGGGTGGAGCCGCCGCGCGGCCGGCCGGTGGAGCGCGCCGCCGGCATCGCGGTCGTGGTCGCGGCCGTCTTCGCCGCCGCCTGGTGGCAGACCGGCTCCCTTCGCGAGGCCGGCGGCTTCGCGGGGGCCCTCGTCGCCGCCGCCCTCGTCCTGGGGATCGCCGCCCGCGCGGTCATCGCCGTCGCCTCGCGCCTGCGCTCGCGCCTCGCCCCGCGGGCGGTGCTCGTGCCCATCCGCCACGGCCTCGCCGCCCTCTCGGCCCCCGGCGCCGCCACCGGCGGGGCGGTGCTCGCCCTCGGGATCGGCATGCTGCTGGTGTTCTCGGTGCTCGCGGTCGAGGACCGGCTGCGGGCCGCGTTCGTGGACGAGATGCCGGCCGGGGCCCCGACCACCTTCATGGTGGACGTGCAGCCCCAGCAGTGGGAGGCCCTGCGGGAGCTCGTCACGTCGATGGGCGGCTCCGAGGCCGCGTCCGTGCCCTTCGTCGCCGCCCGCCTGCGGGCGATCGACGGCGAGCCGGTCGAGGACATCGTCGAGCGGATCGAGGCCGGCACCGACGAGAAGGGCCGGCGCCGCTGGATCTTCACCCGCGAGCAGCGGCTGAGCTTCGGGCCCGAGCTGCCCGAGGACAACCGCGTGATCCGCTCGGCCCTCGCCGACGGCTCGCCGTGGGGCCTCGCGGACCGGCAGGAGGTCTCGGTCGAGTCCGGCATCGCGGACGACCTCGGCGTCGACGTCGGCAGCGTGCTGCGGCTCGACGTGCAGGGCGTCCCGATCGAGCTCGTGGTCTCGAGCGTCCGCACCGTCGAGTGGCGGAGCTTCGACATCAACTTCTTCATGCACGTGGAGCCGGGCGTCCTCGAGGACGCGCCCGCCGTCCGCGTGGCCACCGCCCGCATCCCGCCCGACCGCGAGGACGCGATCCAGGACGCGATCGCGGCCGAGTTCCCGAACGTCACGGTGGTGCGGATCCGCGAGATCATCGACCGCGTGATCGCCCTGCTCGGGCAGCTCGCGGTCGGCGTGCGCGTCCTCGGCCTGTTCACGGTGGCGGCGGGCGCGATCATCCTCGTGGGGGCGATCGCCGCCGGCTACGCCCGCCGCGGCCGCGAGGTCGCGGTGCTGCGGACGATCGGCATGACCCGCCGCGACGTGGTGCTGTCGATGGCGGGCGAGTACGCGCTGGTCGGCCTCGTGGCCGCCGCCGTCGGCGTGGCCGGCGGCTGGGCGGTGGCCGGCAGCGTGGTCGTGCGCGGCTTCGAGCTCGACTTCCCCGCCCCGCTCCTGCTGGCCACCGGGGCGGTGATCGTCGCGATCGGGCTCACCGCGCTCACCGGCCTCGCGGCCTCGCTCAGGCCGCTCGCCGCCCGCCCGTCGGACGTGCTCCGGGCCGACTGAGGCGCAGGGCCGCCGGGCTCGTCGCACGCACGGTCGCGCCCGACGACGTGCCGGTCCCCGCGAGCCGCAGGCGGCGGGGTCGGGGGTCGGGCCGCCGCGTCGTCATCCGCCGTCCCGCCGTGCTCGATCCGATCCCGGTCGCCCGGGACACGCCGCTGCCGCTCCGCGCCATCGCGCATCCTTCCGTTCGTCGCCGTCCGCCACGGGGTGGCGTGATCGTCGTGGGGCCGTCCTCCCGCCGTGTCAGCGGATCGACGCCTCCACCCGGTCGAGGCGGTCGATGAACTCGCCCGCGCTCGAGACGTACCCGAACCGCTCCATCTCGTAGCCGTCGGGATGGAACACCTGCACCGACGGGATCGAGGTGACGCCGAAGTCGCGGGCGACCATCGAGTTCGGGCCGCCGCGGTCCGTCAGGTCGACCTTCACCGTCACGAAGCCCGCGCCGAGGCGATCCTGCACCGTGCCGGCGGCGAACACGTTCTTCCGCATCGCCCGGCACGGCGGGCACCAGTCGGCGGTGAACAGCACCAGCAGCGGCTTGCCCTCGACCTGCGAGCGGGCGATGCCGTCGTTGACGTCGACGAGCCACTCCATCGAGGACGACGTCGCCCCCGCGTCGGCCGCCCGCGGGTCGGTGAGCATCAGCATGCCGACGCCGAAGAGCGCGAGCACCACCGTGAGCATGCCCACGAGGCCGAAGCCGGCCTTCCGCCCGCTCGTCGCGATCGCCACGTCGGCGGGATCCGGTGCCGACGGATCGACGCCGCCCGGAGTACTCGAGACGACGAAGGGCTCGAAGCGCTCCGGCTCCTCGACCTCCGCGGCCTCCCCGGCTTCGGGCGTGCCCACCGGCTCGACCCCCGGCTCCCCCGGCTCCCCCGGCTCGCCCGGCTCGACCAGAGGCTCGGCCAGAGGCTCGGCCCCGAGCTCGGGCTCCGCCGCCGGCCCGAGTGACGATGCGGGCGACGGAGCGTGATCGCCGTCCGGCGCCGACGCCGCGTCGTCCCCCGCCGGCTCGTCGCCGAAGCGGAACCAGTCCCCGGAGCCGCTTGCGGCCCCGGCGTCGCCGGAATCCCGGTCGAACTCGTTGCCGCCCTCACCCGGTCGCTGCATGACGATCCCTCCTCGTGGCCCCGCCATCGACCCCGGGGACGACCGCCTGCAGCCCGAAGCGCAGCACTCGCGCCGGGCGGCTCCGGTCCCGCGGGTCCGGCGATCGGGGCGCCCTGGGGCATCGGGCCTCCCGGGAGGGCCCCGTTGCCCGCGTTCGCGGCGGGGGCGGCACGGGCGACGCGGGCGACGCGGGCGACGCGGGCCGCGGGGGCGACGGCCGCGGACACGGGGCCCTTCCGGGTCCCCGGATGGAGGTCCGCGAAGAACGCTCCGCGGGGCCCCCGTTGGCCCGCGTGCCTCCGAACGATTCCCGGCCCGTCGTCACGACCTCGCGCGGTAGCATCGAGTCGGTCGATCGCGCGTCGACCCCGCCGCCGCGCGGCCCGCGGCGCCACGAGGGAGGCCGGAACCATGGCAGGCACCGATCAGGTCACCGGAGGGACCACCGGCAAGGTCGGCAGCGGGACCCACGGGCACGCGGCCCGGGTGATGCCGCCGATCGACATCCGCCGCTGGGTGGAGGAGCACCGGCACGAGCTCAAGCCGCCGGTGGGCAACCGGTACCTCTACGACGGCGAGGACTTCTTCGTCATGGTGATCGGCGGGCCGAACGCCCGCAACGACTTCCACATGACGGACTCCGAGGAGTACTTCTACCAGCTGCAGGGCGACATCGTGGTGACCGTGCGCGATGCCGGCGGCCTGCGCCACGTCCCGGTGCGCGAGGGCGAGACGTTCTTCATCCCCGGCGGGATCCCCCACTCGCCGCAGCGCCCGCCCGGCACCATCGGCATCGTGGTCGAACGGCGGCGGCCGGTGGGCGAGATCGAGCACCTGCAGTTCTACTGCCCGGAGTGCTCGGAGCTGGTGTACGACAAGGCCTTCGACTGCGACGACATCGTCGAGCACTTCAGCCGGGCGATGGAGGAGTTCTGGGCCGACCCCGAGCAGTCGACCTGCGCCGCGTGCGGCCACCGCATCACCAGGGCCAGGGCGATCAGGCGGATCGTCTTCGAGCCGGAGGTCGTGATCGAGCGCGAGGACTGACCCCCGCCTCCGGCGGCGACCGGCGGCCGCGGCCGCTCCGACTCCCGCTTCCGCACCGGCGTCAGGCCGCCCGTCGGGCCCGCCGGGCGCGCACCGACAGCTCGGCGCACCGCGCCACCAGGGCCAGCCGGTCGATCGGCTTGGTCGCGTAGTCGGTGCAGCCCGCCGCGAGGCACCGCTCGCGGTCGCCGGTCATCGCGTGGGCGGTCAGGGCCACCACCGGCAGGTCGTGTCCCTCGGCCCGAAGCCGCCGCGTCGCCTCGTAGCCGTCGATCCGCGGCATCTGCATGTCCATCACCACCAGGTCGTAGGGCGCCTCCTCCGCGGTGGCCCGCACGAGCTCGAGGGCCGCCTGCCCGTCGTCGGCGATGTCGACCACCGCCCCCGCGGACCGCAGGTGGTGCGAGATCAGCCGCTGGTTGTCGGGTCCGTCCTCGGCGAGCAGGATGCGGCGGCCCTCGAGCGGGCGCCGGGACGCGGCGCCCGATCCCCCGGTCGCCGCCCCGCCCTCGTCCTCGGAGGCCGCCGCGGGCCGCATGCGGATCGCCAGCAGCTCCTCGACCGTCCACGCGACGTCCACCGCGCCGTCGGCCGGCTCGCGCTGCCCGTCGCCCGCCTCGGCGTCCGGCAGCGGCGGGATCGGCCCCGCCGCGACCTCGACCGTGAACGTGCTGCCCGCCCCGGGCTCGGACTCGAGTCGGATGTCGCCGCCCAGCATCCGCGCGAGCCGGAGGCTGATCGCCAGCCCCAGGCCGGTGCCGCCCTGCGCGCGGTTCATCGCGTCGTCGGCCCGCTCGAACGGCTTGAAGAGCCGCTCGCGGACCTCGGGTCGGATCCCGGGGCCGGTGTCGGACACCGAGATGCGGAGCCGTCCGAGGCCCGCGTCGTCGCGGACCGCGCCGATCCGCAGCCGGACCTCGCCCCGGGCGGTGAACTTCACCGCGTTGCCGACGAGATTCAGCAGCACCTGCCGCAGCCGCACCGGATCGGTCTCGACCCGCAGCGGCACCGGACCGTCGAGCTCGGTGCGGACCGCGAGCCCCTTGGCCTCGGCCCGAAGGTGCAGCATGTCGATCACGTCGCGCACCACCGCCCCGAGGTCCGCGGCCTCGGGCCGGGTCTCGAGCCGCCCCGCCTCGATCCGCGACATGTCCAGCACGTCGTCGATGATCGAGATGAGGTGACGACCGTTGCGGAGGATGGTCCCGGCGTGCGACCGGCGCTCGGACTCGCCGCAGCCCGGGTCGTGCAGCAGCTCGCCGTAGCCGAGGATCGCGGTCAGCGGCGTGCGCAGCTCGTGGCTCATGCTCGCGAGGAAGGCGGTGCGGGCCCGCCCCGCGGCCTCGGCTCGCTCGAGGGCGTCGGCGAGGGCGGACTGCTCGCGCTTCTGGCGGTCGATGTCGACGAGCACCCCCACCACCCGCTCGGCCCGGCCGTCGGGCCCGCGGGCCGCGACGCGCCCGGCGAGCATCGCCCACAGCTCGGCGTCGCCCGTCGGCCGCAGCCGGACCTCGCAGCGGAAGCTCTCGTCGCGTCCGCTCACCGCGCGGTCGGCGGCCGCGATCGCCCGGTCGCGATCCTCGGGGTGCAGGCGGCCGAAGAAGCCGTCGAAGGTCGCGTCGAGCCCGCCGTGGTCGCCGCCCAGCATCTCGCGGAGGGCGGTCGAGAGGGTCATCGCCCCGCGGTGCGGCTCCCACTCCCAGACGCCGAGGCCACCCGCCCGCATCGCGACGTCGAGCCGCGACTCGAGGCTGGTGCGGTCGGTGACGTCGTTCGCCACCGCGAGCACCCCCGACACCTCGTCGCCGTCGCCGCCGAGCGGGACGCGATCGACCTCCAGCCGCCGGCGGGAGCCGTCACCGGCCTCCATCCGCTCCGGGACGCCCCAGGTCGCGAGTCCGGTGACCAGCACCTGGCGGTCGGCCGCGAGGGCCGCCGAGGCGTGGTCGGGGGCGAGGTCCGCGTAGTCGCGTCCGGCGAGCTCGTGCGCGTCGTCCGCCCCGAGCAGCCGCGCCGCGGCGGCGTTGCACCGGACCAGTCGCCCGCGCTCGTCGCGGAGCATCACCGGCGTCGGCACCGCGTCGAGGATCGCCTCGAGCTCGCGCGTCGTCGCCTCGACCGCCTGCCGCAGCGACCGCTCGGCCGTGAGGTCGGTCAGCACCACGACGAACCCGCGCACGCCGTCGTCGTCCACGATCGGCTGAGCGTCGACGCCGAGCCAGGTCGCGGCCCCGTCCGCGTCCTGCAGCCGGAGCTCGCCGCGGCCGCCGGCGCCCCCGTCGATCGCGGCAACGAGGAACGAGTCGTCCTCGGCGGCGGCCCCGGCCCCGGCCCCGCGCGCGTGCCCGGCCCCGCGCTCGGCGCGGCGGCGGTCCGGCAGCAGCCGCGCCAGCGGCCGGCCGATCGGGTCGCCGGTCTCGCCCCGCGCGGCCAGCAGCCGGTGCAGGGCGTCGTTGGCCCACTCGACGCGGCCGGCGGCGTCGGTCACCGCCACCGCGTTGGACGTGCGGCTCGCCACGAGCGCGAGCCGCTGCTCGGCCGTCCGCCGCGCGGCGAGGTCGTCGAAGACGTCGGCGAGGTGCCGGGCGACGGTCGCCACCTCGCCGTCGCCGGGCACCGCGGCCCGGATCGTGTCGGGATCGGCGCGATCGACCAGCAGCCGGCCGAGTCGCAGCAGCGGCCGCGCGAGCCGGCGGTGCAGGAACAGCCCCCCGCCCAGCAGCAGCAGCAGCGACGTGCCCGAGCCGGCCGCGAGGGGCAGCAGCACCGCCGAGGACGTCCATCGGAGGGGCGCGGCGTCGGGCGACGGGAGGGCGGCCCACGCGCCGTCCGCGAGGCGGCGGGCCATGACCGATCGGGCGCCGACGCGGACCTCGGTCTCCGGGGTTCCGGTCCGCTCAGCGGCGGCCACGGCGGCGGCGAGCGCGGTCCGCTCCGGGGCCGAGAAGTCGGCGGCGACCGGATCGTCCGTCGCGGCCCGGAGCTCCCCGTCCTCGAGGCGGAGCACCGCGACCCCGAGGGAGGGATGCCCGCCCGCGGTGAGCCGCTCCAGCAGGCCACGGGTGGCGTCGCAGGCGGCCCGCGTCTCCGCGCTCGCGGTGACTCCCGCGATCGTGGCCACGATCGGGAGCTGGGCGGCGAGCAGCACGCCCCCGGCGAGCATGCCCGCCCGGGCGATCGTGGATCGTCGCTGTCGCGTCGCCTCGCCGCGCGCCATGAGCCTCCCCTTCGCGCCGTCCGTGGGCCGTGGACCCGACGGGCATCGTCCGACGGTGACCGCCGGTCCACGGGGGGCCGGCGGGCAACCGACGCCGAGCCCCGGCGCATCGGGATGCTCCGGTGGGGTGCCCGCGGACGGTCCGGATAGGCGGGGGGAGGCTCCCGCGGCGCGGGTCAGTCGGTCCCGCCCGCCGGCAGCACCGGCAGGAGGAAGCGGGTCGGCAGCTCGGGGGCGTGGAAGACCTGGTGCACCGCGGCCACGTAGTCCTCCTCCTCCGCGAGGAAGACGTTGTCGACCCATGCCTGCGGATTGCGGTCCACCATCGGGAACCAGGTGCTCTGGACCTGGATCACGATCCGGTGCCCCGCGGGAAACGTGTGCAGCACGTCCATCAGCGGCAGCTCCACCGGCGTCGGCACGTCGGGCTCGAAGGGCTCGGGCCGCGCCGGGTCGTCGCGGTACCTCCCGCGGATCACCTCCGAGCGGACCATCTGCATGAAGCCCCCCCGCCGCTGCCCGCGGCGCATGTCGGGCCAGTCCTTGGCGTCGCCGGGCTGCTCGTCGATCAGCTTGACCACCCAGTCGGCGTCGGCCTGGTCGGTGGAGACGACGAGCTGGGCGATGATCGGCCCCGCGAGCGTGAGCGGCGCCTCGAGCGGCTCGCTGCGGAAGGTCAGGACGTCGGGACGCCGGGCCGCGAACCGCTGGTCCTCCACCATGTACGCCCGGGTCATCCGGATCGACACGTCCTGCGTGTAGGGCACCGGCCGCGCCGGGTCGCTCACGAAGCCGGTCGAGTCGGGCTCGCCCTCGGCGGGCGGGGCCCAGGTCAGTCCCCCGCCGGCCCGGGCGTGGATCGGCGTCGGCACCACCTCCGCCGGCGGCCACGCGTCGAAGCGCCGCCAGCGGTTCGCACCGGTCTCGAAGACCAGTGCCTCGGGCAGGTCCGGGGCCGGCCCGCCCTTGAGGTGATGGGCGAACCACGGCCGCTCCACCTCGTCGATGAAGAAGCGGCGGTTGGGGGGCCCGAACTCCACGTCGCCGAGTCGGTTGCCCGGGGTGCGGTGCCAGCCGCCGTGGATCCACGGCCCCATCACGAGCCGGTTGTCGACGTCCGGGTTCTCGGCCTCGATCGTGCCGTAGATCGTCAGCGGGCCGTAGAGGTCCTCGGCGTCGAACCAGCCGCCCACCACCAGCACCGCGTCGGCCATGTTCCGCAGGTGGGGGATGATGTCGCGGCTGGTCCAGAACTCGTTGCGGTCGGGGTTCTCGACCATGCCGGTCCAGAATGCGCTGATCCCCTGCAGGTACTCCTCCTGCAGGGCCCGCGTGGTCCGCGCCACGTTCAGGTACCACTCGTAGCCGTCCGGCGTGCCGTACTCGAAGGGGCGCGACGGCCACTCGGTCGTCGGCTCGGGCCGCGGCTGGCCGAAGACGGAGAGGAAGTGGAAGGCGTGGGGCATGAAGAACGCCCCGTGGTGCCTGAAGTCGTCGCGCCACCAGTCGGCGATCGGGGCCTGGGGACTGCTCGCGACGAGGGCGGGATGGGCGTCGATCGCGCCGGCGGTGGCGTAGAAGCCGGGGTACGACGTGCCGTACATGCCGACGCGGCCGTTGTGGTTCGGGACGTTGGCGAGCAGCCACTCGATGGTGTCGAAGGCGTCGGTCGACTCGTCGACGTCGGTGGCGGTCCGCTTCTCGGCCACGTGCGGCCGCATGTTCACGAACGCGCCCTCGCTCATGAACGTGCCGCGGACGTCCTGCTCGACGAAGACGTAGCCGTCGGCGGCGAAGCTCGGGGCCGGACCGAGGCGGCCCGGGAATCCGTCGGGACCGTACGGGGCGCAGTCGTACGGCGTGCGGATCATCAGGATCGGCCACGGCCCGCCGGCGGCGTCCTTCGGCGTGTACACCGCCGTGTAGAGCCGCACGCCGTCGCGCATCGGGACCATGTGCTCGGTCTTGTCGTAGCGGGCGCGGATCCAGTCGGCGTCGATCTCGCCCGGGGCGACGGCGACGGGAAGGGCCATCCCGGCGGGCCCGCCGGCCGCGGCGGGAACGGGCGCGGCGGGAACGGGCGCGGCGGACGCCCCGTCGTCCGCGGGCAGCTCCGCGAGGAGCATCGTCGCGTCGTCGTCGGTGCACGCCGCGAGGACGATGGCGGGCAGGGCGAGGGCCGCGAGATCGCGGGCGCGACGGCGAGTCGGCCGCGGGCCGCGGGCGAGCCGGGGGGGCCGATCCGCACCGGGCCCCGGGGGCTCGCGACGCTCGGGATGGACGAGGAAGGAGACGAGCGAACGGACTCGATCGAGCGGGGACGAGTGCGGCATGGGACCTCCGGCGGCGATGCTACCGGTGTCCGCCGCGCCCGTCGGCGGCGCGGCGGACGACCGGACGTGCGGCGCTCGAGCCGGCCCCTCGGCCCCGCCGAGTCGGCGCGCCCGTCGGCAGCCCGGCGGGCGTCCGTGCTCCCGCCGCCGGACCCGCCGCCGGACCCGCCGCCGCCGGACTGTTCCGATGCCCGGATCGCCGGAACCGCGCCCGTATCATCCGGCCATGATCCGTCCCCCCCGTCCGGGCCCCGTGGCCCTCCTCGCCGCGGCCCCGCTCGTCCTCGCCGCCGGCTGCCGCGTGCACGAGCCCCGCGACTTCGTGCGGCCGCCGGTGGCGGTGCCGGAGGGCTTCGCGGCCGCCGACGGCCTGCTCGGCGAGGTGTCCGAGGCCGAGCGGACGGGAGCCGCGGCGGATCCGGACGACGCCCCCGAGCCGTGGTGGCGGACCTTCGGCGACGCCGGCCTCGACGCCGCGGTCGACGTGGCGCTCGCGGAGAACCTCGACCTGCGGCAGGCCTGGAGCCGGCTGCGGCAGGCGGCGGCGGAGGCGGTGATCGCCGGGGCCGCCCGCGAGCCGGCGCTCGACGCCACCGGCTCGGCCGCCCTCACCCGCCTCGGCGACCGCGTTCCCGAGCTGCCGCCCGACGGATCGCCCGGCAACCGCTGGGACGAGCGGTACGCCCTCGGCCTCGCCCTGAGCTGGGAGCTGGACCTGTGGGGCCGGCTCGCCTCCCGGGCGGAGGCGGCCCGGCTCCGCGCCGCGGCGACGCGGGCCGACGTGTCGGACGCCGCCCTGCTCGTGGCCGCGGGCGTGGTGGAGGCGTGGTTCGACGTGCAGGAGCAGCGGGCGCTGCTGGTCCTGCTCGAGGATCAGCTCGAGACCAGCCGCACGCTGCTGGAGCTCACCGAGCTGCGGTTCAGCCTCGGCGAGGGCTCGTCGGTCGCGGTGCTGCAGCAGCGGCAGCAGGTCGCGGCCACCGAGTCGCAGCTGCCGGTGGCCCGTGGCCAGCTCGCCGCCGCCCGCCACCGCCTCGCCCTGCTGCTCGGCCGCCCGCCCGGCGACCTCGGCCCCCTCGAGCCCGCCGGCGTCCTGCCCGAGCTGCCGCCGCTGCCCGCGCTCGCGGCCCCCGGCGACCTGCTGGTGCGGCGGCCGGACGTCCGGGCCGCCTTCGCCCGGCTCGACGCGGCCGACCGCGACGTGGCCGAGGCGGTCGCCGATCGGCTGCCGCGGCTGACGCTCGGCCTGTCCTACGACTGGACGACCGCCGCCCTCGGGGCCGCGTTCCAGCGCGACGTCGCCACGATCGCGGCGTCGGCCGTCGCCCCGCTCCTCGACGGCGGCCGCCGCGAGGCCGAGGTGGAGCGTCGTCGCGCGGTCCTCCAGTCGCGGCTCGACGCAGTCGGCGCGACCGTGCTCGTCGCCCTCCGCGAGGTCGAGGACGCCCTCGCCCGCGAGCGGCACCAGCGGGAGCTGCTCCGCCGCCGGGCCCGCCAGCTCGAGCTCGCCCGCGCCACCCTCGACGAGACGCGCAGCCGCTACGCCAACGGTCTCGGCGACTACATCGACGTGATCGTGGCCGTGCAGTCCCTGCAGGACCTCGAGCGCCGCGTGCTCGGCGAGCGGGCGGAGCTGGTGACCAATCGCGCCCGCCTCCACCGCGCCCTCGGCGGCCGCTGGATGGAGCAGCTCGCCCCGCCGCCCGCCCGCGACGCGGATGCGTTCGCTCGCGGGGCCGACGCCGACGACGATCGCGCCCCGGGGAACGAGCCGCCGGCCGCGGTCCCCGCCGCCGGGCCCGCGGCCGCGGCCGGCCCGGCTCCGGCCCCGCCCCCCGCCGCCCACGCCCGCCTTCCGGAGAACTCCCCGTGAGTGCCGCCCGCTTCGCCGCCTCCGCCGCCCTCGCGGTGCTGCGGCTGCTCGTGCCCCTCGCGATCATCGCCGCCGCGCTGATCGCCGGGCGCTTCCTGCTGACCACCCGCAGCGCCCCCGAGCGGGCGGCCGAGCGCACGCCGGCCGCCGCGGCGGTGGAGACGGTCGCGGTCTCGGTCGGCCCCCGCGAGGCCCGCGTCGTCGCCTACGGCACGGTGCAGCCGGCCCGCGAGATCACGCTCCGGCCCGAGGTCGGCGGCCGCATCGTCGAGCTGCATCCCGACCTGATCGCCGGCGGCCGGCTCGCGAGCGGCGACGCCCTGCTGCGGATCGACCCCCGCGAGTACGAGTACCGCGTGACCGAGCAGGAGGCCGCCGTGGTGCGGGCGGAGTTCGACCTGCAGGTCGAGCAGGGCCGCGGCGTGGTGGCCCGCCGCGAGTGGGAGCTGCTCGAGGACTCGGTGCAGCGAAGCGAGCTGGGCGAGCGGCTCGCCCGCCGCGAGCCGCACCTCGAGGAGCGGATGGCCGCGGTCGAGGCCGCCCGCAGCCGGCTCGAGAAGGCCCGGCTCGACCTCGAGCGGACCGAGCTGCTCGTGCCCTTCAACGCCCTCGTCCTCGACGAGTCGGTGGAGCGCGGACAGCTCGTCAACGCCCAGACGCCGGTGGCCACGCTGATCGGGACCGACGTCTTCCACGTCCGCGTGAGCGTCCCCATGGATCGCCTCGGCCTCGTCAGCCTGCCGGGCCCGGGCGGCGAGGGCGGCTCACCGGTCCTGATCCACCACGACGACGGCTCGGTGGACGGGGCGCCGCTGCCCGGCCGCGTGGTGCGGCTGCTCGGCGACGTCGACCCCAACGGCCGCATGGCTCGCCTGCTCGTCGAGGTGGTCGACCCGCTCGGGCTCTCGGGCGTGCCCGGGGCGACGGACGAGACCATGGGCGACCGCACCGCGGCCGACGGCGATTCCGACGCCGGTCGCGCGGACGATCGCAGCCCGCTGCTGGTGGGCGAGTTCGTCCGGGTCGAGATCCTCGGGCCCGAGCGCGACGGCCTCGCGGTCATCCCGCGCCGGTCCCTCCGCGAGGGCGGGCGGGTCTGGATCATGGACGACTCGGACCGGCTCGAGATCCGCCCGGTGACCGTCGCCTGGGGCACCGACGCCTCGCTCGTCGTCTCGGCGGGCCTGCGCGACGGCGACCGCGTGGTCACGACGCCGCTGGCGGCCCCGGTGCCGGGCATGCCGCTGACCGACGTGACGACGGCGGGCGAGCCCGACGTGGTGGAGGCGCCCGCCGACGCGGGGACGGGCGGGTCCGAACGCTCCGGCGCGGGGGCGACCGCCGCCGCGGCCGCCGCTGACGACGACGACGACGACGACGACGCACCACGCGGCGAGCGGAGCTGACCCATGGCCGACGATGCCCCCACCGCCGACGACCGATCCGCCGACGCCCGCCACGAGGAGCCCCGCGGCCCCATCGCGTGGATGACCCGCAACCACGTGGCCGCCAACCTGCTCATGGCCCTCTTCATCCTCGGCGGCCTCGCGATGGCCACGCAGGTGAAGCAGGAGGTCTTCCCCGAGTTCGAGATCGACCGCATCTCGGTCTCGGTGCCGTACCCCGGCGCAAGCCCCGAGGAGGTCGAGCAGGGCATCCTGCTCTCGATCGAGGACGCGGTCCGCGGCCTCGACGGCGTCAAGGAGGTCACGAGCGTCGCGAGCGAGGGTGCCGGCTCGGTGTCGATCGAGCTGCTGGTCACCGCCGACCGCGGCAAGGCGCTGCAGGACGTCAAGAACGCGATCGACCGCATCCGCTCGTTCCCCGAGGAGGCCGAGCGGCCGACGGTCTCGATCGCGCAGGTCCGCAACCGCGTGATCTCGCTCTTCGTCAGCGGCGACGTCCATCCGCGCACGCTCCGCGAGCTCGCCGAGGGGATCCGCGACGACCTCATCGGCCTCGACGGCATCACCCTCGTGGAGCTCGGGCCGGTCCCCCGCCTCGAGATCGCGATCGAGGTGCCGGACCGCGAGCTCCGCGCCCTCGGCCTCACGCTCGAGGACGTCGCCCGCACGGTGCGTCAGACCGCGGTCGAGCTGCCCGCGGGGGCGGTCAAGACCGACGGCGGCGAGGTGCTGCTGCGGACGCAGGAGCGGCGCGACTTCGGCCTCGAGTTCGCCGACATCCCGATCGCGACGACGCCCGAGGGCACCCGGGTCCTGCTCGGCGACGTCGCCCGGATCGTCGACGGCTTCGAGGACACCGACCAGGAGACGCTCTTCGGCGGCCGGCCCGCGGTGCGGGTGGACGTCTACCGGGTCGGCGACGAGACGCCGATCAGCGTCTCCGACGTCGTGAACGACTACGTGGCCGAGGCCGCCCCGACGCTGCCGCCGGCGATCGAGCTCGCCACGTGGGACGACCGCTCGGTGATCTACCGCGAGCGGATGCAGCTGCTGCTGAAGAACGCCTTCATCGGCCTGGTGCTGGTGCTGCTGCTGCTCGGGCTCTTCCTCGAGCCGCGGCTGGCGTTCTGGGTGACGCTCGGCATCCCGATCTCGATCCTCGGGTCGTTCCTGTTCCTGCCGTTCACCGGCGCGTCGATCAACATGATCTCGCTGTTCGCGTTCATCATCACCCTCGGGATCATCGTGGACGACGCGGTGGTGATGGGCGAGAACATCTTCGCGCGGCGCGAGGAGGGCATGAGCACGCTCCGGGCGGCCATGCTCGGGGCGAAGGAGATCGCCCCGCCGATCACGTTCGCCGTCCTCACCAACATCGCGGCGTTCATGCCGCTGATGTTCGTGCCCGGCTCGAGCGGCAACCTCTTCGGCCAGATCCCGGCGGTCACGATCGCGGTGTTCGTGGTCTCGCTCGTCGAGTCGATCTTCATCCTGCCGAGCCACCTGTCCCACCGCGGGGCCGACACGCTCTTCTGGCGGATCGCCGGCTGGCCGAGCCGGGTCTTCGGGGCCGGGCTCGAGTGGGTGATCCGGCGGGTGTACGAGCCGAGCCTCCGCGTCCTGCTCGCGTGGCGGTACGCGACCGTCGCCGGCGGCATCGGGATGCTCATCCTCTGCGGGGCCGCGGTCGGGGCGGGCATGGTGCCCTTCAGCTTCCTGCCCCGCATCGACACCGACACCGTGACCGTCCGGGCCACCCTGCCCTTCGGCGTGCCGGTGGAGCAGTCGCGGGAGGTGCAGGCGCGGCTCATGGCCACCGCCCGCGAGGTGATCGCCGAGGTGGCCGAGGAGGAGGGCACCGAACCGGACCGCCTCGTGGAGGGCATGGTGGCCACGATCGGCTCGTTCCCGCAGGGCGGCGGACCGGGCAGCGCTCCTTCGTTCGGCGGCGGCGGGGCGCACCTCGTCGGCCTGCAGGTCGCGCTCGTCCCGAGCGGCGACCGCGAGATCGGCGGCGTGGCGTTCGCCGAGCGGTGGCGGCGGGCGACGGGCCCGATCCCGGGCCTCGAGTCGCTCGTCTTCGACGCCCAGATCGGGGCCGGGGGCGGCGAGCCGATCGAGGTCGAGCTGAGCCACCGCGACACCGCGATCCTCGACCGGGCGGCGGCCGAGCTGGCCGTCACGCTCGGCACCTACGCGGGCGTCATCGACATCGACGACGGCGTGGCCGAGGGCAAGCCGCAGCTGGACTTCACGATCCGGCCCGAGGCCCGCAGCCTCGGCATCACCGCCTCCGAGATCGCCACGCAGCTGCGCGGGGCGTTCTACGGGATCGAGGCCCTGCGGCAGCAGCGCGGTCGCAACGAGGTCCGCGTGATGGTCCGGCTGCCGGAGGCCGAGCGCGAGACGCTCGCGACGCTCGACGAGCTCATGCTTCGGCCGCGCGGTGGCGGCGAGCTGCCGCTTCGGGAGGCGGTCGAGGTGGTGGAGGGCCGCTCGTACACCGAGATCCGCCGCGTGGACGGTCGCCGCACCAAGGCGGTGTCGGCCGACGTGGAGGACGACGTGGCCAACGCGGAGGAGGTGCTCGCGGACCTGCAGGCCACGGGCGAGCTCGACGCGCTCGTCGCCCGCTACCCGGGACTGACCTGGCGGCTCGCGGGCGAGCAGGACGAGCGGCGGGACTCGCTGGGCTCGCTCGCGGTCGGCTTCCCGCTCGCCATGCTCGTGATCTACGCCCTGCTCGCGGTGCCCTTCCGCTCGTACGTGCAGCCGTTCCTGGTGATGGCCGCGATCCCGTTCGGCGCGATCGGGGCGGTGCTCGGTCACATCCTGCTGGACTTCGGCCTCAGCATCATGAGCATGTTCGGGATCATCGCCCTCGCGGGCGTGGTGGTGAACGACTCGCTGGTGCTCGTCTACACCGCCAACCGGCTCCGGCGACGGGCCGACGCCGCGGGCGGCAAGGGCCTGACCGCGGAGCAGGCGGCCCACGGACTCGGTCCCTTCGACGCGGTGGTCGAGGCGGGCACGCGGCGCTTCCGCCCGATCCTGCTCACGAGCCTCACCACGTTCTTCGGCCTCGCCCCGATCATCTTCGAGACCAGCGTGCAGGCGCGGTTCCTCATCCCGATGGCCATCAGCCTCGGCTTCGGCATCCTGTTCGCGACCGCGATCATCCTGGTGCTGCTGCCGGCCCTGTACCTCGTCCTCGAGGACGTGCTCGGAGCGGGACGCCGGTTCGTGGAGCTGGGCGACCGGCCG
>CAYLNM010000026.1:0-36274 GCA_964385045.1 uncultured Isosphaeraceae bacterium
CCGACCGCATCCCGCCGACCGTGCCGCCCCTCGACCCGCCATGAAGCTGCTGCTGATCGACAACTACGACTCGTTCACGTTCAACCTCGTGCAGCGGATCTGGGAGCTCGACCCCGACGTCCCGATCGAGGTGGCGCGGAACGACCGCATCGACGTCGCGGGGGCCGAGGCGCTCGGGCCGACGCACCTGCTGCTGTCGCCGGGCCCCTGCACGCCGGCGGAGGCCGGGATCTGCCGCGAGCTCGTGCCGCACTTCCGCGGCCGCATCCCGATCCTCGGCGTGTGCCTCGGACACCAGACGATGGCCGACGTGCACGGGATGCCGGTGGTCCGCCACGACCGGCTGATGCACGGCAAGACCTCGCTCGTGCACCACGACGGCCGCGGGCTCTTCGCCGGCATCCCGAGTCCGTTCGCGGCCACCCGCTACCACTCGCTCATCGTCCGCCGCCACGAGGTCGCGGGGCCGTTCGAGGTCTCGGCGTGGACCGACGAGGGCGAGGTGATGGGCCTGCGGTGGACGGGCGGCGAGCCGGCCGAGGCCCCGATGGACGGGGTGCAGTTCCACCCCGAGAGCTTCCTGACCGTCGAGGGGCCGCGACTGCTCGCCACCTTCCTGGGGCTGCCGGCGCCGGCGGCGTCACCGGCGACGCCGGCGGACGCGGGCGGGGCGGGGGCTCGCGGCGGCGACGCCGGCCCGGCGGGCGCCCCTTCCGCCGCGGACGCGGGCTGAGTCCGGCGATCGGCGGGGAGAATCCGGCCGGGGCGCCGGGTCGGGGCGTCCGGCCGGCGGCTCGACGAGGGGCCGTGGCCGCGCCGCGGGGCACGCGTGCCGTATCATCGTCGCCCCTCTTCCCGGGGCCCCGTCCCCGAGCCTCCTTCCCGAATCGGAGCCCCGTGGTGAGCGAGCCCGAGACGACCGCGACGAGCCCCGAGTCCACGTCCCCCACGGGCGAGCCCGCCGGGAGCCCGGGCACGGCCGCCGACCCGCACGCGGACCTGCCGCAGGTCCGGGCGGTGGTGCATGCGGTGGCCGAGGGGCGGATCGAGCTCGCCCTGCCGCACTCGGACTACGTGGTCCACCTCGGCCTCGAGGTCGACCCGGCCCGGATCGCGGTGCCCACCGGCAAGCGGATCCGGGGCCGCGTGGACGCGGTCGGGATGCGGTTCCACCGGGCGAGCGGCGGCGGCCGCTTCATCGAGCCGGTGATGGGCGAGCCGCGCATCGTCGCGGGCACCGTCCTGCACGTGGACCGCGCGGCGGGCCGGGTCCTCGTGGACTGCGCCATGCCGATCTGGATCGCCCCCGAGGAGGCCGACCAGGACTGGTCGATCTTCGAGGAGCGGGCCTTGGTGACGGGCTACCTGCGCAGCGGCATGGTCTTCACGCCGCGGGACGCGGACCTGACGCCCGGCTGAGGACGCGCCCGCGGCGGTCGTCGTCACGTCGTCGACCCGGGCGCCGGTGCCCGGACCGTGGCTCAGGCGGACTCCGCCGGCTGCTCGGCCACGACGCGGGCCAGCGCCCGGTCGAGGTGCTCCGGCCGCAGCCCGGCCGCCCGCACCGTGCCGTCGCGACCGATGATCGCGTAGTACGGCCAGGCGCGGACCTGCCACGCGGTGGCGGACGCCTCGTCCACGTCCTGCCCCACGGGATAGTTGATCCCGAGCGAAGTGGCCGCCTGCTCCATCGTCTCGCCCATCAGCGTGCTGTGGATGCCGAGGAAGACGACGCCGTCGTCGCGATGCTGCTCCTGCAGCGCGATGTTCTTCGGGATCGCGTCCATGCACGGCTTGCACCAGGTGCCCCAGAAGTCGATCACCACGATCGACCCGCGGAGCTGCTCGAGGTCGGCGGTGCCGCCGGTGACGCGCGCGAGCTCGACCGTGGGGGCCGGCCCGCCCTCGACCGCGAGGTGACGCTCCGCCCGTGCGGGCGGGTCGCCCGCGGTGCGGAACCACGCCAGTGGCCAGCCGCTCGCGGCGTCGACGGGCCCGGCGTCGGCCGCCGCGTCGCCGGGCGCGGACGACCCGGCGTCGTCGGAGGCGGGGGCCGCCGCATCGCCCGGCGCGTCCGCGCCGCCACCGCCGGGCCGGGCCGGGGCCTCGCCCGGGGCCGGGAGCGGGAACTCGGCCGCCGGCGCCATGCCGCGGACCATGGTCTCGAAGTCCTCGCGGGCGCCGAGGACGACCTCCTCGGGGCCGGTGAGCTTGAGCTGGATCGGGCCGAGCGGCGACTCCAGCAGCGCTCCGAGCAGGGCCTGGCCCGGCTTGAAGACGGTGCTCATGCCGCTGAACTCGCCGACGATCTGCACCATCGTCGCGCTGGCGTCGAGGCCCGGGACCTCGACCTCCCAGCGTTCGGGCTCGACCGCCCGCATCTCGGGGCTGCGGAACTGGCCGACCCAACGCTGCAGGTTCATCTCGATGCCGCCGCGGATCCCGAGGAACGCGGTGAGCTCGGCGAAGTCGCCGCCGCTGCGGCCGGGGATGGTCCAGTTGCCGGCCCGCATCGGACGCGGCGGCTGCCACTGCCACGTGGCCGGCTTGGGCGCCCGAATGCCGGCGAACGTCGCGACCCGCGGGTGCTCGTCCACGCTCGTTCCCTCGCCCTCGGGGGCGGGCAGGTCGGGGCTGCCGCCGGCCGTGCCGCCCGGGGGGGCCGCGGGGGCCGCGTCGCGGCCGCCGGTGGCGTCGATCGGCGGCAGCGGAGAGGCGGACGGAGACGTGCCGGCGTCGCCGCCGCGAGCCTCGGCGCCCGAGCCGTCGTCGGCGGGATCGGAGCAGCCGGCGGCGAGCAGGGCGGCGCAGACGGCCGCGGCGGCGAGGCGCGGGGCACGGAGCGCGGGCGGCGTCGGGACGGTCATCGTCGTTCTCCTGCGGGAGCGGGCGAAGGTCGGCGGGCGAAGGTCGGGGGGCGAAGGAGATGCCCGGCGTGGCTCGTCGGCGACGGGTCGACCCGGCCGGGGCCGCGCGCGGACGACCGTACGATAGCCCCGCTCCATGAACGGCTCGACCGAACCGCCGCCGCTGCTCGTGGCCGGCGCCCGGCCCTGGGCGACGGGCCGCGGCGCGGCGACGGCCGCCGATCCGGTGGACGTGCTCGTGCGCGGGGGCCGCGTCGAGCGGACCGTGCCCGCGGGCTCGCGGTCGGGCTCGGGCGGAGCGGCGGCGGCGGACGTCCGGGTGCTCGATGCCGCGGGAGCGTGGATCGGTCCCGGCTTCGTCGACGCGCACGTGCACCTGGTCATGGCCGGCCTCGGGCTGCGGCAGGCCGACCTCGGGGCGGCGGCGTCGCGGCCGGCGTTCGAGGCGGCGATCGCGGAGGCCGCCCGCGCCATGCGCGCCGAGGGCGCGCCGCCGGACGCCTGGCTGCTCGCCCGCGGCTGGGACGAGTCCCGGTGGGGCGGCGAGCGTCCGACCGCGGACTGGCTGCGGGCGGCGGGCGACCGGCCGGCGGCGGCGTGGCGGATGGACATCCACGCCGCGGTGGTGAACCCGGCCGGGCTCGCGCGGCTGGATCTCCGCGAGCCGGTCGACGGCGGCACGATCGAGCGGGACGCCGGCGGCGTGCCCACCGGCCTGCTGCTCGAGGCCGCGGCGTGGGAGCGGCTGAACCCGGCGCTGCCGCCGCCGAGCGCGGCCGAGGAGCGGGCGGCGGCGCGGGCGGCGGCGGCCCACGCCCACGCCCGCGGCGTCGTCGCGGTGGGCTCGATGGAGTACCTCGACGTCCTCGAGCGGGCGCTGGTGCCGCTGGCCGGCGCGCTCGACCTGACCATTCGCGCGATGGCCCTCGACCGCGAGCTGCCGCTGGACCTCGCGCGGATGCGGGCCGTCCCGTCCACGCCGGGGCTGCGGCTGTTCGCGGCCAAGGCGTTCGTCGACGGCACCCTCGGCTCGCGCACTGCCCGCATGCTCGCCCCGTACGCCGACGCGCCGGGCGAGCGGGGGCTGCTGGTGGAGCGAGCCCTCGACGGCACGCTCGAGGCGTGGGCACGCGAGGCGGTCGGCGGCGGCTTCGGGATCGCGGTCCACGCGATCGGCGACGAGGCGGTGCGGCGGGCGCTGGACGCGGCGGACGCGGCCGAGGCCGAGGCGCAGGCCGGGGCCGGGGCCGAGGCCGGGCGGCCGGGCATGACGCTGCGGATCGAGCACGCCCAGCACGTCGATCCCGCCGACCTCCCGCGGTTCCGCGGCCGGTTCGCGAGCATGCAACCGGGCCACCGCATCGCCGACCGGCCGGTGATGGACGCGCGGCTCGGCCGGGAGCGGGCCGCGGCGGCCTTCCCGTTCGCCGCGATCGCCGCCGCCGGGGGCACCCTCGCCTTCGGCAGCGACTGGCCGGTCATCGACTGCGATCCGATGGACGCGATCGCCTCGGCGGTGGCGGGCCTCACCCGCGACGGCCCGCGGCCCGACGGCGGCGAGATCGACGTGGGGGCGGCGCTCGCGGCCCACGTCGAGCACGCATGGGCGGCGATCGACGAGCCCGGCCGCGGCCGCGCCCCGCTGGCGGCGGGGGCCCCGGCCGACCTCGTGCTGCTCGACCGCGATCCGGCAGCGGTCGACTGGTCGCGGGAGCGGCCCCGGGTGCTGGCCACGATCGCCGGCGGGCGGCTCGTGCACGAGGCGTGAGCGGGCACCGCGGGGGGGGGGGCGGAGGGGCGGACGGCTCGAGCGGGGCGTACCGTGTCCGCCGCGGTGCCCGTGGAGGCGACGGCACCCTTCCTCGCCTCACCGCGCCCGTATCATCGCCCGCGTGCGGGCCGCGATCCTGTCGATCGGAGACGAGCTCGTCCTCGGCCAGTCCGTGGACACGAACTCCGCGTGGCTGTCGGAAGAGCTCGCGGGGCTGGACGTCGCGTGCGACGAGCACCGGACGGTCGCCGACGACCGCGACGCGATCGCCCGCGCGATCGCCGAGCTGCTCGACGGCCGCGACCTGCTGCTGCTGACCGGCGGCCTCGGGCCCACGGCCGACGACCTGACGCGGCACGCCCTCGGGGACGTCCTCGACCCGGGGCGTCCGCTCGTCCTCGACGACGCGGCGTTGACCGAGCTGGAGGGCTGGTTCGCCGGCCGGCCCGGCGGCATGCCGGCGGCCAACCGCGTGCAGGCGATGCGCCCGGCGTCCGCGGCGATGATCCCGAATCCCCGCGGGACCGCACCCGGCCTTCGCGCCGAGCCGGGCCGCCGGCTGCTGGTCGCGATGCCGGGGCCGCCGCGGGAGATGCAGCCGATGTTCGACGCCGTGGTGCGGCCGTGGGCGGCGTCGCGGCGCAGCGACCGGGTGGCGACGGCGCTCGTGCCGTCGGTCGGCCTCGGCGAGTCGGATGCCGCCGCGCGGCTCGGCGACCTGATGGACCGCGGGCGGACGACGCTGGTCGGGACCACCGCCTCGGGCGGCGTGGTGACGGCCCGGATCCGGGCGATCGGCGACGACGCCGAGGCGCGAGTGGCCGAGGCCGCGGCCGAGGTCGAGCGCCGGTGGCATCCCTACGCCTTCGCCCGCGGCCCGGCGACCCTCGCCGAGGCGACCGGCCGCCGGCTCGAGCGGGCGGGGCGGCGGCTGGTGACGTGCGAGTCGTGCACCGGCGGGCTGCTCGGCGCGATGGTCACCGCGGTGGCGGGCAGCAGCGCGTGGTACCCCGGGGGCTGGGTCACCTACGAGAACGCGGCCAAGCAGGACCTCCTCGGCGTGCCGGCCTCGCTGCTCACGGCGCACGGCGCGGTGTCGGCCGAGGTCGCGATGGCGATGGCGATCGGCGGCCTCGTGCGCGGCGCCGCGGACGAGGCGCTGTCGATCACCGGCATCGCGGGCCCCGGCGGGGGGACGCCCGGCAAGCCGGTGGGAACGGTGTGGATCGGGCATGCCTCGCGGGCGGTCGGCGGCCCGGGCGGCGACGGCACCGGCGCCGGGGCGGCGGCGTCTCCCGTCCGCGTGCGGGCCCGCCGCTTCAGGTTCCGCGGTGAGCGGGCGACCGTGCGCGACCGCTCGGCGACGATGGCCCTCGCGATGCTGCGCCTGAGCCTCGACGGTCACGAGGCGTGGCCCCCCGAGCGCACCCGGGTGCCGCTGCTGTGGGAGGAGCCGCGGCACACGCGGCGGGCCGACCGGCGGGCGCTCGCGGCGGTGACGCCGCTGCTGGCCGTGGCCGGGGAGCCGAGCGTCGCGCCGGCCGTGGCCGGGGAGCGGGCTCCCGCGGGGGATTCCCGATGAGCTCGCCCGTCGTCGCCGCGATCGCCCTCGGGTCCAACCTCGGCGATCGCGCAGCACATCTGCGCTCGGCGATCGACGCCCTCGGCCGGGAGCCGGGGATCCGGGTGCTCGCGGTCTCCGCCCCGCTCGAGACCGAGCCCGTCGGCCCGCCGGGCCAGGGGCCGTACCTCAACGCCGCGGCGCGGATCGAGACCACGCTGGGGGCGACGGCGCTGCTCGCCGTCCTCCTGGGGATCGAGCGCGCCGCCGGGCGGGAGCGCCGCGGTGCGGTGCGGTGGGGGCCGCGGACGCTGGACCTCGACCTGCTGCTCCTCGGCGACCGGGTGATCCGGCGCCCCGGCCTCGAGGTCCCGCACCCGCGGATGCACGGGCGCGACTTCGTGCTCCGGCCGCTCGCCGAGGTGGGCGCCGACCTCGTGCATCCCGTGCTTGGCCGAACCGTCCGGGAACTGCTCGGGGCGGTCGCCGATCCGGCCACGACGGAATAACCGGCACGATCCCGCGTTCCGTTCCTGTCGGCGCCCGACCGGGGACCGCGGCTCCCGCGTCCGTGCGAGGGGATGCCGCCGCCGGTCGATCCCCGAGGGTCGAACGGGCGGCGCGGACGCCATCGACGCCGCGGCGTCCGGGGCCGCGTCCCCGGCTCTCGTCCGGTGACACCGCGACGACACGGCGGGGCCGGCTCGCCTCGACCGACGCCGCGAGCCCGCCGCCGAGCGGCGACCCCCGGGCGCCGACCGGCATCCGCCGCCTTCCGCTTCCCGCAGGAACCTCACCACATGCACCACCGCCCTCGACGTTCCTCACGTGCCGGACTCGCCGCGGCGCTGCTCGCCCTGCCCGCTGCGCTCGCCATCGCCGTCGCTGGATCCGCGGCCGCCGGGCAGGCGAGGCCGCCGGCCGCGCCCTCTGCTCCCGAGGCGGCGGCACCGGAGGAGATCGGGGGGATCCCGATCGCCGGTCCGATCCGAAGCGACGATCTCGGTCCGGCCCGGGCGGCCCTCGAGCGCATGGTCGCCGCCTATCGGCAGGCGCCGGGTCTGGTGGACGAGGTCTCCATCCACGCCTTCGTCTCGGCCCAGGCCCGCCCGGTGCGGCGGGGGCGGGTGATGTTCGAGGGCGACGAGCACTTCCTGGTCGAGGCGCCCGGCTCGCGGGCGGCGGCGGTGGACGGTCGCGTGAAGATCATGCTCGACCGCTTCCGCACCCGGTACGTCGACGTGCCCCTCGACGGCAACATGTTCGCGACGATCCGGGAGACGCTCGACACCAGCGTCGGCATCTCCTGGCATCTCCGGGCCCGCTACTGCGACGATCCGACGCTCGTGCTGCAGTCGCTCAGCTCGGGCATCCCCGATCCCGCCGGCATCCACGGCCACGAGGAGGCGACCCTCCCCGACGGCCGCGCGGTGGACCGGGTCACCCTGTGGGCGGACTCGGGGTACAGCGTGGTGACGATCGACCGGGAGACCGGCCTGGTCCTCGGCATGGACATCGAGTACGTGCCGCGGGGGACGCCGGTCGGGAACTTCCGGATCCGCACCCATGTCCGGGCGACGCCGCGGCTCGTGGAGTCGCTTCCCGAGCCGATCGCCTTCGATCCCGACGGCCGCCGCGCGGTGGCGACGATGCAGGAGCTCTACGGCCGCACCGCGGGCGGACGCCCGGTGCCGCTGTCCGTCTCGGTCGGCGACCGCGTGGAGCTGCCCGAGATCGTCACCCTCGAGGGCATGCCGTGGTCGCTGGAGGAGCGGTCCGGCCGCGTGCAGGTGCTGCTGGCGTGGAGCATGGGCTCCACCGGCTTCGCCCGGGCGCGGACGCCGATCGTCGTCCTGAGCGAGCAGCTCGCCCGCCGCGGCGGCGACGTCCCGGTCGACTTCTTCCTGCTGAACACGCGGGAGGACACGCCGGACGAGGAGAAGTGGGACACCGTCTACGACTTCTGGTACGAGCGCGACTACGAGGTGCCGTGCCTCTTCGACGACACCGACGCGCTCGCCGAGACCCTGGGCCTGAACCAGCTCCCCGCGACCATCGTCCTCGACGGACGCGGCCGGCTCGTCGGCACCGTCGGCGGCATCGACGGGACGTGGCCGCCCGCGGTGAACCGCCTGATCCGCGAGGCGGTGCAGGCCACCGCCGAGGCGGAGGCCGAGCCGTCGCGATCCGGGGACGGGGGTGATGCCGGGAATGGCGCCGGCGGGGAAGGCGGGGCCGGCGGCGGCACCGGGGGCACTGGCGGCACCGGGGGCGGCTGATCGATCGGCGTTCGCCTCGGGCCTCCGCCCGCGGCGGCGCGGCCCGCGGATGCGCGGCCCCGGCTGCGCGGCCCGCGGTCCGCGCGGTCCGCGGATGCGCGGGCCCCGGCCCCGGGTGAGCTCGTCGACGCGACGCGCGACGACGCGACACGCCGCGCGGAGCGAGGTTCCGCGCGGCGTGTCGCATGGGAGTCGCACTCGTGGTGGCGGCCGGCCGCCGCGCCGGGCGTGGGGGTCCGGAGGGACGACGAGGAGTCGGCGTCGTCGGTCCGGCGTCCGGGGCGGCCGTCGCCCTCGCGCCTCAGGAGGCGGTGCCGTCCTCGTGGTCCTCGTCAAGGTCGGCGTCGGTCGCGTCGCGGCCGTGCTCCTCGAGCAGGCGGCGAAGGTACGCGTTCTCGCGGCGGGTCGCCTCGAGGTCGAAGACCAGGTACTTCACGCTGAGCCGCAGGTAGTCGATCGACTCCTGGAGCTCGGCCACCGACGCCTGGATCCGCTCGCGCCGCTCCTTGGTCTGGTTGGCGAGGTCCTCGAGCTTGCCGCGGTCGCCCTCCGGCAGGCGGCCGATCTTGTCGAGGAGCTCGGTCATCTTGGCGTCGAAGGCGTCGTTGTTCATCGTCTGTCTTCCCCTCCGCCGTCCCGGGGCGGGACGAGCGTGTGTCGTTCGGTCGGGCGGGCGTCGCGTCCCGTCGCCCGACCATGACACAACCCCCGCACCGCTCCCGTGCCAGTCGCCGACGAATCGCCCGATTCGCGCGCCCACGCCCGCACGAGCGGATCTTCCCGGACGATCGGTTCTCCGGACCCGTTCCGGTGGCGCGGGATGTTGACGCGCGGCAACGCGGCGCGCTGCCGCAGGACCGCGGCGTGGCGACGCGGCGACGACAGGTGGCGCGGCGATGGCGGGCGGCGCGGCGACGACAGGTGGCGCGGCGATGGCGGGCGGTGCGGCGCGGTGCGGCGATGGCGGGCGGCGCGGCGACGACAGGTGGCGCGGCGATGGCGGGCGGCGCGGCGCGGTGCGGCGACGGCGGGCGGCGCCGCGCCGGCATGGGAGCATGGGGGATCGGAGGGATGGGCCGGGACCCGCGGAGGCCTCGCTGCCGTGCGTCCGGCGGGCGGGCTCAGCGGCCCGCGGCGACCCGGCGGCCCGCGGCCCGGTGGGCGGCGGCCGGAGCGGCGGCGAAGAGCTCGTCCAGCTCGCGGGCGCTCAGGCCGCTCTCGTGCACCTGCCGCGAGAGGTGGCCGTCGCGCTCGGCGGCCCAGCGATCGAAGAAGCGCTCGAGCTCGTGGCGATTGAACCGGCTCAGGGGGTCGTCGAGTCCGGTCTGGGCCACGGCCCAGTCCACGATCCCGTGCCCCGAGCGGTCGAAGCGGTAGAGAGCGAGCGTCCGCTCGATCCGCTGCCGCGGGCTGGCGAAGGGGTCGCGAGCCGACTCGGGCAGCTCCCGCATCGCCTCGGCGACCTTGCGCCGGGTCACCTCGGCGAGCCAGTCGTCGTCGGTGAGGGCCCTGATCACCGCCGCGGCCGGCGGCTCGTCGTCGAGGCCCGCCCCGCCAAGGATGCCGGCGGCCACGCTTCCGGCGTCCCCGTCGCCGTCGGAGTCCGCGGAACCGGCGCGGCTGAGGTCCACGTAGCCGGTGTTCAGCACCTTGACGCCCTGGCCGGCGAAGCGGACCGAGAGCCGCTGGGCGGGACGTCCGTCGACCTTCACCATCTCGACCTTGGTCACCGTCCCCACGCCCCACTCGGGGCGCGTGGGATGTCTCACCTGGTCGCCGAAGGCGAACTGCTCCTGCGTCATCCGGATTCTCCGGGAACGATCCGCGCGGGCTCGCCGCGAGGCAAGGCGCTCCGGTCCGTTCCACTGCGTCGGGCCGGACTCGATGCGGCACGTCACCGGCACACGTCGCGGCACTGGGCCGTGCGTCGCGTGCTGCGTCGAAGGACGCGATCGAGTCGGTCGGAAGGGAGCGTGCTTCTGGCGAAGCTGCTCCGCCGGGGAGTATAGGGCGGTGGGACCGAGCCTGCAGCGACCGGGGCGGCGCTCCGGGCTCCGCCGTCTTCGTCGCACGGCGGCGTTCCGGGGCGGACGCGGCGGTTCGGCCGCGGGCCGGGGGAGCTCGGTCGCGGCGGACGCGTCGCGGCCGAGCGCGGGCGCGGGTACGGGCACGGGCACGGACGACGACCGCGCGGTGAGGCGATCCGGGGGGCGGCGGGACTCGGGACGCGGCGCGCGGAGGAGCGACGCCCGGGGCGTGGCGCCCGGGCCGGGCCGCCCGCCTCGGGCCGGCCGGGGGGAAGCTCGCGGCGGGGTTCCCTGGCCGCGGCATTCGAGGGGGGCCCCCGGGCCGTGGTGCTCGGGCCGTGGTGCTCGGCGGCCCCACGCTCGGGGCACGGCTCGCGACGCGGGGACTCGCCGTGACCGCCCTCGCGGTGAGAGGAGGTTCGACGACGCGGATCGTGGCGAGCGGCCTCGCGGCGACCGGACGCGTGCGGGCACGGCTCGTGGCGGCCGCGGCTCCTCGCGGCTCCTCGCGGCTCCTCGCGGCTCCCCGCGGCGCGCCGCATCGGCGTCACGATCGGCGCGTCCTCGGTCCGCCGCGGTTGCGGCCGTGGCTCCGTGGCCGGATGCTGCGGGCATGGGCACCCTCCGTATCGCGTTCCTCGGCGACATCTTCGGCGCACCCGGACGGCGCGTGGTCGAGCAGCAGCTCCCGCGGCTGCGGGAGGAGCACGACCCGTCGCTGATCGTGGCCAACGCCGAGAATGCGGCCCGCGGCTCGGGACTGTCGCCGGATCTCTACCGGCGCTTCCGTGGCCTCGGCATCGACGGCATCACGCTCGGCGACCACGTCTTTCGCGACCAGCGGATCGCGGCGGTGCTCGACGACGGGGCGGAGCCGATCGCTCGGCCTGCGAATCTCCCGGCGGCGGCGGCGGGGCGGGGGTACGTGCGGCTGCGGCGGCCCGATGCCCGCGACCTCGTCGTGATCACGGTGCTCGGCCGGGTGTTCGTGAACCTCAAGGCCGACGACCCGTTCGCCGCGGTGGACCGCGTGCTCGAGGAGCTCGGCGAGCCGGCGCCGATCGTGATCGTCGAGGCGCACATGGAGGCGACGAGCGAGAAGGCCGCGATCGCTCATCATCTCGACGGGCGGGTGGCCGCCGTGCTCGGCACGCACACGCACGTGCCCACCGCCGACGCCCGCGTGCTGCCGGGGGGCACCGCGTTCCAGACCGACGTGGGCATGTGCGGCCCGTGGGACTCGTGCATCGGGCGGGACAAGCGAGCGGTCGTGCGACACATGACCACCGCGATGTACGTGCCCTTCGACGTGGGCGAGGGCGACGAGCGGATGTGCGGAGCCGTGGTCACGATCGACGAGCGTCGCGGCCTCGCCACCGCGATCGAGCCGGTGCAGTACCGGGCCGACCGCGACGCCCCGCCCTTCACCCGCTCCCTGCACTGACGGCGAGCCGGGCTCGTGCCGGGGTGAGCCGCCCCGCGTGGTCCGCGTGCACGGCGTGGAAGCCGTCCGCCTTCCGCGGCGCCGGCGCTCCCGGACCGGAGCCGCAGCCGCGTCGGCAGGCACGGGCAGCGCCGGGTCGGCGGGGCCGCAGGCCGCCGTGCACCCGGCTCGTGCCGCTCAGCGCCGCCGCGCCGCCGTGGTGCCGGCCCCGACGCGGGCCCGGCCGCCGCCACGCGTCGCCTCGGGCGCACCCGCCTCGTCGTCGCCGGGGGCGTCGTCGCCGCCGCGCTGGGGCCCCGTCGGCGCCCCCGGCCGCGGCGCCGGCCGGATGCCGCGGCCGCCGCCGTTCGTCGTCGCGGACGCGCCGTCGCCGTCGCCGCCAGCGGCGCCGTCCGAGGTCGCGGCGGCCTGGTCGATCGCGCCGTCCTCGCCCACGTCCTCCACGCGGACCGCCACCCGCTTGGACACGCCGCGCTCCTGCTGCGTGACGCCGTAGAGGCGGTGGGCCGCCTTCATCGTGCGCTTGTGGTGCGTGATCACGATGAAGTGGCTGTGGTCGAGGAAGGGCTCGAGCACGTGGCAGAACCGCTCGACGTTGGCGTCGTCGAGGGCGGCGTCGACCTCGTCCAGCACGCAGAAGGGCGAGGGCCGCGACTTGAAGATCGCCATCAGCAGGGCGATCGCGGTCATCGTCTTCTCGCCGCCCGAGAGCTGGCTGAGGACCCGCGGCTGCTTGCCCGGCGGCTTGGCCCGGATCTCGATGCCCGACTCGAGCCAGTCGACGTTTCCCTCGTCGTCCGGCACCAGCACGATGTCGGCCGAGCCGCCGCCGAAGAGCCGGCGGAACATGCCCTCGGAGCCGCCGAACTGCTCTCGGATCGCCTCGAAGGTCTCCTTGAAGCGCTCGAGGCTGGTGCGATCGAGCTGCTCGATGAGCTCGGTGAGCTGGGTCACCGCCTCGTCGATGTCGGCGACCTGCCGGATCAGGTCGTCGTTGCGCTCCTCGAGCTGCGTCTCCTCGACGATGGCGTCGAGGTTGACGTTGCCGAGCTTTCGGATCTCCGTCCGCAGCGCCTTCACGTCGGCCTCGAGCTCGGCGCGGTCGATCGGCTCCGCGTCCTCGGCCTCGAGGCGCGGCCGCTCCTCGTCCCAGATCGCCGGCAGGTCCAGCTCGAGGTCCGAGGCGGTGCGCTCGACGAGGTGCTCGAGCTTGACCTCGACCTCGCGGCGATCGACCTCGACCGCCGAGGCCTCGCGCTCGACGTCGCTCGCCTCGCCGCGGACCTCGGCGAGGGCCTTGGCGGCGGTGCTCACCGCGTCGGCCGCCTCGGCGACCGCCGACTGGAGGGCCGCGGTGCGCTCGGCGAGCTCCGCGGTGCGCGCCTGCTCGGCCTCGATGGTGCCGCCGGCCTCCTCCATCACCTGCCGGTGCTGCTCGATCTGCTCGCGGTGCCACTCGAGTCGCTCGCTCGCGGCGGTGATCTGCCGCTCGAGCTCGAGGACCTGGGCCTCGAGGTGGCGCGACTCGCGGCGGGCGGACTCGAGCCGCGCCTGCGACTCGCTCGCGGCGACCCGGGCCGCGGCGAGCTCCTCCTGCCGCTGCTCGACCGCCTCGGTGCGCTCGGCGAGGGATCGCTCGGCCGCCTCGAGGTCCGCGGCCGCGGACTCGATCGCGGCGGCGGCCGTCTCCAGCCCGGCCGCGAGCTCGCCGCGCTCGGACGCGAGCTCGTCCCGCCGCGCCTGCAGGGTCTCGTGCTCGGACGCGAGGCCGGCCGCCTCGCGTTCGAGCCGGGTGCGCTCGTTGGCCAGCCGCTCGCCCCGGTAGTCGCACTCGACCACCGCGTGGCGGGCGGCCTGCACCGCCTCGGACGCCTCGTCGATCGCGCGCCGGGTCTCGTCCGCCCGCTCCGAGAGCGACGCGGTGGTGTCGGCGAGCTCCGCGAGCCGGGCGTCGATGGCCTCGATCGCCTCGGCGAGCTCGGTGCGCTCGATGCGGCGGGCGAGCCAGCCCGCGGCCGCCTGTCCCGCCCGGGCGGGGCCGGTGACGACGCGGCCGCGCCCGTCGACGACCACGCCGGCGGTGGTGACGAAGCGCCAGCCGGCCAGCTCGGGACGGCCCGCGAGGGCCAGGGCCGACGGCAGGTCGAAGACGACGGCCACCCGGCCGAGCAGGCGCGACACCGCGGCCTCGGCGTCGGGCCGCACCCGCACGAGCTCGAGCAGCGGACGGGCCCAGCCGGGCAGGGCGGCCCGGCCCGCGGCGAGCGACGCGTCGTCCTCGCCGACGTCGCCGACCGCGAAGGCGACCGGCCCGGGCAGGGCGGCGAGCCGCTCGCCCCAGTCCTCGAGGCGGTCGGCGCGGTCCAGCAGCAGCGCCTCGAGGTCGGAGCCGAGGGCGGCCTCGACCAGGCCGGCGTGCTTGCGGGCGGTGTCGATCGCGTCGCCCACCACGCCGGCGACGCCGGGGTACGACTCGGGGGCGTCGAGGACCTGCTTCACCGCCTCGCCGAGGCCCTCCCGCGCCTCGTGCATCTCCTCGAGCAGGTGCAGCCGGGAGGCGCGGGACGCGCGGTCGTGCCGGGCCGTCGCCATCCGGTCGGCGAGGTCCGACTCCTCGCGGCCGAGCTCGGCCGCGAGCCCCTCGAGCTCGGCGAGCCGCGACTCGGCCGCGGCCAGCCGTTCGGCTGCCTCGGTGCGGGACCGCTCGTTCGCCTCGTGCTGGCCGTCGGCCTCGGCCCGCTGGTCGGCGAGCTCCTCCTCGCGGCCCGCGAGCCGCTCGAGCTGCTCGCCCACGCCGTGGGCGCGGCCGTCGACCGACTGCAGCCGGGCCTCGAGCCGCGACTGATCGCGGGTCGCCCGCTCCTGCTGCTCGCGGGCGCGGCGGGCGTCGTCGCGGGCCGAGAGCAGGCCTTCCTGCAGCTCGGCCCGGGCCCGCTGGAGCTCGGCCACGCGGGACTCGCCCTCGGCCACCTCCGCCTCGGCCGCCTCGATCGCGGCCGCGACCTCGGTCCGGCCGGCGGCGAGCTCGTCCCGCCGCCCGGCGAGCTCCGACGCCCGCCGGCGGTCCTCCTCGGTCTGCTGCTCGGCGGTCTCGAACGCGCGGCGGGCCATCTCGCGCCGCTGCTCGGCCTGCCGCACCGCGGCCTCGGCCTCGAGCCGCGCCTGCTCGAGCTCGCGCCGCTCGCGCTCCCGCTCCTCCCGGGCGACCTCCGCCTCGCGGCGGGCGTCCTCGGCCGCCACCAGCCGCTCGCTCAGGGCCGAGCGCCGGGCCTCGAGCGCGGTGCCGCGCTCGGTGAGCGACGCCTGGCGGGTCCGCAGTCCGTGGTACTCGTCGACCGCGAGGATCCGCTGCTTGGAGCGGAACTCCGCGTCGAGTTCGCGGAACCGCCGGGCCTTCTCCGCCTGGCCGCGGACGATCCGCAGCCGCCGCTCGGTCGACGCGAGCTGCTCGCGCACGCGGACGAGGTTGACCTCGGCCTTCTCGAGCTTGCGGGCGGCCTCGACCTTGCGGGCCTTGAACTTCGCGACGCCGGCTGCCTCCTCGAAGATGTGCCGCCGCTCGACCGGGTTGGCCAGCAGCATCGCGTCCACGCGGCCCTGCTCGATGATGCAGTAGGCGTTGACGCCGATGCCGGTGTCGAGGAAGAGCTCCTTGACGTCCCGCAGGCGGACCTTTCGGCCGTTGATGAGGTACTCGCTCTTGCCGTCGCGGTAGAGCCGCCGCCCGACGTCGACCTGCTCGGTGTCGACGGGCAGGAAACGGCGCTGCGCCGGGTCCGGCGTGTCGTCGCGGACGATCGGATTGTCGAACGTCAGCGTGACCGTGGCCGCGCCCATCGGCTTGCGGGCGGCCGAGCCGGCGAAGATGACGTCCATCATGGCGTCGCCGCGGAGGCTCTTGGCCGACCGCTCGCCGAGCACCCACTTGATGGCGTCCACGACGTTCGACTTGCCGCAGCCGTTCGGGCCGACGATGCCCGTGATCGGCTGGTCGAAGTGGAACTCGGTGACGTCGGCGAACGACTTGAAGCCGGCGAGCGTGACCTTGGCGAGCCGCATGCGGGATCGACCTCCTGTCCGTGCACGGGCCGGCGGCGGGCGAGCGCCGGGGCCCGGGATCCCCGTCTGGGCGGCCGAGTCCGTCCGGCCGCGCGGGTGGCGGGCGGCCCGGTCGTCCGGCGTTCACCGGCTGGCCTCGCCCACGTGGTCGCAGGATACCGGCAGCGGCGGCGGACCGCGGCAATGGCAGCGATTCCGCGCGTCGGCGTGCCGGGGCCGTGCGTCGGGGGCGCGGCGATGCATCGGCCCGGGGATGCCGCCGCGTCCGCCCCGGCGGGGGGCGTCCGTCCCGCGAGGGTCGCTTGAACGCCGCCGGCCTCGCCCGGTCCGCCGCCCCCGCGCCCGGGCTCGGGCGTGGGCCCCCGCGGTGGCCCGCCCGGCGCGGACTCAGCGGCGGCCGGCGTCCAGCGCGGGGGCGTCGAAGTCGTCGCGGGGGGCGGGCCCCGCGGGGCGGCCGCCCGGGGGCGGCGCCGCGGCGCCGCCCGGATCGCCCGGCCCCCCGGCGGGCACGTCGATGAACGCGGGGCCGGACGGCGTGGCGGCCGGCTCGGCGAAGTCGGGACGCAGGCCCCGCTCCGGGGCCTCGGACAGGGCCCGGGCGATGGCGGCCTGCACGCGGTCCTGCTCGGCCTTGAAGTCGGCGGCGAGGGTGCCCTCGCGCCGCAGCTCGTAGAGCGCGCCGAGGACTTCGGCGTAGGTCAGGCCGAGGCCCGGATCCGGGCTCTCGAAGGAACGCTCCCGGCCGAGTCGGACGATCAGGTCGCGGACGCGGGTCGTGGACTCGTAGAGCTCCGCCGGGGCCCCGGGGGCGGGGCGGTAGAAGATCTCGAGCCGGTCCGCCTCGTCCTGCATCTCCTTGATGATCATCTGCCCCGACCACACGTCCACCGGCAGCACGTCGGCCAGCTCCAGGTCGCGGCCGAAGACCACGATCCGGGGGCGGCCGATCTGGGCGACGTAGATGAGCGGGTGCTCGCTCTCGACGATGTCGAGGATGAACTCGTCCTGCCCCACGATCGTTCGATCGAGCAGCAGCGAGTCGCGGGCGTGGAGTCCCTCGTAGGCCCCGAGCCGGACCTCGAGGTCGGCGTCGTCGAGGGCCTCGAGCAGCGCGAACTCGATCCGGGGATCGTCGATCGGCTCGCCCATCAGCCGCACCGCGTCGCGGCGGACCGCGGGCGAGTCGTCCTCGAGCATGCGAAGCAGGGCGGGGACCACGAGCGCGTCGCCGAGCCGGGCCCCGGCCTCGAGGGCGGCGGTGCGGACCGGGCGGTTCGGGGCCTCGTAGAGGTCGCGGATCACCGGCAGCGCCTTGCGGCCGAGGGCGTGCCACCGGGCCATCGCGGTGCCGGCGTATCCGGGGTCCTGCTGCACGATGCGGCGGATGCTCGCGGCCACCGCCTCGGGGTTGGCCTGCCGGATCGTCATGTGCCGCAGCGTCTCGACGAAGGCGTCGGGATCGTCGCGCCAGGTCACCGGCACGATCACCTGGATCGACTCGTCCGACTCGCCGACGGCGGTGGGGTCGACCATGCCGGGCTCGCGGGGGAACCGGGTGTTGATCGCCGAGGTCAGGATCTCGGCCCGCGCGTGGCTCGGCGTCAGCAGCCGCAGCTTCAGCGGATTGTCCGAGACCGCCTCGCCGCCCTCGAGGATGCGGCCCCGGGAGCGGTCGACCGCCGCCCCGACCGGGGTGCTCGGGTCGGCGAAGGGATTGACGAACACCGGTCCGCGGGCGACGGCGAGGGGGCGGGCCTGGAGCGAGCCGGTGGGCGGCAGCTGCTCGCCCGGGCCGACCGGCCGCAGCTCGCAGGTGAAGAGGCGGCCGCCGTCGAGGCTCGTCGCGTCGGTCTGCGGGTGCAGGAAGACCCGGACGTCGAAGGGGGTGCCGGGCCGGCCGCCCATCGTGTCGGGCTGGCGGGCGGTGGCTCCGGGCGGCAGGAGGCCCTCGACGATCACGACCGCGGTGTCGGGAGCTCGCAGCATCCGCTCGGGCGAGAGCTTGCCCATCCCGGCCCGGGCCTGACCCACGCCGCGCCGCACCATCTCCTGCTGCATGTGCTGGAGCAGATCCGGCGGCATCGTGGTGCAGCCGGTGTCGTCGAGGCCGACCACCAGCCCGTAGCCGCGGACCAGCACGGGGGAGAAGCCGTCGACCGCGACCTCGGAGCCGAGCGTGCCCCGCATGATCCGCGGGATGTCGGCCCGCGTGACGCGGTCGACCCGGTCGGGCCGGGGCGTGTCGGGCAGCCGCTCCACCGTGTCGCAGCCGGGGGCGGCGACGAGCGTGGCGGCCAGGGCGGCGAGCAGGCCGCCGAGGCGGGGGAGGCGTCGCCGGCGTCCGGGACGGCGGACCCGGTCACGGCGGGGCCGGAAGCGGGGGGCGATGGTGGACATGGGCTCGCTGCGTCCTTCCGGTGGCGGCCCGGCGACGGTTGCGTGCCCGGGCCGGATCGGCGAAGCAACGATTGTAGGGCTCGCGCGGGACGACCCGCGACGAGGCGACTGCGCCGAGGACGCGTGCGCGATTCGCCCCCCATGCCGCCCGGATCCGCCATCTTCACCAATCGGCAACGGCGTTCTCGCGCCGCTCACGGATCGCACTGACCGATCGTTGCCGGGCTTGATGGACGATCCTGCTCCGTCGACCGGGGTCCATAGGTGTTCTCTATGGCCCGGATCGACTCCATCTTGGGCGCCCCGGTGGGGGGGCCCCGATCCAGGAGTAGAACGATGAAGACCCGTACCCGCCTGTCCTTCGTTGCAGGCAGCGTCGTCCTCGGCCTCGCCGGCGCGGCGCAGGCCGAGAACGCCAAGAACGTGATCCTCATGATCGCCGACGGCATCGGCCACAACGGCTGGCTCGCCGCCGAGTACTACGCCAACGGCGCCCCCGGCCAGAGCCCCTACCAGCAGGACCGGGTCGTGAACGGCACGACCTACCCGAGCATCAAGGTGGGCATGACCAGCTGGTCGCTCAACTACGTCGACGAGAACCTCGACGTGATCGCCACCCCGGGCGGCGGCGAGATCCCGGCTGCCGCGGTGCTGCCGGACGGCAACCCGCGTCTCGCCCGCCAGGGCGGCCCGCTCGGCTACGACGCCGAGGCGATGTGGAGCGACTTCGGCTACCACATGCTCAACGACTTCGACCCGGTCAACATCCCGTACTCGGGCTACACCGACAGCGCCGCCTCCGCCACCGCCTTCTACACCGGCGTCAAGACCACCAACCGCAAGATCGCCCAGGATGCGGCCGGTCGCGACGTCCAGACCATCGCCGAGGTTGCGGCGGCGGCCGGAAAGGCCACCGGCGCGGTGAGCTCGGTGTACTGGACGCACGCCACGCCCGGCACCGTGGACGCGCACGTCATCCAGCGCGGCCTGCTCTCCGACATCGCCAACCAGATGCTCGAGAGCGATCTCGACGTGATCATGGGCCCGGGCCACCCGGCGTTCGACAACGACGGCAACCCGGCCGAGGTCACCGAGGACCGCGCCTTCCGCGTCGGCGGCCTCGAGACCCTGAACCAGCTCGTCGACGGCACCCACCCCGGCGGCTGGACCCTCGTGGACGACCTCGCGTCCTTCGAGGCCCTCGCCACCGATGCGGCCGACGCCCCGGAGCGCGTCATCGGCATCGCTCCCGTCTACAGCACCCTGCAGGCCGTCCGCGCGTCCAACGGCGAGGCCGACGGCGAGTTCGACTGGCCGTCCGGCGACGCCCCGATCGAGACCGTCCCGAGCCTCGAGACGATGACGATCGCGGCCCTCAACCTCCTGAACCGCGACGAGGACGGCTTCTTCGTCATGGTCGAGGGTGGTGCCGTCGACTGGGTCAACCACGGCAACAACCTGCCCCGCATGATCGAGGAGCAGATGGACTTCGAGCGTTCGGTGAACGCCGTGGTCGAGTGGGTCGAGACCAACAGCAGCTGGGACGAGACCCTGCTCATCGTCACCTCGGACCACGAGACCGGCGGCATCTGGGGTGCCGGCACCTACACCGACGGTGACGACGATCCGCGCTGGGATCCGACCGTCGACACCTTCAACGACTTCGTCGCGGTGCCGAACGAGGGTCAGGGCGTCGTGCCGGCCCATCAGTACGCCTCGGGCAACCACACCAACAAGCTCGTCCCGACCTACGCCATCGGTGCGGGCGCCGAGACCCTGCTCGACGTGGCCCAGGTCGACGCCGGCTCGGCGGCTCTCTGGGGCGCCGAGTTCGGCGACTGGGACGGCAGCTACGTCGACAACACCGACGTCTACCGCACCATGATGCAGGCCTTCGGCTTCGAGCTCGCGGCCGAGTGCCCCTCGGACATCGACCGCAACGGCGTGGTCGACGTCGCGGACGTCGAGTCGCTCCTGCTCAACTTCGGCGCGACCGTCTCGCCCGGCTTCAACGGCGACCGCACCGAGAACGGCACCATCGACTTCGGTGACCTGCTGACCGTCCTCTCGGACTTCGGCGACTGCTGAGCCGTCGTCCGGATCGGTTCCGTGTTCGGGGGCCGCGTCCGTCAGGGCGCGGCCCCTCTTTCGTTGCCGCCCGCGTTCGTCGTTCGTGTCGCCCGCGTCGCCCGCGTCGCGATCATGGCGCCGCGGGCAAGCCGGCCCCACGCGTGGGCGTTGGCGTCGGGGAGGCCCGTCATGATCCGCATCCCATTCGTCGTCTCGGCCGCGTTCGTCGCGGCGATCCTCTCGGCCGCGGCGACGCTCGCCTCGGGCTCGCCGCCCGCCGACGCGGCGGCGGCGTCCGTCGCGCCGGTCGCGTCCGAGGTGTCCACCCGCACGCCGCCGCCCGAGGACGGCGGCACGCTGCTGCCGGCCGGGCTCCGGGTGGTGGACGCCGCCGCCGGCCCCGGGCTCCCGAACGGGGCGATGGCGGCGGTGCTGGCGATGGACGACCGCTGGTCGCCCTCGGTGCTGCTGCTCGACGCGGCGGGCCGCCCGACGTCGTCGGTCGCGGCGCCGCGGGCCGCCGCCGGTCGCCGCTACCTCGCGCTGGCGGTGCACGAGGGGCGTCCGGTCGTCGTCGGCGGCCGCGACCCGGTGGCCGGGGCGTCCGTCTCGGCCGAGGTCGTCGCGCTCCCGCTCGCCCCGGGTGGGGCGGGGCCGGACACCCCGGGGCAGGACCTTCCGCCGCTGCCGGAGCCACGGGCCCGGCACGTCGCGGTCGGCACCGCGGCCGGCCTGCTCGTCGTGGGCGGCGTGACCGCGGAGCCCGGACGCGCGCCCGGGCCGGCGACCGACGCCCTGCGACTGGAGCCCGGCGGGGCCTGGCGACGCATCCCGCTGCCGGGGCCGCGGATCGACGGCCTCGCGGTGGACCTCGGCGACCGGGTGCTCGTCCTGGGCGGCCGGTCCGCCACGGGCGACGAGCCGGTCCATCGCATCGACGCGATCGCCGCCGACGGGACGGTGCGTTCGTGGACGCCGCCGGTGCACCGCCGGGTGAACGAGCTCGCGGCGGCGGCCGCCGTCGGCGACTCGGGGGGCGACGAGCGCCGGATCTGGGCGGTGGACGAGCACGGGCGGTTGTTCGAGCTCACTGGGGTGAAGGCCGGCGCGGACGTGGAGGCGGAGGCGGACGCGGACGCGGACGCGGACGCGGACGCGGACGTGGAGGCGGGCGCGCCGGGCTGGCGCCGCATCGGCACCGCGGCCTGGCCGCGCCGCTTCGCCGAGCTCCTGCCGGGCGCCGATGGCGAGGCCATGCTGCTCGGCGGCTACCGCGGCTCGCGTCCGGTCCGAGCGATCGAGCGGCTCGCGACGCACGGGCGCGCCCGACCCGCGGGCGCCGCTCCCCGGACGCGGGTGGCGGTGGCCGGGCCGTACGCGATCCCGGGTCCGCCGCTGCCGCCCGATCTGCCGGCCGACGTGTCGGTCGGTGCCGCCCGCGACCTCGGGACGATGCTGCAGGGCGTGATGCTCCTGCACGCAAGCGATCCGGCCGGGGGCGGGTTCACCTGGATCCTCGACACGCCGCAGCTCGAGTGGCGCATGCTCGGCGGGGTGCCGGCGGCGGTGCGAGCGTCGGCGCTCGTGACCGACGGGCCGTTCGCCTTCCTCTTCGGCCCCCACGCATCGCCGGCGATGCCGGCCCACCGCGTGGGCGAGCGCGGCTGGACGTGGCGCGAGCCCGGCCCACCGCCGCACGCCGAGGGGGCGGCGTTCGTCGCCCACGGCATGCGGTGGCACGCCTTCGGCGGCGCGCGTGACGGTGCGGTCACGGACGCGATCTCGGAGACGGCCTGGGTGGACGGGGTGGCCCCGTTCTCGTCCGTCGGGGACACGCTGCCGACGCCGCGGCGGGACGCGGTCGCGGCGTCCGCCGCGGGGGGCATCGTGATCGCGGGGGGCACCGGCGCGGACGGCCGGCCGATCGCCGACGTCCTGCGGTACGACCCGGCGACCCGGTCGTTCGAGACGCTGCCGTCGCTGCCCGGGCCGGCGGTGCTCACGGCGCTCGTGGCCGATGGCGGCACCGTCCTCGCGATCACCGCGGACGGCCGGGGGCCGTGGCTGCTGGCCCCGGAGGCCGCGGCGTGGACGACCGTCGAGCTCCCGGCCGACCCCGGACGCTCGGCGGGCGGCGGGCTCGTCGCCGGGGCGGGCGACGGCGGATTCCTGCTGCTGCGCCGCACCGACGACGAGCGGACGCTGGCGTGGCGGGTGCGGGCGGTTCGGGACTGACGCTGGGTCCCGTGGCGCAGCACGGCGCGGCGCCGGAGGTGCGGCGCCGCGTCGTGGACGCGTGAACGGGAGCAGGGGGGCGGAGGCCGCTCAGCGGCCGCGGCGGGGATCCGTGGGCGGCGACGCCCGGTCACCCTCCGGCGCGTCGTACACCTCGAGCCCCTCCACGGCGAAGCCTTCGGGGCTGAGACGGCCGTTGAGGGCGGCCCCGCCCGGCACCGGCGTGAACAGCTCGATCGAGATCTGGCTGATCGGGCCGGGGAAGCCGGGAACCTCCGGGCGGTCCGACGGCGTGATCGTAGCCAGGATCATGAGCGGCACGTCCGGCGGCACGTCGGCCATCGGGCGATCGCCGCCGCCCTCTCCCGCGGCGGCCCGCATGCCGCCCATCACGCGGCGGTGCATCGGGTGCTCGTACCACCGCATCGCCGCGGCCCGATCCTCGAACCACCCGACGATCGACGCCTTGCCGTCGGTCCACTGCGCCGCCTCGGCCTTGAGGCAGCCGGGCGTCGACCGCAGGCCCTGCAGCAGCATCCCGGCGAGGTCCATGTCGGGCTGACCGGGGGCGGGTCGGTCGGGCGTCGCCGTCGGCGGGGCGCCGCGGCCGGGCGGCGGCGTGCCCGCGTCCTGTGATCCGAGGGCCACGGTGGCCGCGGCCGCGAGGGCGAGGCCGGCGAGCGGGGCGGCGACGAGGGGGACGGCGGCGATCGCGCCGCGACGACGAAGCGGGGTCGGATTCATGTCTGCGGGTCTCCTGTGGCCGATCGTGCAGCGCCGGCGCGGCACGGACGGAACCACCACTGCGATCCGCCGCCGCCGCACGCCATCGGGATCACCGGACACGGCGGGAACGATCGGCCACGGGGGACATGGGCGCTACTGGACTCGAACCAGCGACCCCCGCCATGTAACGGCGGTGCTCTAGCCAACTGAGCTAAGCGCCCCGGGCTTCGACAGGGTACCCGCCAGCGGTCTCGTCTTGCCCGCGGGGGCCGGTTCGTCCGCCCGCTCCGCCGCCTCGGCCCAGCACGCGGCCACGCCGAGGTGGGCGGCGAGCTCGGCCCACCGCCGCGCGAGCGGAAGGGCCGCAAGCACGACCAACGCGAGCCAGATCTCGCCGCTCGTCGGGGCGACGAGGGCCATCACGGGACCCACGCACACCACCAGGGCCGCCCGCAGGGCCGCGTCGCCGAGCTGCTCGTCGAGCGTCGCGTCGCGGGTCCGCCGGGCGAGGGCGAGGGCGTGGGCGTGCAGCAGCAGCAGGGCAGGGAGGGCCAGCAGCGGCATCGTCACGGGCATCGCGCAGACGATCGCCGCCGCGCGTAGCGGACTGCCCGTGGCCACGAGCTCGGGGTCGGGCTCGGCCGGACCGCGGCGGGCCCCCATGGCGGCCCCGGCGAGGTCCCAGGCCGCCGCGCACGCGAGGAGTCCGAGCCCCCACGCCAGCGCGAGCCCGCCCGCGAGGTCGAGCCCGAGGGCGGGGGCGGACCACGGCAGGCTCGTGAGGGCCGCCGCCGCGAGCGCGAGCCCGCGCACGGCGCGCCGCATCCGCCGCAGTCGCCCGGAGCCGTGGTCGGCGAGCGGCGGGGCGGCGAACGCGTCGGCCACCGCCGCGCCGCACTCGGGGCACGGCCGGTCGCCGCCGCTGCCGGCGAGCTCGTGGTCGCACGCCGGACACCGCGGGTCGCGGACCGGGTCGCGCCGGAGCAGCAGGACATGGGGCGGGCGGACGAGGGTGGTCACGGGAACATGATGCGCCGCCGGGCGTCCCGAGGACACCCGGCGGCGGCATCATGGCTCGTCGCGATCGGTCGGCGGCGGACCGCCGGGTCGTCAGCCCGCGGTCACCGGGGCGTCGCGGCCCTCGATCACCGCCGGGCGGCCGACGGCGTAGTAGGTGAACCCGTCCTTGAGCAGGTTCTGCCGACGGTAGATGTTGCGGCCGTCGAAGACGACCTTGTCCGAGAGACGGCGGCCGATCTCGTCGAAGTCCGGCTGCCGGAACTCGTTCCACTCGGTCGAGACGACGAGGGCGTCGGCCCCCTCGAGGCAGGCGTACATGTCGCGGACGATGGTGACGCCGTCGACCTCCTTCTCGAGGTTGTCGAGGGCGATCGGGTCGTACGCCCGCACGTGGGCGCCGGCCTCCATCGCGTGCTTCATGATCGCGATCGCCGGCGCCTCGCGGATGTCGTCGGTCTCGGGCTTGAACGACACGCCCCAGAACGCGAGCGTGCGGCCGGCGAGCTCGCCGCGGAAGTGCTCGCGGATCTTGTTCCAGAAGTGCGTGCGCTGGTCCTGGTTGACGTCGTGCACCGCCTGGTTGAGCTTGGCGTCGAAGCCGACGGATCGGCCCATGTTGATGACGGCGAGCGTGTCCTTGGGGAAGCACGAGCCGCCATAGCCGAGGCCGGGGTACAGGAACTGGTTGCCGATGCGGCGATCGGCGCACATTCCCTCGCGGACGAACTTGACGTCGGCCCCGTAGTGCTCGCAGAGGTTCGCGATCTCGTTGATGAAGGAGATCTTGGCCGCGAGCATCGCGTTGGAGGCGTACTTGACCATCTCCGACGAGCGGACGTCGAAGACGAAGATCGGATTGCCCTGGCGAACGAAGGGCTCGTAGAGCTCCCGCATCAGCTCGCCCGCCCGCTCGTCCTCCACTCCGCAGATGACGCGGTCCGGCTTCATGAAGTCGCCGACCGCCGCCCCCTCCTTGAGGAACTCGGGGTTGTTGGCGATGAAGAAGGGGGTCTTCGTGCGGGCGCGGATCGCGTCGCGGACGGCGTGGGTCGTGCCCACCGGCACCGTGGACTTGACGACGACGAGCTTGGGGTCGGCGTCCGAGGGCTGGCGTTCGAGCGCCTCGGCGATGTCCTCCGCCACCTGCAGGACGTACTTGAGGTCGGCCGAACCGTCGACGTCCGAGGGGGTGCCGACGCAGATGAAGATGACGTCCGCGTCGTCGTAGGCCTCGGCCTTGTCGGTGGTGAAGTGCAGGCGGCCGGCCTCGGCGTTCTTGCCGAGCATCGGCTCGAGGCCGGGCTCGTAGATCGGGCACTGCCCCTGCCGGAGCCGGTCGATCTTGCCCTCGTCCACGTCGAGGCAGGTCACGCGGTTGCCGGTCTCCGCGAAGCACACGCCGGTGACCAGTCCGACGTACCCGGTGCCGACCATCGTCAGTCGCATCGATCAGGAATCCTGCTGGGGAACACCCGCCGCGGCGGGAGGGAGGAAGGCCCGGAGACGCCTCCGCGGGGGCGGGCGCAGGCCTCGCGCACGAAGGGAAGCGCGGACTATACGGTCTCCATCGGCGCGTTCGTTCGCGTCTCGTTGGCAAGCAGCCAGCGCTTCCGATCGAGGCGCCGGTCGTGCGGGTCGTCGGACCCCGCGTAGCCGCCGAGGCCGCCTCCGGTGGCCACCACCCGGTGGCACGGGACCGCGACCGGCAGGGGATTGGAGCGCATCGCCTGCCCGGCGGCGCGGGCCGCGGCGGCCGGACGCCCGGCCAGGACCGCCAGTTCGGCGTACGTGCGGGTCTCGCCCGCCGGGATCCGTCGGCAGGCCTCCCAGCACGCCCGGTGGAACGGCGGACCGTCGGGGGTGGGGACCGCCGCGAAGTCGGCCGGGGTGCCCGCGAGGGCCGCGGCCAGCCCATCGGCGAGGGCCCGCTCCTCGGCGTCGCGGGCGCCCTTCGGTCGCGGGTGGGCGGCGGCGGCGAGCCACTCGGCCGCGAGCGTGCCGTCCGGCTCGCGCACGGCGGCGAGGCGGCCGACCGGCGAGTCGAGCACGGCGATGACGTGACGCGGCGACCGATCGGCGGGGGCGGGGCTCATCGGGCGCCCCATTCCAGGTCCACGAGAATCGGGAAGTGGTCGCTGATGAGCGTGTCGTCGGGTCGGAGGCCGCCACGCGTCCACCGCGCTCCGGTCATGTGCAGACCGTTGAGCACCAGCGAGCGGACCGGCTGCAGCGACGCGTCGCTGACGAGCACGAAGTCGAGGCGTCCGGGCGTGAAGCGGCTGTCGGGCTGGTACCACGTCGCGTTGCTCGCGCCGGGGGCCGGCTGCATCGCGTCGACCACCGTCAGCTCACTCCCGTCGACGTCGAGGCCGCCGAGCAGGATCTCCAGCGGGGTGCGGGTGCCCACGAGGTTGAGGTCGCCGCCGATCACCACCGCGTCGGGCTCCTCCTCCGCGATGACCCGCGCCATCGCGGCCCGGATGGTCTGGGCCTCGGTGATGCGGCGGCGGTCCGACTCGTCGCCCGGCCGGCCGCAGCACTTCAGGTGCACCGAGACGGCGAGCACGCGGCCCTCGGGCGACTCGATCAGGCGGGCCGCGGTGCGGATCTGCCGGTCGGGGCGATCCGGCTGCGGCAGGGGATCGAGCTCGGTCACGACCGCCGAGGGCAGCCGCGTCGCCACCACGCATCGGAGCGGCCCGCCGCCCCGGCCGACGTGCACCGTCCAGTCCTCGCCGGGCAGGGCGGACTCGAGGAGCCGCTCGACGCGGCCCGCCGGGATCTCGTCGGTGAGCTCCTGCAGCAGGATGACGTCCGGCGACGTGGCCCGCATGAGCCGGCCGGTCGCGCCGGCCCGCCGCACCATCACGCCGCGCTCGGCGTTCCACACCATGACGCGGAGCGCGTCCGGCGTGCGGGCGAGCGGGTCGGGGTCGCCGAGCCCGTCGCCCGGCCCGGCCCCCGGCCCGCCCCCCGGCCCGCCCCCCGGCCCGCCCCCCGGCCCGCCCCCCGGCCCGGTGGCGGGCCCCGGATCGAAGGCCGGCAGCTCGACGGTGAAGGGCGCGGTCTCGTCGATGATCGCGCCGTCCGCGGCCCGCTGGACGAGTCGCCCCGTGACCCGTCGCCCGGCGAGGACGCGGCCGACGTTCGGCAGGTCCGAGCCGCGGCGCAGCCGGATCTCGAAGCGGTCCGACGCGTGGCTCGGGGCGAAGTGCAGGTCGAGGGCGTAGGCGTTGGGCGCGTCGGCGCGGTCGACGCCGAACACCTCGACCCCCACCCCCGAGCCGGGCCGGTCCGGTCGGCGCGGGTCGACGGGGCTGAACGCGACGACGACGTCGAGGCCCGAGAGCAGCTCGATGCTCGCCCCGCTGCCGGGATTGCCGTCGGCGTCGAGCAGCAGCTCCAGCGGCCGGTCGAGGCCCTGCAGGCAGACCGGCCGCGTGGTCTCGACGTGCAGGTGCAGGAAGCGGCCGTCGGCCGACGCCCGCACGGCCCGGAGGTCGAGCTCGTTGCCGGGGGCGTCGAGCGGGTCCACCAGCAGCGGGTCGGTCTCGGACCAGTCGGCGAAGTCGCCGTCGATGGCCACTGCAGGGGCGGGATCGCCCCCCGGTAAGGCGTCCACGGGCTGGGTGGACGCGGCGGTGGCCGCGGCGACGGGGGCGGCCGCCGCGTCCGCGGAGGCGCGGCCTGCGAGCGCGACGACGCCGGTCGCCACGAGCGCGAGAGCCCCGGCGAGGGGGCGGGGCGAGGGGAGGCAGGACATCGGGGTTGCTCCGGAGGGGACGGGCATGCGAGTCTACCCCCGTCGACCCGGCGGTCCGCCCTCCGCGGGGACGGAGCCAGACGTGCAGCTCAACAGCCGAGATCGGGGGAGCGGCAGCGGGACGGGCCCGCCCGTCGATGACGATGGTCCCGCGCCGCGGTCCGTCCCGCCGCAGGCGGCCGCATCGCCCCCGGACGCCGGCGCACGGCCGCCGGGTCTGGGCACGCTCGCCCCCTTCGCCCGCCTCGCGTGCCCGCGGTGCGAGCACGACCTGCGCACGGCGCCGCTGGCCTGGCGGACGGACTGTCCCCTCGAGGGCACGTGCACCGAGTGCGGGCTGCGGTTCGCCTGGGCCGACCTGCTCAGCCGCGGCCGGGCCTACCCGCGGTGGGCGGTCGAGGGGGCCGCGGGCGGGCTCGACTGGATCCGCCGCTGGCCGGCGACGCAGGGGCTGGCGCTGCTGCGGCCGGGGCTCGTGCACCGCCGCCTGCGCATGGAGCACCACCGGCGACTCGGTCGCCTCGCCCTGACCCTCGTGCCGCTGCTGCTGCTGGCGATCGCGGTGCCGACGGTGGAGACCGCGCGGGCCACCGCCGCGGCCGGCTTCCCCGTCCGGCTGATCGTCCGCGACGCGGTGATGCCGTGGCGCACGTCCCCGAGCACCGTGACGCGGACGATCGACCAGGCCACGACCGCCCGGCGCGGCTGGTTCCTGCGCCACGGCCCGGGCGGCGGCGTCCGCGTGGCGGAGATCGACCAGGGCGTCCTGCGGCGGCAGCCGGTGGTGACGATCGCCGACCTCGAGCGCGGGCCCGGACCGGTGGGGCGAGTCCGGCTGCTGCGGGTGCGGCGCGCCGCCGGGGCCGACGTCGGGGTGCTCACGACTCCCCGCGGCCGCGTGTCGCCGGCCCTGATCGCCGCCCTCCGCCGGCCGCCGAACGTGGTGGTGTCCGGCCCGGTGCCGTGGGACGCCACCGCCCCGTGGCTCGCCCGGCTCGGGACGTACGGCGGACCGCTCGTCGCGGTGCCGGTGCTGACCGCGGCCTCGTTCGCGCTGCTGCCGGTGGTGCGGCGGCGGGCGAAGGTGACGCCGGGCCACGTCGTGCGGCTGATGCTGTACGGCCTGCTGCTCGCCGCGCCGCTGGCGCTGGCCCTGTCCGCGCTCGCCGATGCCCGGGGGTGGCCGGTCGGCCGCTGGGTCCTCGTCGATCCGCGCGGGCGGGATGGCGTCGACGCCCGGCTGCTGGTCCGGATCGTCATCCCCGCGGTGGTGCTTGCGGCGGCCACGTTCCTCTGGACGCGCTCGGCCGCGACCGTGCACCTGCGGCTCGCCCGGCCGATGGCGGTGGCGACGTCGGTGACCGCGGTCGGGGTGCTCGCGACGACCGTGCTCTGGACGCTCGCGACGGTGGCGGGATGAGCGGGCCCGTGGACGAGGCTCGTCACGTGCGTGCCGACGACGCCGCGACCGCGGGCGAGTGCCCGCGCTGCGGCCATGACCTCCGCGGCACCGTCGCCGGCTGGTCCGGCTCGTGCCCGCTCGTCGGCCGGTGCACCGAGTGCGGCGTCGCGTTCGCGTGGGGCGACGTGCTCTCCGATCGCCTCCGCCTGCCGCGATGGAGCGTCGAGGGCGGGCGTGGTCCGCTCGAGCTGATCCGCCGGGCCGGCCTGCAGCTGCTCGTCGCCGCTCTTCGCCCGCGACTGATGCTGCGCGGGCTTCGCCTCGAGCACCGCATCCGGCCGCTGCGGCTGCTCGCGACGGCGAGCCTGCTCGCGGTCGTGCTCGCGGTCGGGGCGTGGGCGGTGGTGACGGTGGAGTACGTGCGCTTCGGCGCCCCGGTCCTGCCGGCGATGACCGCCGGGCTGCGTCCGTGGGACGACCGCCCGCCGCGCCTCACCGTGCCCGTGCCGGCCCGCGGCAGCGGCAGCGTGGCCGTGCAGGCCCGGGGGATCTTCTTCGTCGTTCCGAGCCCCCGGGCCGGGCCGCGGATGTCCGTCCCGCTCGACGCCGTCGTCCCGCCCGAGGGACTGCAGGCCAGCGGCTGGGCCCGCTTCGCGGTCGAGACCCGGTTCGGGGGAGTGGTCGTCGTGCGCGGCGACCGGCCGGGCGGCCGCATCTCGCCGGCGGAGGTCGCCCGCGTCCGCGGGATCCGGACCGCGCTGCTGCCGCTGGGCGCGCCGGCGAACGTCCTCTCCCAGGCGAGCCGGGCCGCGGCCGGCCTGCTGCTGCTGGTCGGCCTGCCGGTCGGGCTCGTCGCCGTGGCCGGGGCCGGCGCGTTCGCGATCCTGCCGATCGCGCGGCGCCGCGCCCGGGTCCGGTGGGCGCACCTCGGACGGCTGGCCCTGCTCGCCGCCCTCGGCACGGCGTCGCTCGCGGTGCTGCTGGGCGTGGTCGCGAGCGTGGTCGGACGCGGTCTCGACGCCGATCAGCTGCTCCGGCGGCTGGGGCTGGACCGGCTGGCGGCGCGCGCCGGCCTGTCGGACTGGGACGCCGAGCTCATGCTCGTGGGCCTCGGCTGGGTCGCGATACCGATCGCCTACGCCGCCACGTGGTGGACCTGGGCCGCTCGCCACTACCTGCGGATGCAGCGGCCGGTCGCGGTCGGACTCGCGGTGGCGGCGGTGGCGGACGCCGCGGTCGTCACGGCGGTGGTGCTCGTGGTCCTCGGCCTCCGCTAGCCGCGGGCGGGCGGAGAGAAGGGGCGCGTCGTCCTTCCGGGAGCCGCGGCCGGGTGTGGATCCGGCGATCGGGGCTCGGCCGCCGGCGCCGGGTCCGTATCATCCCGGCATGAGCACCCTCGCCCCGAACCGTGAGATCGCCGCCCGCGAGACCCTCGACCCACTCTCGGGCGGCATCCTCGACCTCCTCGAGCAGGCCGACCCGGAGGCCGCCGCCATCCTCGCCGCCGAGGCGACCCGGCAGGCGACGACCCTTGAGCTCATCGCGAGCGAGAACCACGTCTCGCCCGCGGTCATGCACGCGGTCGGCACGTGGATGACCAACAAGTACGCCGAGGGCTACCCCGGCAAGCGGTACTACGGCGGGTGCGAGCACCACGACGCGATCGAGGACCTCGCCCGGGAGCGGGCGAAGAAGCTCTTCGGCTGCAGCTTCGCCAACGTGCAGCCGCACTCCGGGGCCAACGCGAACATCGCGGCCTTCATGGGGCTCATGAAGCCCGGCGACCGCGTCCTCTCGCTGCCGATCAAGTCCGGCGGCCACCTGAGCCACGGCCTCAAGCCGAACTTCTCGGGCACCTTCTACGAGATCCACGAGTACGACCTCGACCCCGAGACCGAGCTGCTCGACTACGACGCGATCGCGGCGATCGCCCGCGAGGTGAAGCCGCACCTGATCATCTGCGGCTACTCGGCCTATCCGCGCACGATCGACTTCGCCCGCTTCCGGGAGATCGCCGACGAGGTCGGGGCGTACCTCCACGCCGACATCGCCCACATCGCGGGTCTCGTGGCGGCGGGCGTGCACCCCTCGCCGTTCCCGCACGCCCACGTGGTGACGACGACCACCCACAAGACCCTGCGCGGCCCCCGCGGCGGACTGATCCTGTCCGACGACGAGGAGATCGCGAAGAAGATGGACCGCAAGATCTTCCCCGGCAGCCAGGGCGGCCCGCTCATGCACGTGATCGCGGGCAAGGCGGTGGCCTTCGGCGAGGCCCTCCAGCCGGCCTTCGCCGACTACTCGCAGCGGGTGGTGGACAACGCCCGGGCGCTGGCGGACGCCCTCGTGGCCAAGGGCTACCGGCTGTGCTCGGGCGGCACCGACAACCACCTCATGCTCGTGGACCTGCGGCAGCGGGACGCCGAGCTCACGGGGGCCGACGCCGAGCGGTGGCTCGAGACGGCCGGGATCATCTGCAACAAGAACGGCATCCCCAACGACCCGCGGCCGCCCATGGTGACCAGCGGCCTCCGGCTCGGCACGCCCGCCCTGACCACCCGCGGCATGGGGCCGGGGGAGATGGCGACCGTCGCCGAGCTGATCGACCGGGTGATGGCCGCCCGCGGCTCCGACGACGCGTGCCGGGCGGTCCGGGACGATGTCCTCGAGCTCTGCACCGCGTTCCCGATGCCGCACTGACGCGGGCGGCCGGGCGGAGTGGCGGCTCTGGGGCGATCCGGGCGCGGCCGGCATGCGGTCACGCACCGCGGATGCTCCCGAGGGGCCGCCCATCTGCCGCTCCGGCAGCCGGCCCGCGGGCCGGGTGTCGCCGTGGCCTCCGGACGGCGCCGCGACTCCCGTCCACCTGCCGCCGAGCCCGCCCGACCACGACGCGAACCCCGGCACGCCGCTTGCGTACCCTTCGCCGTCCGGCTGGCCCCGCGCGGCGTGCGAGGGCCGGCCCCGGAGGGATCACCCCATGGTCGGCTTCGTCAACAACCTCAAGACCGTCGGCCTGCTCGCCGCCCTCTTCGCCCTGCTCGTCTTCGTGGGTGGGGCGGTGGCGGGGCAGCAGGGCCTGATCATCGCCGGCGTGCTCGCCACGGTCATGAACGTCGGCGCGTGGTTCTTCAGCGACACCATCGCCATCAAGTCGATGCAGGGGCGCGAGGTCGATCCGGACAGCCCCGGCGGCCGCGACCTGTACGAGATGGTCGATCGGCTCTCCCAGCGGGCCGGCATCCCGACGCCCCGCGTCTACGTCTGCCCGCACGAGGCTCCCAACGCCTTCGCCACCGGCCGCTCGCCCAACAAGGCGGCGGTCGCCTTCACGCAGGGGCTGCTGCGGCTGCTCGACCGCGAGGAGCTCGAGGGCGTGGCGGCCCACGAGCTCGCCCACATCAAGAACCGCGACACGCTGACCTCGACCATCGCCGCCACCGTGGCCGGCATCTTCTCGATGCTCGCCCAGTGGTTCTTCTTCTTCGGCGGCGGCCTGCGGCGCGAGGGCGTCAACCCGCTGCTCGCCCTCGGCATGGTGCTGCTCGGGGCCCTCGGGGCCGTCCTCATCAAGGCGATGATCAGCCGCAGCCGCGAGTTCGTGGCCGACGCCGACGGGGCCGCGATCGCGGGCTCGCCGAACGGCCTCGCCAGCGCGCTCCGCAAGCTCGAGTCCATGGCCCGCCGCGTGCCGCTGCAGCAGCCGAATCCGGCGATGAACAACCTCTTCATCGTCGAGCCGTTCATGGGCCGCGGGCTCACCGAGCTCTTCGCGAGCCACCCGCCGACGCAGAAGCGGATCGCGGCGCTGCTCGGCGGACGCCGCTGAGTCCGCCCGACCTCGCCCCCGCGGCGGGGCTCACGCCCACGGCGGCCGGATCTGGCGGATCGCCTCGTACACCGCCGCCGTCACCGCGTTCGACAGGTTGAGGCTCCGCATCCGCGGGTCGGGCAGCATCGGCAGGCCGAGCCGGTGGTCCTCGCCCCAGCGGTCGAGCACCCACGCGTGGACGTGCTCGGGCACGCCGTCGGCCTCGCGGCCGAACAGCAGGTGATCGCCCGCGAGAAATTCCGCCTCCCAGTGCGGACGGCGGGCCCGGGCCGTGTACAACCAGAGCCGGTCGGGGGCGGCGTCGGCGAGGTAGGCCTCCCAGGAGGCATGCTCGACGACGTCCACCGCGTCCCAGTAGTCGAGGCCCGCCCGGCGGCGGGCCTTCTCGCTCATGGAGAAGCCGATCGGATGCACCACGTGCAGCCGGCATCCGGTCGCGGCCGCGGTGCGGCCGATGGTGCCGGTGTTGTTGGGGATCTGCGGCTGGAAGAGGACGAGCTCGAGCAGCGAGGGCATGGCGGGGGCCGCGTGGGGCGGGCTCCGGAGCGTGGCGTCGGTCGCGCGGGGCGAGGCGGCGAGGACGCGGACGCGTTCGGGGATCGATCGGGGAGGAAATGCTAGGGGGACGGACGGGGCAACCGTTATAGTGCGGTCTGTTCACGAGACTTGAACGCGGCCGCGGGGCCAGCCCGCCCACGCCCGCCGGTCTCCCGAGGACGGAGCGGCGGTGATCGCCGCCGCGTCGCTCGAGGGAGGACCGCAGGCATGGGGTACGAGACGAAGGACATCCGCAACGTCGCGCTCGTCGGAGGCGGCGGGTCCGGCAAGACCACGCTCGCCGAGGCACTGCTGCTCGAGGCCGGCGTGATCCAGCGGGCCGGCCGCGTCGAGGACGGCAACACGGTCAGCGACCACACCGAGCTCGAGCACGAGTTCGGCTGCTCGCTCGAGAGCACGCTGATGCGCTTCGACCACGACGGCGTGCACGTCAACCTGATCGACGCGCCCGGGCGTGGCGACTTCCTCGGCCAGTCCATCGCCGCGTTGCCGGCCGTCGGCTCGGCCCTCGTGGTGATCGACGCCACCGCGGGGATCGACCCGATCGCCCGCCGCCTGATGAAGCTCACCGCCGAGCGCCGCCTGCCGCGGCTGATCGTGGTCAACAAGATCAACCAGGCCGAGGACCTTCCCGGCCTCTTCGACGCGATCCAGGAGGCCTTCGGCAGCATCTGCCAGCCCGTGAACCTGCCCGCGGACGGCGGCACGAAGGTCGTCGACTGCTACCGCACCACCGATGGCGACAGCGACCTCGGTCCGGTCTCCCGGCATCACACCGGCATCGTGGACCAGGTCGTCGAGGTCGACGAGGCGCTGATGACCAGGTACCTCGAGGAGGGCTCGATCCCCCCCGAGGAGCTCCACGAGCCTTTCGAGCAGGCCCTCCGCGAGGCGCACCTCGTCCCGGTGTGCTTCGTCAGCGCCCGCGAGGGCACCGGCGTGCCGGAGCTGCTCGACATCGTCGAGCACCTCTGCCCGAGCCCGCTGGAGGCGAACCCGCGCCCGTTCGAGTACACGAAGGACGGCGAGGTCGTCCAGCACGAGTGCACCCCGGATCCCTCCCTTCCGCTGGTGGCGCACGTGTTCAAGATCACGAGCGACCCCTACGTCGGCAAGATGGCGATGTTCCGGGTCCATCAGGGCACGCTCAAGGCGGGCGACCAGCCGCTGGTGGGGACGAGCCGCAAGGGCGTCCGCGTCGCGCACGTGTACACCGTCCACGGCTCCGAGCACGGGGAGGTGCCGCAGCTGGTGGCCGGCGACATCGGGGCGGTGGCCAAGATCGACGAGCTCGACTTCGACGACGTCATGCACGACGGGCGGATCGCCGAGGACCTGCACCTGCGACCGGTGCCGCTGCCGCGGCCGATGCACGGCCTCGCGATCGAGGGCACGAGCAAGGGCGCCGAGACCAAGATGGGCGAGGCCCTGCGCAAGCTCGTGGCCGAGGACCCGTGCCTGCAGGTCGAGCGCGTCGCGGCGACCGGCGAGACCGTGATCCGCGGCCTCGGCGAGCAGCACCTGCGGGCGAAGCTCGCGCTGCTGTCCAAGCGGTACGGCGTCGAGGTGGACACCAAGCCGCCCAGGGTCGCGTACAAGGAGACCATCTCGGATCAGGCCGAGGGGCACCACCGCCACAAGAAGCAGACCGGGGGCTCGGGGCAGTTCGGCGAGGTGTTCCTGCGGGTGGAGCCGGTGAACGGCGAGTTCGAGGAGTCGATGGAGATGGTGGGCGACAACGGCCTCGTCTTCGTCGACGACACCTTCGGCGGCTCGATCCCCAAGCAGTTCCTGCCCGCGATCGAGAAGGGCGTGAAGCAGGTGATGCAGGAGGGGGCGATCGCCGGCTACCCGATGCAGAACATCAAGGTGTCGGTGTACGACGGCAAGCACCACCCGGTGGACTCCAAGGAGGTCGCCTTCATCAAGGCCGGTCGCCGCGCGTTCATCGAGGCGGTCCAGAAGGCCCGTCCCGTCCTGCTCGAGCCGTTCGTGCAGATGGAGATCACGGTGCCGGCCGACATGATCGGCGACATCTCCTCGGACATGGCCGGCCGCCGCGGCCGCATCGAGGGCACCGAGATGCTGCCCGGCGGACTGGCGATCGTGGTCGCCAAGGCCCCGCTGGCCGAGGTCATGAGCTACGCGAGCCAGCTCAAGAGCATGACCGCGGGCGTGGGCACCTACATCATGGAGTACAGCCACGACGAGCCGACGCCGGCGAACGTGATGGCGGAGGTGGTGGCGAGCTTCTCCGGCCACG
>CAYLNM010000027.1:0-35376 GCA_964385045.1 uncultured Isosphaeraceae bacterium
CACCGCGTCGAGGATGTCGCGCCCGGCGAGGTCGATCGCCGTCGCCCGCTCCCAGGGCAGGTCGATCTTGGCCTTGTCGGCCGCGATCATCGCCCGCACCACGTTGGTGACCCGGCCGCCGGCGAGGTAGTGGGCCTCGAGCCAGTCGGTGGGGAAGTCGAGCCCGGCCTTCTTGGCCGAGATGCGGTTGATCACCACGATCCGCGGGTCGACCTTCCGCAGCCGCATCATGAACGGATCGAAGAAGCCGATCCGCGCGCCGGAGAGCAGGGCCTGGAACCAGAGTCCGAGGTACTGCCCGAAGACGAACAGCAGCACCAGGACGACGATGCCGACGATCGCGAGCAGGGCGTAGAGGACCGGGTCCGGCATGGGAGGCTCCAGGGGGGCGAACGAATCGGCGCAGGCACGCCGACGGGTCCGAGTATACGGCCCGTCGCGACCGCGGACCGCACCTCGGCGGGAACGCCTTCACCCGTCGCGGGGATCCTCCCCCGGGGTCGGTCGACGGGCGGGGCGAGCCGCGATCGGCGCCCGGGGCCGGGCCGCCGGGTCATGCCGCGGCGTCTCGTCGGTGGGGCCCCTTGACGGCGACGCGGCGGCCCCGTCTCGGTCCGCTCGCGGCGCCCCGGCGGAGCTCAGCGGACCTGACGCACCTTGACCTGGTTGTCGTAGGCGGCGACGACGACCACCGGGGAGCCCGGCTCGATGATGCCGCTCTCGGCCAGGGCGTCGAGCCGCTTGCCCTTGATCCGGACCGTGCCCACGGGCCGCAGCGCGGTCTCGGCCACGCCCTCGACCCCGACGAGGGCGGTGAGCTCGGCGAGCCGCTTGCGGCGGGCCTCCTCCGAGCGGGCGGCGGCGGCCTCGGGATCCTCGTCCCAGTCCTCCTCCTCGCCGCCGAGGACCAGTCGGCGGCCGACCTTGGAGTGGGACCAGAACTTGAAGAGCATCACCGCCGCGAACGGGCTGAGGACCAGGTAGAGCCCGGCCGAGGCGAAGCCCCACGTCGTGTCGTAGGTGAAGAACGCCGCCACCGAGCCGATGAGCGCGACGCCGGCGACCACGCTGATGAGTCCGCCGGAGGGGACGAACAGCTCGACGAAGAAGAGGACGAACGCGGCGCCGAAGAGCACGATGCCCCAGACGAGCGGGGTGGCGTCGGCGCCGCTCGCCGCGGCGGCGGTGCCGGCGGCGGCGGCGGTGGTGGCGAGCAGCAGGTTCATTCGTCGGCCTCGACCTCGATCACGCTGCGGTCCGCGTCGATGACGCGAACCGGGGTTCCGGCCTCGATGTAGCGGCCCGCGGACTGCACGTCCAGCACCCGGCCTCCGATCTCCGCCCGGCCGGAGGGCCGGAGGTCGGTCGTCGCCACGCCCACGTCGCCGACCCTCGCGGGCGCCGTCTCGGCGACCGACGGTCCGGCGGCGGTGAGCACCGTCGTCTCGCGGCGGGTCTGGTCCCCGCCGATCTCGCTCTCGAGGACCAGCCGACGCAGCAGGGGGCTCTCGTGGAACTGCCGGCTGAGCAGCCACGCCCCGACGCCGGCCCCGAAGATGCCGACGAAGACGGCCAGCAGGCCCCGGAGCAGCTCCGCCTGCCCGGTGCGGCTGTCCAGGTCGCCGCTCACGAACGTGCCGATGAGTCCCACGAGCAGCATGCCGGCCCCGAGGAAGCCCGCGATGCCCGTGCCCGGGATCACGAACAGCTCCAACGCGATGAGCGCGACCCCCAGGATCACCAGCACCACGTCCCACCACTCCGCGGCGCCCGAGAGCATCGGAGCGCCGAGCAGCAGCACGAGGCAGACGAGCGAGATCGCCCCGAAGAGCGTCGTCCCCGGGGCCGCCGCCTCGAGGAGGAAGCCGAGGATGAAGCCGATGATCAGGACGATCCGCACCGGCAGGCTCGAGAGGAACCGGACCAGGCCCTCGGACCAGGTCGGTTCGAGGCGGATCAGGTCGTCGGCCCCGAAGAACGCCTTGAGCTGCGCGTCGGTGTCGATCACCTGCGTGGCGAGCCCGTAGTAGAGGGCCTCCGACGACTTGATCGTCAGGAGCTGATCGTCGTCGATGACCTGCCGCACGAGCCGCCAGTCGCCTGCGTCCCCGGGCCCCAGGGGATCCCGGGCCTTCGGCAGCTGCTGCTGGTACTCGAGGTCCTCGCGGATCGACTCGACGCTGCGGTCGGGGCCGGCGCCCGGCTCGGGGGCGAGCTCGGGGCTGAACCGCGGCTGGACCGGGCCGGGGCCGCCGGGCCGCGGCGTCACCGAGCCGATCTCGACCGGCGGCTCCTCGTCGAAGATCCGCTCGTACTCCTCGGCGGTGACGAACACTCGCTCGCCGGTGTCGGTGTGCTCGAGCATCCAGAGCCGCATGCCCACGCTGACGAAGGCCTGCACGAGGTTCTCGTCCCAGGCGTTGCGGCGGGCGGAGTCCTTGACCTCGGTGAGGATCGGACCCTCGATCTTCGCCCGCTCGGCCGGGGCCATCTGGCGAAGCATGCCGACGGCGACCTGGATCGGGGCCGCGTCGCCCATGAGGGCGTTGTTCGAGACGACGATCTCGCGGCAGGCGAGGGCGATGATGGTGCCGGCGGAGAGGGCCTGGTCGTTGACCCACGCCACCACGTTGGCCGGGGTCTCGGTTCGGTCCTTCAGGAGGTCGGCGATGTCGAGCGCGGCATCGGCCCGGCCGCCGGGGGTGTCCAGCTCGATCACGACCGCGTCGGCCCCGAGGTCGCGGGCTTCGGCCATGCGGCGCTCGAGCGAGCTGAGCGTGACGAGGTCGACGGTGCCGCGGACCGGGAGCACCACGACGGTGCGGGCCAGTCGCCAGGCGGGGATGACGACCGGCCCCTGGTTCCGGGCCGCGATCGCGCGGGCGGCGGCGTCGAGGGCCGCGTCCCGGTCGCGGGTCGCGGCCGCCTGGTCGGTCGCAGTCGGATCCGCGTCGGCGTCGGCCGTCCCACCTGCGGGCTGGGCGGCAGGCTCGCCGCCGGGCTGCTGGGCGGACGGCGGGGCATCCACCTCCTCGTCGCGGATGGATTCGGGCGGCACCGGCGGCACGGCCGTCGGGCCCGCGGCGACGCGGACGGCGGCCGGTTCCGCGGCGAGCCCGGGCTCGGTGCCCAGCTCGAGGCCGAGCGAGCCGAGGAGCAGGAGCAGCGACGCCGTGGCGAGGCGTCGTCCGCGTCCGCGTCGGCCACGAGCCGGATCCGGCGGCCCGGCGGGTCGCGTGTGAAGGTTCCCCATCATGGATCGAGTATAGATCGCCGGTCCGCTGGTTCGATCGGTCGTGCTCGGGGACCGGCGCGGCGGTCCCGAGGTCCACCGCCCGGTCTCCCGGCCGGGCCCTCCCGTCCCGCTCTCCGCGGGCAGGGCAGGCGGGCGGCGTGCAACCCGCGGCTGGACGAGGCCACCGTCCCGCGCCGATCATCCATTCATGGATCGCCCGCTCCTCGTTCTCGCCTGCGTCGCCCTCGGCGGCGCGGTGGGTGCCGTCGCCCGCTTCGGCCTCGCCCTGGCCGTCGCGGCCCGGTTCGACGGAGCCCGCTGGCCCGCGACGCTCGCGGCGAACCTGCTCGGCTGCCTCGCGATCGGGGTCGCCTGGCGCGTCCTCGAGCACCACGCCGCCTCGCCGGCCGTGCGCGGCCTGCTCGTCACCGGCGTGCTGGGGGCCTTCACCACCTTCAGCACCTTCGGGCTGGACGTGCTGGGCCTGCTCGAGGGCCGGCGGCCCGGCGCCGCCGCGGCCTACGTCGCGGCATCGGTGGTCGGCGGGCTCGCGCTGGTCGCCGCCGGGCACCGGGCGGCGTCGTGGCTCGTTCCGGCCGAGGGCTGACGGACCCCCCGGCGTTCATGGCTCGCCCGCGGGCGACGTCCGCCGTCGACCGACCGGTCCGCGCACGGAACGGGGCCGGCCACCGAAGGTGACCGGCCCCGCCGTTCGCACGAGTCGTCTCGGCCCGGGAGGGGCCGCGTGTCGTTCCCGTGATCGATCAGTCGATCGGCGGGTTGCACTCCTCGTAGTCGTCGTACGTGTGGCAGAGGGTGACGGCGCCGTCCGAGATGCTCTCGACCTCGGTGGTGATCGCGAGGAACGCGTCGTCGCCGCGCCCGCTGGAGATCGGGTCGTCACCGGTGTCGTTGATGAACAGGTGATCCGGGAAGACCTCGCCGTCCTCGTCCTGGTAGGTCACCTTCTCGGGACGGTAGTTGTTCTCGATCGCGATGCTGTTGTCCGAGTACAGCACGTTGCCGACCCACGAGTTGCGGTCGCCGTGGATCTGGAACACGGTGCTGAACTGCTCGTCGTAGTTCGAGTCCGGCAGGCCGCGGTTCGAGAGCAGCGGGGTGTTGGAGCTCAGGCCGTCCCGCCAGAAGCGGGTCTTGCGGGCGCCGAAGATCGGCATCGAGGCGTACGAGACGTTGCACTCGCTCGTCATGTCGGCCTCGAAGTCCTCGTCCCAGTAGATGTCCTCCGGGATGCTGTACACCTCCCAGTTGTAGTTGTCGTCCTCGGCCACGATGCCGGACGGCTCGGTGGGACCGATGAGGAGCTTGGGGGTGTAGTAGTTCTGCATGATCATCACCGAGTGCAGGTTCGCGGTGGTGTTCTGGAACTCGTCCTCGTCACCACGACCCGGCTCGTTGATGCCGCCGGCGAGCGGCAGGCGGTTGATGAGTCCGGGGATCGGCAGGCGACCCTCGTCCTCGACCGAGTAGGCGACCCAGGCCTTGTGGATCTGCTGGATCTGGGTGCCGTCCTTGACGAGTCGGGCCTGCTGCCGCGCCCGGTTGAGGGCCGGGAGCAGGAGGCCGACGAGCAGCGCGATGATCGCCATCACCACGAGCAGCTCGATGAGCGTGAAGCCACGGTTGCGACGCATGGTCGTTTCTCCGTCTTGAGTGGCCCGGGCGAACCGCAGGGTCCCGGAGCCGGGGAAGGGGGGTCTTCGATCGAAGAGGACGGGCGGCGGGGCCGGCCGGCTCGCGGCCGGCCCCGCGCCCGCGTTCAGGGTCCGTCCCGCGGGGGACGGACGAGGTCGGGATCAGAACTCCGTGCGGAGCGCCTCCTCGTACAGGGTCACGTCGGACTCCTGCGGCGGGTTGGTGCCGGTCACGGTGATCTCCTCGGTCATGCCGAGGTAGGCGTCACCCGAGCGCCAGTTGTCGAGACCGAACGCCTGCGAGTAGTCGTCGAACTCGGCCGCGAAGATGTTGTCGCGCTCGAGCTGGCCGTCGAGGGCCGCCGGCTCGTACTGGACCTTGCCCGGGAAGGGCGTGTTGGCCTTGAGCACCGAGTTGTCGGCGAACACGACGTTGCCGACCCACTCGCGCTGCGGGCCGTGCAGCAGCAGGGTGTGCGACTGCGTGAAGACCGGGCGACCCTCGACGTCGCCCAGCTCGCCGTCCTCGACGCCGCGGGTCGAGATCAGCGGGAAGTTCGAGTTCGACGTGGCCCGCCACTGGATCTCCTTGCGCTTGCCGGCAAGCACGAGGTGATAGAACGAGGTGTGGCAGTCCACCTCGCCGGTGGTCGAGAGGTCGGCCGAGAACTCCTCGTCCCAGTACTGGTCCTCGCTCGGGGCGTAGGCCGCGTAGTCGTACTCGTCGTAGGTCACGATGAACGGGTGCACCTCGGTCGGGCCGACGAGCAGCTCGGTCGTGAAGTACTCCTTGGCGACGAGGGCCGAGTACATGTTGTCGGTCGTGTTGGCGGCCTTGTCCTCGGGACCGATGCCCGGGATCTCCTGGCCGGTGCTCACGTCGGCGAGCGGGTCGATGCGACCGGGGAGCGGCAGCACGTCGCGGTTGTCACCGGCGAAGGTCAGCATCGCCTGGTGAATCTGCTTCTGCTGGACGCCGTCCTTCACGGTCTGGGCGTTGCCGCGGGCCCGGGAGAGGGCCGGCAGCAGGAGGCCGATGAGCAGGGCGATGATGCCGATCACCACCAGCAGCTCGATCAGGGTGAACCCCTTGCGGCTCCGGTTCATGACGTAACTCCTGTTTGCGCATGAATACATGCATGAGTGCGCTGGCCCGTTCGGCACCGTGCCGATCGAGCCGATCGAAGAGCCCCCACGGCCCACGGCGGGACGTGGTGGCGGCTCGCGGGGCATGGCTCCAAGCCGAGCCCGCGAGTGCGGTCGATGAGCTGGGGAAGGGACGCGTCCGGGGCGTCGTCGAGCGTGCGGTCGCGGGTGCGACGCGATCCGAGGGGTCGCGGGGGTGGGCGTGCCGACCCCGGGGATCCACACCGACCACCGTTCGCCGCGACGTGGCGGACCGGATCCCGAACGGGGATCACGGCTCGCGACAGGGCGAGAGGAGCGGTCGACCGTGCCTGGTGGGTCACGCCCGAGCCGGGCTCGACATCACGCGGGGACGAGGGCACCCACTGATCGAGACGCCACGGCGATCACCGTGGAGCCCGGGGCGGCCTCGTCGCGGGACGCGTTCGGAATGTCGATCGTCGCGGCGGGCATGAGGGGCGGCCGGGGCCGCCGATGAAGACTGATCTGCAGGGGCCGGCGAATCCGCCGACGTGCGAGCATGGACCGCGAGGATCAGGAGGTCGTCATCGACCACATGTCAGCGTAGTGACATCGACCTGTTCGTCAAGCGTGCAGGGTCCGGTTCCACTACGGTGCCGAGAACTGGTCCGGATCCGCCATTCCTCGCCGGCACCCCACCCGACGCGGCGTCCCCCGACCGCCACGAGGCCGCCTGAGGGCCTCGCGGATCGCCGGAGGCCATCGCGCCGCGCCGTCCGGGGGCCGGCCGAGCCTCGCTCGGCCGTGGCGGCCCGAGGCGGTCCATCGTTCTCCCCGGGCTCGTACGGCGGCGGGTCCGGTCGTCCCCGCACACGGAGGCCACCCATGGGCCGCATCGACGATCGTCTGGCCGAGCTCGAGATCACGCTTCCCGAGGCCCCGAAGCCGGTGGCGGCCTACGTGCCGTCGGTGCGGTCGGGGAACCTGCTCTTCGTCAGCGGGCAGGTGCCGCTGCGGGACGGCACGGTGGCCTGGATCGGCCCCGTCCCGTCGGCCACGACCGTGGACGAGGCCACGGCGGCGGCCCGCCAGTGCGTGCTGAACGGCCTCGCGGTGACGAAGGCGGCGCTCGACGGCGATCTCGACCGGGTGCGGCGGATCGTCCGGGTGGGCGTCTTCGTCTTCTGCGATCCGGGCTTCGACGCCCAGCCGGCGGTCGGGAACGGGGCCTCGAAGCTGCTGGTCGAGGTCTTCGGCGAGGCCGGCCGGCACGCCCGGGCCGCCGTGGGAGCCCCGGGGCTGCCGCTCGGGGCCTCGGTCGAGGTCGACTTCGTCATCGAGGTGGACTGACCGCGGCGTCGGCCGAGGCCGCGGGCGTGTCGCGCGTCCCGGCCCGCGGGGGTCGCTCGTCCCGGGGCGGCCGGCTCGCGCGGGGGCGCTCGGCCCGGCCCGCGGGGTGATCCACACGCGGCCGATCCGCTCGGGCCGGCCGCGGCGTGCCCGGCGCTCAGCCCGCGGTGCCGGCCGGAGTCGCCTGGGCCGCGTGCCAGTCGGCGAGGAATCGCTCGAGTCCGCTGTCGGTGAGCGGGTGCTTGAGCAGCTGCGCGATCACCTTGAAGGGCACCGTCGCCACGTCGGCCCCCACGGTGGCGGCGGCGAGCATGTGCTGCGGATGGCGGATGGACGCGGCGAGGATCTTCGTGGGGAAGCCGTAGTTGTCGTAGATCGTGCGGATCTGGGCGATCAGCTCCATCCCGTCCTGCGAGATGTCGTCGATCCGCCCGATGAACGGCGAGATCAGGAACGCCCCCGCCTTGGCCGCGAGCAGGGCCTGCATCGGCTGGAAGCAGAGGGTCATGTTCACCCGCACGCCCCGGTCCGACAGGGTCTTGCAGGCCTTGATGCCCTCGGTGATGCAGGGCAGCTTGATCACCACGTTGTCGGCGATCGGGAGCAGCTCCTCGGCCTCGGCGATCATCCCGTCGTGGTCGGTGGAGACCACCTCCGCGCTCACCGGTCCGGGGACGATCGCGCAGATCTCCCGCAGGCGGTCGTGGAAGTCCACGCCCTCCTTGGCCACGAGACTGGGGTTGGTGGTGACGCCGTCGAGAACCCCGAGGGCGGCCGCCTCGCGGATCTCGTCGATGTTCGCGGTGTCGATGTAGAGCTCCATGGGCGGAGCATACCGGGCGGTCGACGCGGTGGGGATGCCGCCCCGCGGCGGGTCGCGGTGCGATCGCGGCGACGCGGGGGTGGGGCCGCGCATCGCGGCGGCATGGCCGCGCTGGTCGGTGGTCCGCCGGGGTGCGCGGGACGGGAGCGAGCGGGGCGGGAGGCCAGCGGGGCGGGGTCAGCCGCCGAGCACCATCACCAGCAGGATGGCGTTGACGATCACGCTCGCGACGAGGCCGACGAGCACCCCGAGGAAGAGGGGGCTATCGGTGACGCGGGCGCTGCCGGCCACGGGAGCCGCGACCGGGGTGGGGGCCGCCGGGGCCTGGGCCTCGGCGGTGAGGGTGTCGGCGATCGCGAGCCCGTCGAGCGAGCGGTGGGCGAAGTGCGGCGGCTTGCCCTGGGCGATCAGGTCGAGGTCCTCGAGCAGGTCGTCGACCGACTGGTACCGATCGGCCCGCTGCTTGGCCATCATCATCTCGATGACCTGGGCGCACCCGGCCGAGAGCTCGGGATTCAGGTGGTCCGGCGGCTCGAGCTCGCTCTTGAGGTGCCGGTGCATCACCGCCGAGGGGTTCTTGCCCTCGAACGGCACGCGGCCGGTGACCATGTGGAAGAACGTCGCGCCGAGCCCGTAGATGTCGGCCTGCGGGCCGATGTCGAGCTCGCCGCGGATCTGCTCGGGGCTGATGTAGTACGGCGTGCCGTAGGCCCGGCCCGCCTCCGCCTCCGCCGCGTCCTTGTCCGAGAGGGCCCGGGCGAGGCCGAGATCGGCGAGCTTCACGCGGCCGGACCGCGTGATCATGATGTTCTTGGGCTTGATGTCGCGGTGGATGAAGCCCCGCTCGTGGGCGTGCTTCAGGGCCTTGGCGACCTGCCGGACGACGTCGATCGCCTCGGCCTCGGCCATCCGCTTGTCGCCCGTGATGCGGTCGTAGACCGTCGGGCCGTCCACGTACTCCATCACGAAGTAGTGGTGCTCGCCCGCGGCGCCCACGTCGTAGGCCTGCACGATGTTGGCGTGGTTGAGCTGGGCCGCCGCCCGGCCCTCCTTGTAGAAGCGCTCGATGAACTTGCGGTTGCTCGAGTACTTCTTGGGGAGGACCTTGATCGCGACGAGGCGGTCGAGGCTGATCTGCTTGGCGAGGAAGACGGTCGCCATCGCACCCGCCCCGAGCTTCCTCTTGATGCGGAAGCCGGGGATGCTGCGGCCGGATCGCCGCGCCTCGAAGTCCGAGCGAAGGCGGTCGAGCTGGTGCTTGGTCGCGAACTGCTTCTGGACCAGCACGTCGGCAAGGGTCCGGTCGATCTCGCCCGAGCCCGAGCGGTCCGGGCTCAGCTCCGACATCGCCCGGTTGACCTCCTCCTCGGTGGCGATCCCGGCCCGCACCACGACCTGGCCGAGCATGGTGTCGAAGCCGCCGGTGCCGGCCTGGTCGGACTGCGTGGCGCCGGAGGTGGTCGTGGCGGGCGAGGCGGCGTTGGCGGCCTCGGCGGCGGCCATCGCCTCCTCGGTGCTGCCCGCGGGGCCGTCGCCGCTCCGTCCGGAGGTCGGTGCCGAGGCGGGGCCGGAGGTCGATGCGGACGCGGGTACCGGGCTCGCGGTGCCCTCACCGGTGTCGGCGAGGGACAGCGGCGCGTCCTCGTCGGCACGCGGGCGGGGCGGGGACGTGGCGTCCTCGCCTCGTGGCTCGTCCTTCGGCGTCGTCAACGGATCCAGGTACCCCACGAAGGCCTTCTCCGAGGCCGGCGGCCCGCGATTGAAGCCGTCGCGTGCGCCGGCTGTCAAGGCGGCGCATCCCCGGCGGACCGCACCCGGGTGCCCGATACGGGGGCCCGGCGGGGGCGGTTGCCTCCGGTTCCCCCTCGCCGCGGCCTCCGGATCGCGGGGCCGGATTCGCTGACGTGGGACCGGGGGCGGGGCGGCCGACGGGGGGCGACGGGCCGTCCGCGGGGGGCGCGGCCCGGCGGCGGCGTGCCCTCGCCGGCCGGGGCCGGATACCGTGGGCCCCGTGAGCCGCCCCGATCGCGAGCCCGCCCGCATCCTCATCGTCCGTCCGAGTGCCCTCGGTGACGTGTGCCGATCGGTTCCGGTCGCGGCGTCGCTCCGCCGGGCCTTCCCGGACGCGCGGATCGCGTGGCTGGTGCAGGCGGGCTTCGAGGACGCGGTGCGGTGCCACCCGGCGGTGGACACGGTCCTGCCCTTCGCCCGGCGGGCATTGAGTCCGCTGCGGTCGCTCGGCGCGATTGGGCGCCTGTGGACGTTCGTGCGCGAGCTGCGGCGGCACCGGTTCGACCTCGTGGTGGACGCGCAGGGCCTCGCCCGCAGCGGCCTGATCGCCCTGGCCACCGGAGCGCGGCGGCGGGTCGGCCCCGCCAACGCCCGCGAGGGAGCGTGGCTGGCCTACACCCGGCGGGTCCCGGTGCCGCCGGGGCGGCATGCGGTCGACGCGATGCTCGACCTGGCCGAGGGGGCGGGGGCCCCGCGGGTGGAGGACCTCCGGCTCGTCCCCCCGCCGGAGGACGTCGCCGGCTGGGCGCGGGCCCGGCGCACGCTGGGCGACCGGCTCCTGGTCGTGCTCGCCCCCACCGCGCGGTGGCGGTGCAAGCAGTGGCCGCCGGAGCGGTTCGCGGCCCTGGGCGCGCGGCTCGCCGCGGCGGGGCGTCACGTGGTGCTCGTGGGGGCGCCGGGCGAGGAGGCGACGGTGGCGGCGGCGCGGCCGGCGGGCGTGCCCCGCGTGGAGGCGGCGACGCTGCTCGGGCCGGCAGCCGAGCCGGGCGGCGACGCGACCTCCGCGGTGGACGCCGCCCCGGCGCCGAGCGTGGTGGATCTGGCCGGACGCACCGGCGTCGGCCTGATGATGGCGGTCGTCGCGTCGGCCGAGGCGGTGGTCGCGTGCGACTCGGCGGCCCTGCACATGGCCGCGGGCCTCGGGGTCCCGTCGGTCGCGCTCTTCGGTCCCACCGATCCGGAGCTCGTCGGGCCGCGCGGCGGACGATCGGTCGTGCTCCGCCGGGTGGAGCCGGACGAGGAGCCGATCCGCTACCGGCGGCTCCGCGACGACGACCGGTACCTCCGGCGGATCGACGTCGACGAGGTCGCGGCGGCGCTCGACCGGCTCCGCGAGCACGGCGGAGGCCCCGGGGCCGACGGACCGCGCGACGGCGAGGCCGCGGCGTGAGCGCGGGCACGCTCTGGCTCGCGAGCGGATCGCCCCGGCGGCGGCGCATGCTGGCCGAGGCCGGCATCCGGGCGACGGTCCGGCCGGCGGGCGTCGACGACGGACGGCTGCGGCCGGGCCCGGTGCCCCCGCGGTGGTGGGTCGCGGCCCTCGCGTGGTTCAAGGGGGCGTGGGTCGCGCGGGCGATCGCGGCCGAGTCGCCGGAGGCCCGCGGGACCGTGCTCGCGGCCGACACCGTGTGCGTGCTCGACGGCCGGGTGGTCGGGCAGCCGCCCGACGCCGCCGCGGCCCGGGCGACGATCGCCGCGGTCGCGGGCGGGTCGCACCGCGTCCTCACCGGCGTCGCGCTGGTGGAGCTGCCGGGGATGTCGCGCCGCCTGCTCGTGGACGAGGCCACGGTCGCGTGCGGCCCGCTCGCGCCGGAGGAGATCGACGCGTACGTGGCCGGCGAGGCGTGGCGCGGCAAGGCCGGCGGCTACAACCTCGAGGAGCGCACGGCCGCGGGATGGCCGCTGCGGTGCGACGGCGATCCCGCGACGGTGGTCGGCCTGCCGATGCGCCGGCTCGCGCGGACGCTCGAGCGCTGGCGCGAGGTGTCGGCGTGAGGGTGGCGACGGCGCGGCGCGTGGCGACGGTGGCGGTGGCGGTGGCGGTGGCGGTCGCGTCCGCGTCGGTCGCGTCGGTCGCGGCGTCGGCGTCCGCCGCGACCGCGGCGACCGCGGCGACCGCACCCGCGGTGGCGGCCGCGGTGGGGCCGGCCGGGACCGCGGCCGCGGTGACGCTCGCCGCGGCCGACCTGTCCCCGTGGATCGGCATCCCGCTGGCCGCGGTCGCGCTGGTGCTGCTGGTGTGGCACCACGACCGGCTCGGCCGCGACGACGTGCCGGCTCCGCGTCGCCGCGTGCGACGGGCGGCCACGTGGGCGATGGCGGCGGGGGTGCTCGCGATGACGGTCGCGCTGTGCTTCGCCGACCCCGCGGTGCACCCGATGCTCTTCGTCGTCTCCTGGTCGGCGGTGATGGCGGTGCTCGCGATCGTGATCGTACTCGCGGTGGTCGACGTGGCGGTGTCGTCCTGGCTCGCGGGCATCGAGCGCGACGAGGCGGCGATCCGCCGCGGGGTGGCGGTGCTCGCGGCGCTGGAGGAGGAGGCGGTCCGCCGGGCGGCGGGGCCCCACCCCGATCATCAGTCCGATCAGCCGCCCGATCAGCCGCCCGATCAGCGGCCCGGCGGCCGGCCCGGTCCGGCGTCCGCGCCGGACGCCCGGTCGCGGCGCGGCGACGGCGGTCCGGGGGCGGCCTCGGAGCCGGACGATCCGCCGCGGCGCGGTCGCGGCGTGGCCGAGGGGCGCGAGGACCGAGCGGCGGATCGAGACCGGTGAGCGGCCCGCTCCCGGCCGCCCTCGCCCCGATCGCGCGCCCGGCGTCCTGGCTCTACGCCGCCGCGATCCGGCGCCGCAATCGCCGCTTCGACCGCGGCGTCGGCGTCGAGCGGCTGCCGGTGCCGGTCATCTCGATCGGCAACCTCTCCGTCGGCGGCACCGGCAAGACGCCGGTGGTGCAGTGGACGGCCCGCCGGCTCGCGGCCCGCGGCCTCCGCCCCGCGATCGCCCTGCGGGGCTACGCCTCGGGTGGCGATCCCGCCGCGTCCGACGAGGCCCGCGAGCACGCCGAGGCGGTGCCCGAGGCCCTCGTCCTCGCCGACCCGCGGCGGGCGGAGGCGGTGCGGGCGGCGCTCGGCCGCGGCGAGCGGATCGACGCGGTGGTCCTCGACGACGGCTTCCAGCATCGCCGGCTCGCCCGCGACCTCGACGTGGCGCTGATCGACGCCCGTGCGGGCACGCTCGCGGACCGCGTGCTTCCGGCGGGCTGGCTGCGGGAGCCGGCGAGCGGGCTCCGCCGGGCGGGGGCGATCGTGGTGACGTACGCGGACGGCGTCGATGCCGGACTCGCGGCCGCGATCGAGGGGGTCGCGGGACGGCCCCCGACCGCGTGGACCCGCCATGCGTGGACCGGCCTGCGGACGTGGGCGGCGGGGGCCGTCCCCACGCCGGAGACGGCGGGGGCCGCGCGGGTCTCCGGCCTCGCCGGCCGCGCGGTGGCGGTGATGGCGGGCGTGGCGCGGCCCGCGGGCGTGGTCGCGATGGCGACCGCGGCCGGCGCGCGGGTGGTGCACGTCGAGCCGGTGCGGGACCACCAGCGGTACGACGCCGCGTCGCGCGACGCGGCCCTCGCGCGGGCGGCGGACGCGGGCGCGGAGGCGGTCCTCGTCACCCGCAAGGACCGGGTGAAGCTCGCGTCCCTGCCGGCCCCGCCGGCGTCGCTGCCGCCGCTGGTCGAGCCGGTGCTGTCGCTGGTCTTCCTCGAGGGCGAGGCGCTGCTCGCGGCGGCGGTGGACGCGGCGGTGGACGCGGCGACGGGGGCGGCCGCGGACGACGCCGCCGGGCACTGACCCCGCGGCCGGGCCGCGCGGCCCCCGGTACGCTGTCGCCATGGCGGATCTCCTCGCGACCCTCGCCGCCTGGCGGCGTCCCCGGGTGCTCGTCGTCGGCGACGTCATGCTCGACGAGCTCGTCCACGGCGCGGCCGAGCGGCTGAGCCCCGACGCCCCGGTGCCGGTGCTGCACGCCGAGCGCACCGAGCGGCGGCCGGGCGGGGCGTCCAACGTGGCGGCGTGCCTGCGGGCCCTCGAGGCCGACGTCCACCTCGTCGCGGTGGTCGGCGACGACCTCGAGGGGCGACTGGTCCGCGAGCTGCTCGAGGACGCGGGCGTCGACTGCACGGGTCTCGTCGTCGATCCGGATCGGCCGACGACGGTCAAGCGCAGCCTCGTCGGCCTCGCCCAGCACCGCCATCCGCAGAAGATGTTCCGGATCGACGTCGAGTCGCGGGCGCCGGTGTCCGAGGCGGTGACCGAACGACTGCTCGCCGCGGTGGACGCGGTGCTGCCGGAGGTCGACGTCGCCTGCCTCGAGGACTACGCCAAGGGCACGTGCACGCCGGCCCTGTGCGCCGCGATGGTCGCCCGCTGCCGGGCCGCGGGTCGCGAGCTGCTCGTCGATCCCGCCGCGATCGACGACTTCGGCCGCTACCGCGGGGCGACCGCGATCACGCCCAACCGCTCGGAGGCCGAGCGGGCGACGGGGATGGACACGCCGCTCGACGCGAGCGCCCTTCACAACGCGGGGCTCGCGGCCCGGCTCGGGCGGGAGCTCGAGCTCGAGGCGGTCGTCCTGACGCTCGATCGCCACGGCGCGGTGCTCGAGGAGCGGGGCGGCGAGCCGATCCACGTGCCCACCGTCGCCCGCAGCGTCTACGACGTCACCGGGGCGGGCGACATGGTGCTCGCGGCCCTCGCCGCGGGACGGGCCAACGGCCTCGCGTGGCGGGACGCGGTGGAGCTCGCCAACGCCGCCGCCGGCCTCGAGGTCGAGGTGTTCGGCGTGCAGCCGATCCCGCTTGCGGCGGTCGTCCGCGAGGTGTGGCGGATGCGCCGCGGCTTCGACGGCAAGCTCCGCACCCGCGACGAGGTGCTGGTGGAGGTCGCGGCCCACCGCGCCGCCGGCCACCGCGTCGCGTTCACCAACGGCTGCTTCGACGTGCTGCACGCCGGGCACGTGGGCTACCTGCGGGAGGCCCGCAGCCTCGCCGACGTCCTCGTGGTCGGCGTCAACGAGGACGCGGAGGTCCGCCGCCAGAAGGGCGAGGGACGGCCGGTGTACCCGCTCGCCGACCGCGTGACGGTGCTCGGCGAGCTGCAGTGCGTGGACTACGTGGTGCCGTTCGCGGAGCCCACGGTGCACGAGCTGCTGCGGGCGATCCGTCCGGACGTCTACGTCAAGGGCGGCGACTACCGGCCCGAGGAGCTCAACGAGTGGGACCTGGTGCAGGAGCTGGGGCTCGAGCTCCGGCTGCTCGCGCACCGGCCGGGGCTCGGCAGCACGCAGGTGATCGAGCGGATGCAGGGGATCGGGCGTGGGATCCGCGGCTGAAGGGCCTCGGCCACGAGTTCGCCGAGTAAGTCGCTCGCCGGTGGCCGATGATGCACGATGCGGGCAGGACGCTCATGCGTCGCGACGTCGGCTCGGTGGAGATCTCGGGTGCGTGGATCGGACTTCCTGCCGCGTTGCCGTGCCGAGCGGCTGCCCCTCGAACCACCGCTCGGAGCGTCAGGTGGTGTTCGGTGTCGAGCGGAGCGACCGAATCGAGTGCGTTCGTGCGCTCCACCGGTACCCCGGCACGCCGGTACGCCTCGGCGATCTGGTTCTTCGTTGACGGATCGGCGGGGGGGGGTAGATCCCGAAGTCAAGTCGTCATCGGAGATGCCCGCCCTCGGTCGTCGTGACTCCCGGGGGGCTCCCGGTCGGTGACGCCTCGGAGTACCGGTCATGCGCGTGGTTGCGGGTGCCATCGTGTTGCTGCTCGTCGCCGTATCCGCATGTCCGCGCTCGAACGCATCCACTCCGCCGTCGACACCGCCGGGCTGGGACTTCCCCCTCTGTCCTGATCCCGAGACCGTCGACCAGGACTGTTGCGACTTCGTCTTCGAGACGCTCGTCGTCACGTGTGGTGTGCAGAGCCGCCTGCCGACGATCCGGAGCCGCCGTGATGTCCAGTGGGTTCAGGAGGGAGGGTCCGTGGCCGCCGGGGATTCTGCCGCACGAATGGTCTCTGGGAGCTCCGGCCGGGTTCTGTGAGATCTTCGCGGCGACATGCAACACGCTCGGGACCACTCCATCATGCTGGACGTTCCCGCTCCCGTCCGTGGTCCTCTGCCCCTCGTCCATCGTTCTTGCTGAAGAGCCCGAGACCTGTGTGCGTGCGGAGTGACGCGATGGGTCGGAACGATCACGGCACGCGGGCATCCGGTCGTCTCGCGTGGGCGTCCGGGACCGTCTTCTCGGTCATGATCGCGGTTCCCGGGGCTGGTGTGCCGGCGTCGGCTGCACCCTCCCGGGACCGGGCGGCCGTTGCTGCGCCCGAGCCTCCGCCGAGCACCCCTGCACGATCCGAGGTGTCACCGGAGGCACGACGAGCCGCCACCCTCGTTGCCCGGGTCCTCGTCCGTCCCCGAGACTGGTCGCCCGACCAGTTGACCGACGACGAACGCAGGTTGCTGGAGGAGACGCTCGCCTCCCGGATGCCCATCACCGTGGTTCCGGTCGTTCGCGTTCGGCAGGACGCGATCGTGTCCCTGCTGACGTCGCTGCTCGCGTTGAGCCCGGACCAGGAGGTCTTCGTCCGGACGTGCGTCGACGAGACGATCGCGCTCGTCGTTCCCGAGTACGAGCGCGTCGCCGTCGAGACCTATCGCGTGGCCGTCCTCAACGCGATGCGATACCGGGACAAGACCGGCGGGCCGGGCGATGCCCAGGGACTGGTCGAGATGATCGTCGCCCACGAGCGGGCGGCGGTCTCCTTGTCCGAGCGCCTCGTCTCGGGGCTGGCCGAACGGCTGCGGGGTTCGATCTCGGGTCAGCAGGGATCCCAGGCCGTCGCGTTGGAAGCCATTCGGCAGTGGATTCTCATCCAGGCGGCGACGAGCGTGGTGCCGGGCGGTGGTCGAGACGTGGTGGAGCAGGCGGCGATCTGGATGCAGACGCATGAAGCGTCCATTCCTCGCTCGGGCCGCGGTCCGATCAAACGGGCGATGCGCGTCTTCCTGGACGACCGCGCGAGTCTCGTCGAGTCCCGATTGCGCGATTCGACCAGGGCCTACAAGGACGCTCTCCACGCGCAGTATCTCGCGAAGTACCTGCCCGGTGTCCTTGTCGGGGGCCCGATGCTCTCCGGTGTCGACCGGGCGGCGGGGAGAATGGTGGACCATGGACACGCACTCCAGGAAACCTCGCTCGTCGCGGCGCGGCAGTGGTCGGCTCTCATGGGTCCGTCGCCGGTCGAGACCTTCGAGATGCGATTCCTGGGACTCACGCGTCCCGACGTGATCGAGGGCCTTGGCATCGTGCCGCTCCGCATGGCGCATCGATTCGCCTCCTTCGCCGCGCCCCATGCCGAGCTCGCGGCCCTGCACCGTCAGCTCGTCACGCTCCACCGCGAAGCCGTCGATCGATATCTCGAGCAGATGCGGCTGGTGCAGCGTCGTCGGGGAGGGATCGACGCGGATCGTCGAGTCCAGGTGGTTCGAAGCGTCGCGGACCGAGCCGAGGCGTCGTTTCGAGCGAGTCTGGAGTTCCTCGAGGTCATGCTCGCCGCGGGCATGGACGATCCGGCGGTCCGGGCCGAAGCGAAGGACTGGGCTCGCCGCCTGAACGAACGACTTGAAGAGCTCGCCACGTGGCGCGAGACCGGATATCTGCCGTGGAGCCCGGTGGGCGTCATCCGCGGCCCGGGCAATGGATGGTTCGGCTGAGCGCGACGGGAGACGTCCTCGTTCGGCCGTGAACGGCCCGCGGCCCCCGGTCGGGAGCGCGACGCTCACGCCCGGTGTTCGGCCTCAGCCCGCCATCGCCGCCTCGATCTCCGCCGCGCTCCGCGGAATGCCGATCGTGAGGTTCTCCGCCCCGCCCTCGCGGATCACGATGTCGTCCTCGATCCGGACGCCGATCGCCTCCTCGGGCAGGTAGATGCCGGGCTCGACGGTGATGACCGCCCCCTCCTCGAGCGGGCCGTGCCCGCAGGTGTCGTGCGTCTCGAGGCCGAGGTGGTGGCCGATCGAGTGGATGAAGGCGTCGCCGTGGCCGGCCTCGACGATGACCGCGCGGGCGGCGGAGTCGATCTCCTTCAGGGTGACGCCGGGACGGGCGGCGGCGATGCCGGCGTCGAGGGCGGCGAGCACGATGTCGTGGATCTCGCGCTGCCGCGGCGTGAAGCGGCCGCTCGCCGGCAGCGTGCGGGTGACGTCGGCCCCGTAGCCGCCCCAGCGGGCGCCCGAGTCGACGCAGATCAGGTCGCCGTCCTCGATGGTGCGGTCGTTGGCCCGGTAGTGCAGCACGGTGCTGTTGATGCCGCTGCCGACGATGGTGCCGTAGGCCGGCCCGCGCGAGCCACGCGAGCGGTAGCCGTGCTCGACGGTCTCCTGCAGGGCGAACTCGCTGATCCCGGGCCGGGCGGCCCGCAGCAGCTCGTCGTAGGCGGCGGCCGAGATCTCGGCCGCGCGGCGAATCATCGCGATCTCGTGCTCGTCCTTGCGGCCGCGGAGCTCGGGCACGAGCGCGGTGCGGTCCTCGATCGAGACGCCGGGGATGCGCTCGGCGAGTCGCCGGTACAGGGCGAGGTCGGGCGAGACCGGTTGGTCGTAGTGGGCGAAGGGATGCACGCAGGCGAGCCGGCGGGCCCGCGGGGCCGACTCGTTGAGGTGTCGGCCGAGCAGTCCGAGGCGGTGGATCGCCTTGATGCCGTAGCGGGTGCGGAGTCCCTCGCCGATCGTGTCCCGCAGGCCGTCCCACCGCTCCTTCTCGGGGTCGAGGGGGCGGAGGAAGAGGACGGCCCGGCGCACCGCCACGGGATGGGTCGGGTCGAGCACCAGCACTGCCCCCGGCTCGTCGGTGATGCCGGTGAGGTACTCGAAGTGCGGGTGGGGCCGCCATGCAGCGTCCTCGTGGGCCGGCTCGCCGGCGAAGAGCACGGCCACGGCGCCGTCGAGGCCCGCGAGGACCGCCTCGCGGCGGGCGTCGTGGGCCTCGAGCGGGATCGCGGGATCCGCGTCGGCGGCGGGGGAGGCGGCGGGCGGCGGCGTGGCGGTGGACATCGCGGGGCTCCGGAGGGCGAGGACGAACGCACGATCCTAACCCGCCGGCACGAGCGGCCCGGGGCGGCCCGGGGCGGCCCGGAGCGGACGGGCGAGCCGGGCGAGCCGGCTCGTGGACCGGGGACGGGCGGGCCCCGGACGCGTGGACGGACGCGTTCCGGGGCGGCCTGTGCGGGCTCGCACGACTCCGACGCCCGATCCGCCGCGGACGGCGCGGGGGCGGGCCGGGGGGCCGAAGACGGTCGTCGCGCGGGCCGATCTCCAACGTCACGGACGCGCACGGAGGCCGCCGCGCCCGAGGGGGGACGCGGCGCCTCCTCCGCGGCCGGGGAAGGACCCGATCATGCATCCACGCCTGCGACTCGTCCGCACCGCGGACCAGCTGCGATCCCTGCGCGATCTCCGCACGCCCGGCGAGGCCGGCACCGTGCTCGCCTCCCGCGACCCGGTCGGCCGGGCGCTCGGCCGTCGTCTCGCCGGAGCGGCCCTGGACGCCCGGCGGGACGCGCTGGAGCGGCGGCGGGGTGCGGTGGGCCGGACGGCACGCGACGCGGCCTGAGCGCACGGCGGCGCCTCGCGGCCGGGTGACGCACGTCCGCCGGTCACGCGTGTCGCCGGTGTCGCCGCGTGGCCCGCGTCGCCCGCCGGACCATCGATGCCTGCGCCCACGCCCCGGTCTCGCCCGAGCGCGAGGATCCGGCGTCGTCGCGGCGGTCCGTCCGCCCCCGGGGCGGGCCGCGAGTAGGATCCGGCGATGCAGGATCCGACGGTCGCCGCCGCGCACGCCTACCTTCGCGCCCACACCACCGCCGAGCTCCGATTCGACGAGCACCTGCGGCCGCTGCACTACGTCATCGCCCCGGACGGCCGGCCGGTCGCGCCGGTGATGGTGGCGATGATCCAGTCGATGGACACCGTGCTCTACGTGCCCGAGTGCACCGAGGACGCGATGGAGTGCTCGGTGACGCTCCTGCCCTTCGACGAGGCGGGGTCCGAGGGGCACCTGTGCGACCGCTGGCGCATCCACCACGGCGAGCCGCCGGACGTGCGGTGGGCGGTGCTGTCGATCGACGCCGCCCGCTACGGCGGGATGATCGTGGACGGCGAGGCCCTGATGACGCCCAACCCGCTCGCGGCGGACGAGGCGGCCCTCTGCCGCTGGGTCAACCGGGAGCGGGCCGAGGACCTGCGGGCGGCCGCCCGGCGGGTCACCGGCGTGGACGTGCCCGAGCCCAAGCTCGTGGCGGTGGATCCCGGTGGCCTGGACGTCCGGGCCCGCTTCGGGATCCTGCGGGTACCGCTGCCGGCGCCGGTGAGCGCGGAGGCGGCCGGGGGTGGGGCCACGCCGGATGCCGCGTGGGCGCGGGCGGCGATCGACCGACTCCTCGCCGGGACGGACGAGCCCGTCGAGGGTGCCCCGGACGCCCCGGACGCCCCGGACGCCGCCGGCGGGGGCGACGACGACCGGCCCGGAGCCGGACCCGTCACCGGGGGTGCCACGGGCGACCCGGCGCCGGACGCCGACCGCGACGCGCCCTCGTGACCCGCCTCTGCGTCCCGATCCTCGTCGATGGGCTTGCCGACGTGGCCGATGCGCTCGAGGCGGCGGTCGCCGGCGCGGCGATGGGGGCGGACCTGGTCGAGTGGCGGGTCGACCCCCTGGCGGCCGAGCTCGACACCGGCGCCGCCGCCGGCGCGGTGGGTCGGCTTCTCCGCGACGCCCCGCGACCGTCGATCCTCACCTGCCGCGACGCGGACGAGGGCGGGGCGGCGGAGGTCGACGACGAGGACCGGGCGGCCCTGCTCGAGGCGGTGGCCGACCGCGGCCCGCCCGCGGCGCCGCGGTACGTGGACGTCGAGCTCGCCGCGTGGCGGCGGTCGCCGCGCCTGCGGGCCGCCGCCTGCCGGGTGCTCGGCCGGCCGGTGCCGGACGCCGCCGACGTCGCGGGGCCGGCCCGGGACGAGTCCGTCGACGACGCGCCGCGGCTGATCCTCTCGAGCCACGGCTTCGCGGGCCGGCCGCGGGACCTCGCGGGGCAGGTGGTCGAGATGGCGGGCATCCCGGCCTGCGACGTGATCAAGGTCGCTTGGACCGCGGGCAGCGTGCGCGACGTGGCGGAGGTCGCGGAGCTGCTCGCCGACCGGCCCAAGCCGATGATCGCGCTGGCGATGGGCCCCTTCGGGCTCGCGAGCCGCGTCCTCGCGGGCCGCCTCGGGGGGCTGCTCACCTTCGCGGTGCTCGGCGAGCGGACCGCCACCGCCCCCGGGCAGCCGTCGCTCGCGGCGATGCGCGACCTGTACCGCGTGCGCTCGATCGGCCCGGCCACCCGGCTCTACGGCGTGATCGGCATGCCGGTGGAGCACTCGCGGTCGCCGCACCTGCACAACGCGGGCTTCGCCGCCGCGGGGGTCGACGCGACGTACCTCCCGCTGCCGGTCGCCGAGGGCTGGGAGTCGCTCAAGGCGACGCTCGCGGTGCTGATCGACGCGCCGCGTCTGTCGTTCGCGGGGGCGAGCGTGACGATCCCGCACAAGGAGTCCGTCCTCCGCTTCGTGCGAGAGCGGGGCGGCGCGGTGGGGGCGATGGCCGAGCTCGCCGGCGCCGCCAACACGCTCACCGTGGCCGCCGATGGGACGCTGCACGCGGGCAACACCGACGCTCCGGCGGTGCTGGACGCGCTCGGCGGCGCGGCCGCGGTGCGCGGACGCCGGTTCGCGATCCTCGGGGCGGGCGGCGCGGCCCGGGCCGCGGCCGCGGGCCTCGGGGCGGCGGGCGCGACCGTCGTCGTCTTCGGCCGCACGCCGGAGCGGGTCGAGGCGCTGTGCCGCGACCTGCACGGACGCGACCGCCCCGGCGGCGAGGGTGGCACGCTGCACGTCGTCGCCGGTCGGCCGGACGCCCTCGACTGCGGCTGCTTCGACGGATTCGTGCAGGCCACGCCGGTGGGCATGGCCGGCGGCCCCGACCCGGACGGCGATCCGCTGCCGCCGAGCGTCGCCCTCGGCCCGGAGCACATGCTGCTCGAGACCGTCTACGCCCCGCTCGAGACGCCGCTGGTCCGGCGCGCCCGCGCCGCCGGGACCACGGTCGTGACCGGCGACGCGATGTTCGAGCGCCAGGCCGCCCGGCAATTCGAGCGCTGGACCGGCCGCCCGCTGCCACCCGAGGCGCTGGCGGCGATCCGGCCGCGGACCCCGGGCGGCTGAGTCGCCGCCCGGGGCCTGCGGCGGATCGCCGGCGCCCCGCTGCCCGCAGATTCCCCGCCGCCCCCGGGGCAGCTCAGCCTGCGATCACGGGCAGGGGCCCCACGCCGACAGCAGGGCGGTGAGGTCGGGGAACGCCACCGCGCCGTCCCCGTCGAGGTCGGCCGGGCACGGGCCGGACCCGCAGGCGCCCCACGCCGAGAGCAGCGTGGCGAGGTCGGGGAAGGCCACGGCACCATCGCCGTCGAGGTCGCCGGTGCAGGGCACCGGACCGACGGCGTCGAGCCGGAAGAGCCCGTCGCCGCCGGTGTAGCTTGCGGCGAAGACGATCTGGCCGGCATCGTTGATCCACGCGTCCTCGAAGCCGATGTCGGTGAGCACCGCGCCGTCGGGCAGGCCCTCGATCGACACGCCGTCGGTGATCAGCAGGCAGCCGTTGAGGAACAGCCCCTCGTCAACCGCGGGCGGGGCGGTGCCCTCGATGTCGGCGAGGTAGAGGACGTCGCCGTTCGAATTGACGTCGATGCCGTTGAAGTTGCCGAGCACTGCGCCGGGCAGCTCCGGGATCGGATCGCCCTGCTGGGCCTGGAAGCCGCTGCCGGTGAGGATGATCGCGTCCGAGTCGCTCGGAGCGATGCCGAGATTGCCGCGCAGGGCCCAGTCGCCGTTCTCGGCGAGCGACGTCTGCAGGATCAGCTCGAGCACGTCGGCGCCGCCGCTGGCCTGCACCGCCTGGCCCTCCTGGGCCACGATGTCGAACGACACCGCGTCGCCGTCCACGAGCCGCCGGTAGATCGTCGCGTCCTGCGCGCTCGGCAGCGACGTGTTGCCCTCGAAGATCAGGTCACCGTCGCCGTTCCACTGGAGCTCGTCGAAGTTGCCGTCGAACGTCACGCCCTCGAGCAGCGGAGCGGGATCGCCCTCCCGCAGGATCACCTCGCCGCCGAGGACGATGATCGAGTCGTCGCCCGAGTCGCCGTCGAGATCGACGAGGAAGCCGACGCGTCCGTCGTTCGTCAGGCCGACGAATCCCACGTCGGCGAGCAGGCGGTCGGGGATCCCCTCGAGCGCCTGGCCCTCCACCGCCACCGGCGCCTGCTCGAGGAAGACGGCGCGGTTCTGGTCGCTCGGCACGTTCGACAGGGTGGCGACGAACGCGACCTCGCCCGCCGCGTTGACCTGATGGCCGGTCTCGAAGAACTCGAAGCCGCCGAAGACGGCCCCCGGCAGGCCCGGGATGCCTGCCGGGTCGCCCTGGCGGGCCACCAGCCGGTCGTCCACGTAGACGACGTCGTCGGCGTCGCTCGGGCCGTCGGTGTCGCCGCCGAAGGCGACGTGCCCGCCCTCGCCCATGTTGGGGCGGTCGAAGGTCTGGAACTGGGCCCCGCTGCCGGAGGCCTCCTGGCCTTCGAGCAGGAACGGCACGATCGGCGTGGTCCCGCAGTCACCCGCGAGGGCGGCGGCGGCGACGACGGCCACGGGAACGGCGAGGACGGCTCGCGTGCGTCCCCGGACGGGGCACGGGCACGACGAGGTCACGAACGAATCACGGCTGCGCATGGCATGTCTCCTCCGGACGCCGCGGGCCCCCCGGGACCCCGCCCGTCGGCGTCGAGGCCACCGTAGCAGCGGCTCACCGGATTCCGTCCCCGGACGGCGAAAGTTCCTGCGGCTCGTCGCCCGAGCGTTCGACGTCCGCCGCCGGCTCGCGCGGTCGCTCGTCCCCCTTGCCGCACGTCCCGTGCCTCAGAGCACGAAGCGGGACAGGTCCTCGTCACCGATCACGCCCGCGAGCCGCTCCCGCACGAACTCCGCGGTCACCCGCACCTCGGTCTCGCCCCCCTTCGCGCGATCCGGGGCGTCGAAGGCCAGCTCCTCGAAGACCTGCTCCATGATCGTCATGAGCCGTCGCGCCCCGATGTTCTCCATCCGGGCGTTGGCCTCGGCCGCGAGGTCGGCCATCGCGTCGACCGCCCCGTCGTCGAAGCTGACCGTGAGTCCCTCCGTGCCGAGCAGCTCGGCCTGCTGCGTGGTCAGGGCCGCGTCGGGCTCGACGAGGATGCGGCGGAAGTCGTCGCGGGTCAGCGCCTCGAGCTCCACGCGGATCGGGAACCGGCCCTGCAGCTCCGGCATCAGGTCGCTCACCGACGCCACGTGGAAGGCTCCCGCGGCCACGAAGAGGATCTGGTCGGTGCGCACCACGCCGTGCCGGGTGGTGACCGAGGAGCCCTCGACGATCGGCAGCAGGTCGCGCTGCACGCCCTCGCGCGAGACGTCGGCGGAGCGGCCATCCTTCGCCGCGATCTTGTCGATCTCGTCGAGGAAGACGATCCCGGTCTGCTCGGTCCGCTCGATCGCCTGCTCGACGATCTTCTCGTCGTCGACGAGCCGCGCGGTCTCCTCCTCGAGCAGGATCGCCCGGGCCCGCGAGACGGTGACCTTCCGCCGGCGCTCGCGGGTCGGGAGCAGGCCCTCGAGCATCTGGCCGAGGCCGGGGTCGAACTGCTCCGGGCCCATCATGGCCTGCAGCCCGCGGCCCTGCTTCTCCTGCACCGTGACCTCGATCTCGCGGTCGTCGAAGAAGCCCTCGGCGAGCTTCTCGCGCATGCGGCGGCGGACCCGGGCGTGGGCGTCGTCGTCCGCCTCGTCGGCCGGGAGCTCGGCGGAGCCGGGAGCCTTCGTCTCGGCGCCCTGGTCGCCCCCGGCGCCCCCGGCGCCCGCGGCCGCCCCCGCCCTCGCCGCCCGCGCGTTCGTCATCCACGGCGGCTCGCGCTGTTCGGGATCGGGCTCGCCGAGCAGCATCGCGATCAGCCGTTCCTCGACGGCGGCCTCGGCCCGCTCCCGCACGCGGGCCGCGTGCTCGTCCCGCACCATCTTGATTGCGCCCTCGAGCAGGTCGCGGATCATCGACTCGACGTCACGCCCGTGGTAGCCGACCTCGGTGTACTTGGTCGCCTCGACCTTGATGAACGGCGCCCCGACGAGGCTCGCGAGCCGGCGGGCGATCTCGGTCTTGCCGACGCCGGTGGGCCCCACCATCACGATGTTGCGGGGCGGGATCTCGCGGGCGAGGTCCTCCGGCAGCTGGCGGCGGCGCCAGCGATTGCGGACCGCGACCGCGACCGCCCGCTTGGCGGCCTGCTGTCCGATGATGTGCCGGTCGAGGGCGGCGACGATCTCGCGCGGGGTCAGTTCGTGCATCGCCGCGATGGTACGGGCCGCGACGACCGCGGACTCCCCGGGCGTCGTCTCAGGCGGCCCGGGCGGGCGAGACCTCGGCCGGCTCGGGCGCGTGGGCGGGCTTCGGCGCGGCGGCGGGCCCCGGCGCGGTGCCGGCCGCCGCATCCCGCTCGGCATCGCCGAACCGCTCCCGGATCGCACGCAGCCGCGGCCAGGCGCGGTCCAGGGCGTCGGCCACCACGGGGTCGAAGTGCGAGCCCCGCGCCTCGAGGATCACGCCGCGGACCTGCTCGAAGGGCATCGCGGGCTTGTAGACCCGGGCCGAGGCGAGTGCGTCGAGGACGTCGGCGGCGGCAGTGATGCGGGCCGCGAGCGGGATCGCCTCGCCCGCGAGACGGTCGGGATAGCCGGTCCCGTCCCAGCGCTCGTGATGGCTGCGGGCGATCTCGACCGCCATCGGCATGAAGCTCGCCTCGTCCGCGATCCCGCCGTCGCACTCGAGGCTGCGGATCGCCTCGAGGACGCGGGCCCCGGCCGCGGTGTGCGTCTGCATCACCGTGAATTCCTCCGCCGTCAGCCGGCCGGGCTTCAGGAGGATGGCGTCGGGAATCGCCACCTTGCCGATGTCGTGCAGCGGTGCCGCGTGGTGCAGCTGCTCGATGAACCGGCCGTCGATGGCGCCGGCGTACGGCCCCTCGCGGCGGAGCTCCTCGGCGAGGGCGACGGCGTAGTCCCGCATCCGGTCGAGGTGGTCGCCGGTGTCGGCGTCGCGATTCTCGGCGAGGGCGGCGAGGGCGCGGGCGGTCATGGTGCGGGCGACGATGATCCCGCGGGCCTGCTCCTCCACGATGCCGCTCAGGCGGCCCGCCGCGGACTCGGTGGCCGCCTGCATCCGCTGGAAGGCGGCCACCGCCTCGTGGTGCCGCAGGTGCACCGCCGCCTTCGCCGCGAGCTCGCGGCGGTCGAAGGGCTTGGCGAGGAAGTCGTCCGCCCCCGCGTCGTAGCCCGCGAGCCGCGTCTCGGCGTCGCCGGTGCCGCTGACGAGCATCACGTGCAGCGGCGGCTCGATCGGCAGGGCCTTGAGCGCGCGGCAGACCTCGAGGCCGGCCCGGTCGTCCCCCGCGGCCCCGAGGTCGAGGTCGAGCAGGACGAGGGCGGGGCGGAGCTCGTGGGCGAGGCGGCGGGCCTCGCTCCCGTCGGCGGCGTGCGCCACCTCGGCGAGGTCGGCGAGCATCGCCTCCATCACCCGCCGGCTTGCGGGGTCGTCGTCCACGAGCAGCACCAGTCGTCGGGTCGCGTCCACCGCCGGATCCTCGCTCGGGCCCCGGGGCCGAATGCCGCGCAACCCGTCCGGAGGTTCGCGCGGCCCGCCCCCGGGACCGGTCGGCCCGCGGGACGGCCGGCGTGAGCGCCCCGCCGGCGCCGTCCTTCGGCGGCCGTTCCCCCGGCCGCACAGCCGGGCCGCCGCTAGCATCGCCGCATGACCCAGCTCACCTACCGGACCGCCGGCGAGTCGCACGGTCCGGCGCTCACCACGCTGATCGAGGGCGTGCCCGCAGGCCTCGAGCTCGACCTCGAGCTCATCGACGCCGAGCTCCGCCGGCGGCAGGGCGGCTACGGCCGCGGCGGCCGCCAGAAGATCGAGACCGACGCGGCGACCTTCCTTGCCGGCGTGCGGCGGGGCCGCACCACGGGCGGTCCGATCATCATGCAGGTGGCCAACCGCGACAGCCGGCTCGACGACCTCGAGCGGACGCCCCCGGTCCATCGCCCCCGCCCCGGTCACGCGGACCTCGCGGGATCGGTCAAGTGGCTGACCACCGACTGCCGGGAGACCCTCGAGCGAGCCAGTGCGCGGGAGACCGCGGCCCGCGTCGCCGCCGGCGGCGTGGCCCGCTGCCTGCTGCGGGCGGTGGGCATCGAGCTCTTCGGATTCGTGCGGGGGATGCTCGACGTGCGGGCGGACGTGGCGGTGCCGGCCGACCCCGCGGCCCTGGGCCCGCTGCGGGCGGCCCGGGACGTGTCCGAGGTCGCGTGCCCGGACGAGGCGGCGGCCGCGGCGATGATCGAGCGGATCCGGCAGGCCAAGATCGACAAGGACACGGTGGGCGGCTTCGCCGAGGTGCACGTCCTCGGCTGCCCGATCGGCCTCGGCTCGTGCGTCCAGTGGGACGCGCGGCTCGACTCGCGGATCGCGGCCGCCGTGATGGGCATCCAGGCGTTCAAGGCGGTGGAGATCGGCCTCGGCCGGGCGTGCGGCGAGCGGCCGGGCTCGCGGGTGCACGACCCCATCGCCCACGACCCGGCGCGGGCGGGGGAGCCCCACCTCGGCTTCGTGCGCGAGACCAACAACGCCGGCGGCATCGAGGGTGGCATGACCAACGGCATGCCCATCGTCGTCACGGGCACCATGAAGCCGATCTCGACGCTGCTCCGCGGCCTGCCGAGCGTCAACCTCGAGACGAAGCGGTCCGAGCGGAGCGACTACGAGCGATCGGACGTCTGCGCCCTGCCGGCGGCGAGCGTGGTGATGGAGTCGATCGTCGGCTTCGAGGTCGCGCGGGCGTTCCTCGAGCGCTTCGGCGGCGACTCGATGCCGCAGGTCCTCGCCGCCTACGAGCGGACGATGGAGCTCGCCCACGCCCTGCCGCTGCCCGGCCGCGAGGTGCGGGAGGGGGCGGAGGAGGATGCGGCGGGCGACTGAGCCGGGGGGCGCCCCGTGCGGCGTCGCCGGGCGACGAGATGCCCCCGCGACGCGGTCCGCGACCGGTCGCGCCTCCCCGGGGCGTCCCGGAGCCCGCAGGCCCCGGGACGCCGGCGGCCGGCGCGAGGCAGGCGCGGCCGCGGTCCGGAAGCGGAGGGCGGCGGCCGGACCCCGGACCCGCTCCCCCGAAGGATGGAGCGGGCCCGTCCCGGAAGGGCACGGATCGGTCGCCGCCGCGTCGCGTGGTCGCCGCCGGCGGCGAGCCCCGGAACGCTCGCGGCCGGCGGGCGACGCCCGCGACGCACGGATCATGCGATGCGTCCCCGTCCGGCGCTCCGGCGCCGCTGACAGCGTGCTGACGGCGGCGGAGCGGGCGCGCTCGCTGCTCGGAGCGTGTCCGGGTTCGACCCCCGCGCGGTCCGGGCGATTGGTGGACGATTCGTGGATGAAGCGGGCCCGCGGCGTCCCTACGATTCCGCAATGAGCACCGTCGAGACCACCGTGCAGACCGGCGCGACCGGGGCCCCGCGGCCCTTCGACGTCGACGCCATCCGCCGCGAGTTCCCGATCCTCGCCCGCGAGGTGCACGGCACGCCGCTGGTGTACCTCGACAACGCGGCCACCAAGCAGAAGCCCGAGGCCGTGATCCGGGCGATCGACGAGCACTACCGCCTCCACAACGCCAACGTGCACCGCGGCCTCCACCGACTGAGCGAGGAGTCGACCGCGGCCTTCGAGCAGGCCCGGAAGACGGTCGCGCGGTTCGTCAACGCGCCGAGCGAGCGGGGGGTGGTGTTCACCAGCGGGGTGACCGACTCGCTCAACCTCGTCGCCCGTGCGTGGGCCGAGAGCACCCTGAAGCCCGGCGACCGCATCGTGCTCACCCACATGGAGCACCACTCGAACATCGTCCCGTGGCAGCTCGCGGCCGAGCGGACGGGGGCCGAGATCGTGGTCGCCCCGGTGCTCGACGACGGCTCGCTCGACATGGAGGCCTACGCCGGACTGCTCGACGAGCGGGTGAAGCTCGTCTCGATCGTCGCGATTAGCAACGCCCTCGGCACCGTGAACCCGATCGAGCGGGCGGTGGCGCTGGCGAAGGAGGTCGGGGCGGTCACCGTCGTGGACGCGGCTCAGGCCGCCAGCTCGATGGTGCTGGACGTCCAGCGGATCGGCTGCGACTTCCTCGGCTTCACCGGCCACAAGGTCTACGGCCCGACCGGCATCGGCGTCCTGATCGCCGATCCCGACCGGCTCGACGCGATGCCGCCCTACCGCGGCGGCGGCGAGATGATCGACTCGGTGTCGTTCGACGGCACGACGTTCGCGAAGGCACCCGCCCGCTTCGAGGCGGGCACGCCCAACATCACCGGGGCGATCGGCCTCGGGGCGGCCCTCGAGTGGCTGATGGCCCAGGACCGGGCCGGCATCCACGCCCACGAGCAGGACCTCGCCGCCCACGGGCAGGCCCGGCTCGCGGAGGTGGAGGGCCTGCGGGCGATTGGCACCGCCCCGGGCAAGCTCCCGGTGTTCTCGTTCGTGCTCGAGTGGGGCCACGCCTACGACGTCGGGATGCTGCTCGACCGACGGGGCGTGGCGGTCCGGACCGGGCACCACTGCACCGAGCCGCTGATGAAGCGGTTCGGGGTCGCGGCGACCACGCGGGCGTCGTGCGGTCTCTACACCACCCGCGAGGAGCTCGACGTCCTGGTCGAGGCCCTCGAGCACGCACGAGGAATGCTGGCGTGAGCGGAACGGCCACCGGCGGACTGCCGACGATCGACGAGATCGAGGACGCCTTCGGGCTCCTCGAGGAGTGGGACGAGCGGTTCGCGTACCTGCTCGACCTCGCGAAGCGTCGCCCCGCGTTCCCCGAGGACGCGAAGATCGACCCCAACCGCGTGCACGGCTGCCAGAGCACCGTGCACCTGCTCGTCGACGTGGAGCCCGACGCGTCCGGCACCCCGCGGCTGAGCGTGCGGGCCGAGAGCGACGCGGCGATGGTCAACGGCCTGATCGCGGTGATGATCGCCCTCTTCGACGGCCTGACGCCGGAGGAGGCCCGGGCGATCGACGCCCGCGACGTGGTGGCCCGGCTCGGGCTCGACGAGCACCTCAGCCCGACGCGGAAGAACGGGCTGCACGCCCTGATCGAGAAGATCGAGACGCTGACCGCGCACGCGTGACGGGCCGGCCATGGTCCCGCCGTCCGGTCCCGTGACCAATGCCCGGCCTCCGCCGCGCGGCGGCCGCGGCGACGACTGACGGGGCCCGGTTCGCGATCCGCCGTGGCCGGACGCCTGCGAACTCGGAGATCGGTGCGGCGACGACCTGCTCGGGGGGGCGGGCAGACCGGCGTCGCCGCGCGCGCCGGCCGGGTGCGGCGGGAGAACGTGCGGCGACGATCGCGCTGGCCGTGGCGGCCTGGCTCGCAGCGATGGTCGTGGGGCCGGGATCGCCGGCAGATCGTCGGGGCGGGCCCGTGGCTCCCGGCCTTCGGTCGGTCTCTGTTTGGAACAGGGGCGGCTGTTGGGCCGCGGGATCGGTTCCACGGTCAGTAGTGTTCGATATGATCGTACACCGGGGGATGTCATGGGCACGCGGATGAGCACGTCGACGGTCGAACGAGCCCTTCACCGAGTCGGCGAACGGCTGGAGTTCCACGCGGACGTCGAGATCCTGCTCGTCGGAGGAGCCGCGGGGATGGTCACGGGCGTCCTTCGACGCGATCGGACCACCAGCGACTGCCACGTGATGGTGGCCGTCCCGGAAGACGCGCTGGTCGCCGTCGAGGCGGCGGCCGCCGCGGTGGCGGACGAGATGGACCTGCCGCCGCGCTGGCTGAACAGCGACGTGCGCATCCGCATCGATGCGCTCCCGCGCGGCTGGGAACAGCGGAAGGTTCCGGTCTGCTCGTCGGGTCGACTCCGCGTCTTCGCGGCGAGTCGGCCCGATCTCCTCGCGATGAAGGTGCTCGCGGGACGTGATCAGGACGTCGAGGACCTCGCGGCGATGCGGGTGCGCGAGGACGACGTGGCGTTCGTGACCGACTATCTCGACGAGCTCGCCGCCGGCGGCACGCCCGCGAGGCAGGTCGAGCGGGCCCGCTCGTTGCTCGACGCGTTGGAGGTCCACGACCATGAGTGACCGGATGGCGCGCGTGCTCGGGACGTGGTCGAGCCTCGGGGCGGGATTCGACGTGGAGCCGACGGCACCGGCCGACGTCGATCTCGAGCGGCTGCTCCTCGACACCGCACGGGAGGCCCCGGCGATGGCGAGGCTGTTCGTGGTGGCCGCGACGTGGCTGCACCAGCTCCACGACACGGTCGCGCGGCACCGGCTGACGCGGCTGGTCGCCGACGAGCTCGAAGTGGAGCATCGGCCCGTGCTCGGGCTTCTGCTCGACGTCGCGCAGCAGGGCACCCACCCGCGGGCCTTCACCTCCGTCGTCGCCCGGCTTCCCGCGGCCTCGCCTCCGCGTCCGCTCTTCGAGGCCTTCCGCCGCAGCGAGGGCATGACGGAGATCGCCCGGAGTCGGACCGCCGACCTCTCACGTGCGTGGGGTCTGTGGGCGCAGCCGATCGAGCTGAAGTCGGACGTGATTCGCCCGGCCGCCTGGATCATGGCCCGCCACCCGCCGCTCCGCACGCGGGCCGACTTCCGTGGCGACCTTCGAGCGTCGATCATGGCGGCCCTGCGTCACGATGCCGGCGCCGGCGCGAGCGAGGTGCGACTCGCCGAGCTCGCCGGCGGCTCCCGCTCGCAGGTGCGAAACGCCCTCGCCAACCTGCAGCTGACCGGCCGCGTCGCGATCCGGCGGGCGCAGCGGGCCAATCGACGGGAGATCGCCATCGCCGCCTGAGTCCCGACGGCCCGCGGTCCGTGGCTCGCCGGTCCACTCCGCGCAGACCCGGGGCCCGGCCGCCTGCGCGAACCGGGCCCCAGGTGAGGAGGAGGCTGATGTCGTTGGCGGGATGCGGACCCCGTCAGCGGGCCGCGCCTTCCGCCGCGTTCGACGGGCCGGGCGCATCCGCGTCGCCGTCGCCGTCATCGTGTCCGCCCTCGATCCGGTCGAACACGAAGCTCTGGCCCTCGTGGTCGACCTTCACCAGGTCGCCCGGTCCGAACTCGCCCCCGAGGATGCGGGTGGCGAGGACGTTCTCGATCCGCTGCTGGATCACCCGCTTCAGGGGGCGGGCGCCGAACTGCGGATCGTGACCCAGCTCGCCGAGGGCGAGGGCGGCCGCGTCCGTGATCTCCAGGCCGATCCCGCGATCGGCCAGGCGCCGGCGGAGCAGGTCCGCCTGGAGCCGAACGATCGTGGCCAGCTCGTTCTTGCCGAGCTGATGGAAGGTGATCACCTCGTCGATGCGGTTGAGCAGCTCCGGCCGCAGGCTCTTCTTCAGCAGGTCCTTCACGTGAGCCTCGATCTCGACGTCGAGGGCCCCCGAGGCGGTCATGTCGAGGATCGCCTGCGAGCCGATGTTGCTCGTCATGACGACGATGGTGTTGCGGAAGTCCACCGTGCGGCCGTGGCCGTCGGTGAGCCGCCCGTCGTCGAGCACCTGCAGCAGGATGTTCGAGACGTCGGGGTGCGCCTTCTCCATCTCGTCGAACAGGATCACGCAGTAGGGCCGGCGGCGGACGGCCTCGGTGAGGCGGCCGCCCTCCTCGTAGCCCACGTAGCCGGGCGGGGCGCCGATCAGGCGGGCCACCGCGTGCTGCTCCATGTACTCCGACATGTCGATGCGGACCATCGCCTCGTCGGAGTCGAAGAGCTGCTCGGCCAGCGCCTTGCAGAGCTCGGTCTTGCCCACGCCGGTCGGACCGACGAAGAGGAACGAGCCGATCGGCCGGTTCGGGTCGCCGAGGCCGGCCCGCGAGCGGCGGACGGCGTCGGCCACCGCCCGCACCGCGTCGGCCTGGCCGACCACGCGCTCGCGGAGGGTGTCCTCGAGGTGCAGGAGCTTCTCGCGCTCGCCCTCGACCAGCCGCGCGACCGGGATGCCGGTCCAGCGGGCGACGATCTCGGCGATGAGATCGCCGTCGACCTCCTCGCGCACGAGGGTCTCGCCGCCCTCGCGGCGGGCCTCGAGCGTGCGCTCGGCCTGCTCGAGCCGCTGCTCGAGCTCGCGGATCTCGCCGTACTGGATGCGGGCGGCCCGCTCGAGGTCGCCGGCCCGCTGGGCCTGCTCGAGCTCGACCTGTCGGGCGTCGATCTGCTCCTTGACCTCCTTGATCGCGTCGAGCTCGCCCTTCTCCACGTCCCACTGGGCCGAGAGCTGGCGGTTCCGCTCCTCGAGCCCCGCGATCTCGTCCTCGACCTTCTTCAGCCGGTTCTCGGCGTCCGGGCCGGTCTCGAGCTTGATCGCCTCGCGCTCGATCTCCAGCCGCATGAGCTGGCGGCGGAGCTCGTCGATCTCGGCCGGCATCGAGTCGTTCTCGAGCCGCAGGCGGCTCGCCGCCTCGTCGAGCAGGTCGATCGCCTTGTCGGGCAGGTAGCGGTCGGTGATGTAGCGGTGGCCGAGGCTGGCCGCGGTCAGCAGCGCCCCGTCCTGGATCCGCACGCCGTGGTGGGCCTCGTAGCGCGGCTTGAGCCCGCGGAGGATCGCGACCGTCTCCTCGACCGACGGCTCGCCCACGAAGACGGGGGCGAAGCGCCGCTCGAACGCGGGGTCCTTCTCGATGTGCTCGCGGTACTCGTCGAGCGTGGTCGCCCCGATCGTCCGCAGCTCGCCGCGGGCGAGGGCGGGCTTGAGGAGGTTCCCCGCGCTGACCGCGCCCTCGGCGGCGCCGGCCCCGACGATGGTGTGCAGCTCGTCGATGAAGAGGATGATCCGGCCCTCGGCCGCGGTCACCTCGCGGAGGACGGCCTTCAGCCGCTCCTCGAACTCGCCGCGGTACTTGGCCCCGGCGAGCAGGGCCCCGACGTCGAGGGCGACGATCCGGGCGTCCCGCATGGACGAGGGGCAGTCCCCGTTGACGATGCGAAGGGCGAGGCCCTCGGCGATCGCGGTCTTGCCCACGCCGGGCTCGCCGATGAGCACCGGGTTGTTCTTGGTCCGCCGCGTGAGGACCTGCATGCAGCGGCGGATCTCCTCGTCGCGGCCGATGACCGGGTCGAGCTTGCCCTGCTCGGCCCGCTCGTTGAGGTCGATCGAGTACTTCTTCAGCGCCTCGAAGCTGCCCTCGGCCTCGGCGTCGTGGATCGTCTTCACGCCGCTGGCGTCGCGGATCGCCTTCACCGCGTCGAGGAGGGTGCGGCGGTTCAGCTCGAGCGACTCGAGCGCGGTGCGGGCGTCGGAGGAGACCTCCGCGAGGGCGAGCAGCAGGTGCTCGGTCGAGATGACGCCGTCGCCCAGCTCCTTCGCCTCCTGCTCGGCCCGCTGCAGCACCTCCATGAGCCTGGGCGTGGTGGCCGGCTGCCCGCCGCCGGAACGCTGCGGGAGCTGGTCGAGGCGACGCTCGGCGAGCTCGTGCACGAGGTCGCCCCGCGCTCCCGCCCGCTGGACGATCGAGCGGCCGATGCCGTTGGGGTCCTCGACGATCGCGGCGAGCACGTGCACCGGCTCCAGCGCGCCGTGCGACCGGCTGGTCGCGGTGGACTGCGCCGTGGCCAGCGCCTGCTGGGCGAGGGTGGTGAAGCGATCCATCTGCATGACGGCCTCCCGTCGGCTCGGTCGATTCCCGTCCCGGGGCGTCGGTGCCCCGGGTGCGGCGGTGACGGGACCGGACGTCGGACCCGCGACCAGGGCGATGCGGGGATCCGGCGGGCCGAGCCGTCGGCCGCCGGGCGTGCCCCCACGCCGCGGGACAGTCTCGCAACGACCGTGCCACCGGGGGCAGGGGACCGAATGCCCGTTCGGGGGCCGGTGAAGGCACCAGCGGGCGGGCGTGCCGAGGCCGGCGGCGGGCGGGCGGGGGAGGGGATGCCACGGTGGCAGGCGATCCGCGTGCGCGAAGCCTCCGTACGATCGCGGTCCCCGCCCGCGGATCGGGCCGTCCACCCCGCCGTCGGCCGCCTACGGCCCAGGGCCTGTGGGCCGCGGCCCGCGGCCCGTGGCGCGCGGCCCGCGGCCCGCGACCCGTGGCGCGCGGCCCGCGGCCCGCGGCCCCGGAGCCCGAGGAGTGCCTCCCATGCGTCGACCGTTCGCCCCCCGCTTCGATCACGCCGAGGTCCGCCGCGCAACTGCGCCGCGGGTGGACGCGACGGCCGCCGCCGCCGCCGCC
>CAYLNM010000028.1:0-28028 GCA_964385045.1 uncultured Isosphaeraceae bacterium
GGACCGGGGGACCGGGGGACCGGGGGACCGGGGGACCGGGGGACCGGGTCGTCGACGGCGGGACCGGTCCCGAGACTCAGTCGTCGAGCGCCCAGACGAGCTGGAGCTCGATTTCCTCGCTGCCATCGCCGCGTTCGTGCTCGACGTTGACGGTGGCGTGCGGCGGGACGCTGACCCGCTCGCCGGCCACCTGGATGCGGAACCGCTCGTCTCGCTCGAGACAGTCGGCGAGTCGGCGCAGCGTGGCGATGAACTGCCGGCGGGGGTAGTCCTTCACGACGTCCCGCTCGGGCCGAGGGCGACGGACGGCCATGGCGAGTCTCCGGCGGCCGGGCGCGATCCCCCGCACGGTGCGACCGGACGTCGGTCGAGCGGCACGGGACGCGCTCCGGGCGGCGCGGAGCGTACGTCGGCGATGTTCGCGCACGGTGTGCGTCCGATGTTCGCCGTGAACCGGGGTCCGGAGCGCCGAGCCCCGCCGCCCGGGCCGGAGTGCCCTCGTCCGCCGGCCGCGGCGTGCCGTCCGCCGCGGCTCAGTCCTCGAGCGTGAAGCCGACCTTGACCGTCACCTGCCAGTGGGCGATCGCCCCGTCCTCGATGTGGCCGCGGGACTCGACGACCTCGAACCACCGCAGGTTCGTGAGCGTCTTGCTCGCGCGGGCGATGGCGGTGCGGATGGCGTCGTCGCTGCTCGTCGTCGACGATCCGGTGAGCTCGACGACCTTGTAGACGTGATCGGACATGGCGGGATCCTTGCTGGGGTGGGCGTCGGACTCGGTCGCCCTCTGACGCCGGGTGGGTTCGGGCGGCCGTGGCACGACCGGTCGCGGAGGCTCGGCGGCCGGCCGTGACTCAGTGGTCCGACGACGAGTCGCTCGAGAGCCACCGCGTCGCCGCCACCGGCGACGAGAACACGCGGATGTGCTCCGGACAGTCCGCCCGACGCGCCGCATGCGCGAACACCGTGAGGATACCTTCGTGCAGCGGCTCGCGACTGACGAGTGCGGTGCGTCCGCCGCCGCGTCGGTGGGCGATGCCCAGCAGGTCGTCGCGGGCGTCCATCCAGTGGGCGTAGTCCGTCTCGCCGAGGTGCGCCTCGCCGAAGTCGAACAACAGCGGCCGGCTGCCCCACCGCGTGTGGTTCGCTCGGATGAACTCGACGAGCACCGGCACCTCGGTGGGGCCGACCACCTGATGCTCCACGTGATGCGCGTGCTCGATGGTGTGGATGCAGCGGGACTCGTCCACCGACGGATCTGACGTCGTATGCTCGTGATTCGGCATCGGGTGTCACCGTCCTTCCGGTCGCGGGAGTCGATGCTCCCGAGACGACCGAAGGGAAGCACGACGACCCACCGCCGCCCTGAACGGCGGGTGAATGCGCCTTCATCCCGCGCCGGAGGGTCGCGCCCCGCGATCGATGGCCCCGCTGCGGCGTGCGCTCCGCATCATCGAGACGCCGAGCAGCGCGACCACGGCGCCCGCGGCGGTGAAGACGAACGGACCGTACTGGTGCGAGCGCGGCCGCACGAGGCGGAGCTCGTCCCCGGGAGCCCGCCGCATCGTGACCGTCGATCCGACCGCGTACGGGCCCTCGGCGGCCCGGCGGACGCTCCGGTTCGAGCCCTGCCGCGGCCAGTCGGTCACGGTGACGGGCCGACCGTCGACCTCGGCCTCGAGGACGACCCGCAGCCGCCACGGCGACTCCGCGTGCTCCCGCCGGACCTCCGACTCCACCACGGTGGCGTCCACGAGCGGCCACGTCGCCCGCTCGGCCTGCCGCGTGAACCCCTGCACGCCGGGGAACCAGATCGCGGCGAGGCCGGCGAGGAGGAACGCGAGGCCCGAGAGCAGCCCGCCGGTCGGGCGGGAGGCATCGGCGCCACCGGTCGCGTCCGGCCCGCGGTCGGACCTCGGGGATCCGGCCGTGGTCGGCGGTGCGTCCGCGGCCGACTCCTCGGCCGCCGGCGGCCCGTCCGTCCCGGCCGTCCCGTGTCGACCGTCGGCGTCCGCCATGCGTCTGCTCCCGGGCCCGCGGGGATGCGCGGCGGCCCGACGCCGTATCGACGCACGACCCCGGACGCAGCCAGCCATGCCCGATGCCGTCGGCCGGCTCCCCGGGTCCGGACCCGTCCATCCCGCACGCGGAGCACGACATGACCATTCGCCACCGCCGCCGTCCGATCATCCACCGGCTCGCGCCACTCGCCCCGGCCCGCGCCACCCGGGCCGCCGGCCCCGCCGCCCCCGCCGCCCCGGCCCGCGTCGCCGCCGCCCTCGCCGTCGCCGCCGCCATCCTCGCCCCCGCGACCCCGGCCCCGGCCGAGGACCTGCCGGTCGAGCCGCGGTTCGCCGCCGTCGACGCGTGGCTGGCGGGCAACCCCGGCTTCTTCCCGGAGGGCGTCGGGCTCGTCCTGGTCGAGGACGGCGCGGTCGTGTTCCGCCGCACGTACCACGGCCTGGCGTTCGACGACGTGCTGCCGATCGCCTCGTCCACCAAGTGGATCAGCGGCCTCGCGATCACCGCCGCGATCGTCGATCCGTCGACCGGGCTGACGCCGGAGACGCGGATCTCCGAGCACGTGCCGGCGTTCGGCCCTCCGTTCTCGCCCGACAAGGAGACGATCACGCTCGGGCAGGCCTTCGCCCACCTCTCCGCCCTGCCCGCGGGAGCGCCCAATCCGCACCGCAACCCGCTCCTCACGCACGAGCAGGCGGTCGCCGCGATCTCGGCCCTCGAGCTCGAGGGCGATCCCGGCGGGCAGATCCGCTACGACGGCAAGGCGATGTCGGCCGCGGGCCTCGCGGTCGCCGCCGCCCTCGGCACCGACTGGACGAGCCACGCCGAGGCGGTGCTCTTCGGCCCGCTCGGCATGGACGCGACCGACTGGGACGCCTTCACGCCGCCGGAGCTCGTGCCGACCGCGAATCCGAACGTCGCCGGCTCGATCCGCACCTCGATGCGGGACTACGAGCGGTTCCTGGTGATGCTGGGCTCGGGCGGAACGGTGGACGGCACCGAGATCGTGCGGCCGGCGGCCATTCGGCTGCTGCTCGAGGACCGCGCGGGCGTCGAGACGCCGATCGAGCGCTCCCCCTACGCGACCTACGCCCCCTTCGTCCCGGACGTCGCCGCGTTCCGCACCGGCTTCGGCTGCTTCATCGACCCGGCCCGCATCGTGCCCGACGTCGCCGCCGGCGAGCCGGCCGCCCGCTGGGCGACCTCGGCCGGCGCCTTCGGCACCAACGCGTTCCTCGACCTCGACCGCGGTCTCGCGGGCGTGCTGTTCACGGAGAACCAGGACCGCTGGCCGAATCCGGACCCGGACCTGCCGCCGTACAACCCGTCCACGCGGGCGTTCCTGCAGTTCCTGCGGCCGCTGATCGAGGCGGCGGTGCCGGTGGTCTGCCCGACCGACGTCGACCGCAACGACCGCACCGGCTTCGCCGACCTCGTGCGGGTGCTCGGGGCGTGGAACGCGACGACCGGGCCGGAGGACGTGAACGGCGACGGCCTCGTCGGGTTCGACGACGTGGTCGCGGTACTCGGGGCGTGGGGACCGTGCGCGTGAACGCGCGCCGCGGCCGACGCGGGCGACGCGACCGACGCGGCCGGCTCGGCCGGCTCGGCCGCGCGTGATGACGCCGGAGGAGGCGGTCGGACGGGCGGCGCGACCGGGGCGCGTCGTCCGTCTCGGCCGGCGCCGGGCGGGCGAGGACCGCGTCGCCGAGCGCCGTGGCCGGGCGACGGTGCGGCGTCCCGTGCCCCCGCGTGCTCGCCCGCGGATCCGCGTTCGCACGCCCGCGCTCGCGCCCGCGCCCGCGCCCGCGCCCGCGTCCGCGTCCGCGCGATCGGCCCTCAGGGCCGCGTCGGAGCCACCGCGAACGCCTCGGTGGCCGGGATCGTCGCCCCCGCCTCGAAGGCCCGTGCCCGCACCGTCGCCTCCGCGATCTGGGCCGCGCTCAGCCGGCGGGCGAGCCGCCCCATGCGTCCGGCCGACGCGTCGTCGCCGTGCTCGGCCGCGAGGCTGTACCACAGGTACGCCGTCACGTCGTCCTGCGGCACGCCGCGGCCCTGCTCGTGCATCTGGCCGAGCCGCGACTGGGCCATCGGGTCGCCCGCGGCCGCCGCGAGGCTCGTCCACCGCGCCGCCTCGGCGTCGCTCCGTCGCACGCCCACGCCCTGCAGGTGCATCAGGCCGAGGCTCGCCTGGGCCGCGGGCACGCCCTGCTCCGCCGCCCGGCGCAGCCAGCCGGCGGCCGCGACGGTGTCGCGGGGCACGCCCTCGCCCTCGAGCAGCAGCGCCGCGAGGTTGACCTGCGCCACCGCCAGCCCGGCCTCGGCCGCGGTCATGAAGTGGTCCGCCGCCGCCGCCGCGTCCTCGGGCCCGCCGAGGCCGCGGAGGGCCATCCAGCCGAGCGAGAACTCCGCCTCCGCGAGCCCCTCGGCCGCCGCTTCGCGGAAGAGCGCCCGGGCCATGGGGTGGTCGGTCGCGACCAGCTCTCCGGTCATGTACATCAGGCCGAGGTTGTTCATCGCCGGGGCGTGGCCCTGATCGGCGGCCCGCCGGTACCACGCGACGGCCCGCGCCCCGCTGCGGTCGACGCCCGCACCCCGCTCGTACATCGCGGCCAGCGTCGTCTGCGACTGGGGGAGGCCCTCGTTGGCGGCTCGGCGGTACCACGCCACCGCCTCCCGCAGGTCCGGCTCGGTGCCGAGGCCCTGCTCGTGCATGACGCCGGTCGCGTGCATCGCGAGGCGGTTGCCCTGCTCGGCCGAGCGGCGGTACCACGCCAGCGCGGTCGCGTCGTCGCGCTCGAAGCCCACGCCCTCGTGGTGCATGGTGGCGAGGAGGTACTGGGCGTTCGCGTCGCCCTTCCGGCTGGCCGAGCGGAGCAGGTCGGCGGCCCGCCCGGGGTCGCGCGGCACGCCGTGCCCGCGAAGATGCAGCATGCCGAGGTTGCTCTGCGCGGCCGCGTGCCCGCGGTCGGCGGCCCGGCGGTACCAGCGGGCGGCCTCGGCGGGGTCCTGCCGCACGCCCGCGCCGCGGTGGTAGAGCGAGCCGAGGTTGCACGCCGCGTCCTGGTGCCCCTGCTCGGCCGCGCGGCGGTACCAGTGGGCCGCCTCGGCCGGATCCAGCGGCACGCCGTCGCCCCGCTCGAAGCGGCTCGCGAGGACGAACTGGGCGTCGGCGTCGCCGGTGCGGGCGAGGCCGCGGAGGCGATCGAGCGTCACCGGCTCGTCGCGGCCGATCCGCGGGTCGCGGACGCGGTCCCCGTCGAGGACGTAGATGGTCGAGCCGGCGACCGCGCCGCGGTCGGGGCCGCTGCCGGGCGCGGGGCGACCGGTGGCGGCGAGGTCGTCGGTGACGCAGCCGCCGAGCGCGACGAGGGCGAGGCCCGCGGCGGAGGTGATGATGGCGGCGGCGGCGGAGCGGCGAACGCGGGTGGTCGGCGGCATGGCGCGGTGTTCCTCCGGGAGCTCGGGATCCCGAAGGCGATCGACGCGCCGGCGCCGGGGATTGAGGGGACGACGGCCCCGACGGGACGCCGGGCCCGGGGCGGACGACGGGGATTCGGGTCAGGCGCAGCGACGCGGCGCCGAGGCGCGGCCCCGCCGTCCGAGAAGACGCGCACGGTCCGCCGGTGGCTCGGGCCGCGGGAACGGAGCGCCCGCGCCCCGGGCGCACGACACGCCCCCCGGGAGGGTGGGAGCCTCGCCGGGGGGCGTGCCGGTGGTCGCCGGCTCAGGCCGATCGCGCGGCGGCCGCGCGGGTCATCCGCAGTCGCCCCACGCCGCGAGCAGCTCGACCAGATCCCCGAAGCCGACGACGGTGTCGTAGTCGAGGTCCGCGTCGCAGAAGAGGCCGTCCGGACACGGGCCCCACGTCCCGAGCAGCGTGACGAGGTCGTCGAACTCCACCACCTCGTCCAGGTCCAGGTCCGCCGGGCAGTCCGGGACGCCGGGGGCGAAGGTCTCCGGCAGCACGTTCCGCCACGACTCGGCGTCGTGGATCGCGGGGTCGAAGTTGGTGCGGCTCATCGTGACGACCGATCGCGCGTCGGCGGGCCGGCCGGTGAACGCGCCGTCCTCGACCGGCGCCCACGTCCCGTCGTCGGCCTCCGCGAACTCCTTCCACGTCCCGTCCTCGTCCACCACCAGCAGGTGCCCCCGCTCGTCGACCTGCACCGCCGCGAGCTCGCCCGTGCCCGGCAGCGACGGCGTCGAGACGAGCGGCGGGGCGCCGACCACGAGCCGCACGAGGACCAGCTCGTCGCCGTCGACGATCCACAGACCGTCGCGCGTCGGATCCCACGCCAGCGGCGCGTTGGGGACGAACGGTCCCTCGCCCGGGATCGACACGAAGTCCGCGGGCCCCTCGAGCGTCTGCGACAGCAGGATCAGCCGACGGGCCGACGGGTCGAGCACGACGACCCGCCGCGTGACGGGATCGACGGTCATCGACGCCCCCGCGGGGGCGGGCACGGAGGCGAGGACCTCCGGCTCCTCCGCGTCGATGAGCACCTTGAGCAGCTGCCCCGAGCCGAGGGCCATGATCGAGCGGTCGGGAGCGACGATCAGGTCGGCGGGGCCGGGCAGCGGCACCGGCAGCTCGATCCACTCGGGGTCGAACAGGTCGCTGCAGTGCAGGGCGTAGCCGCCGGTGGCGGTCTGGATCGACGCGTAGGCGAGATTCATCGAGGGGCCGGCGACGATCGCGGCGACGTCGCCCGGGGGCGGGTCGAGGTCGATCTGCAGCGGCAGCCCCGCGTGGATCTGCGTCGCGAAGACCACCGACGGGAACTCCACGCCGGGCTGGAAGGTCAGGCCGAGCTTGGGGCGGACGACGATCGCGCCGTCGATCAGGCGGATCGCGCCGTCGGCCGGCCCGGCGAAGATCCGGCTCATCCGGCGGAGGAACGGGTCCTCGTCGTCGTTCGAGACGTAGATCGCGTCCTCCCAGGTGTACACGCGGTCGGTGAAGGTCGACTGCACCGCATCGGCCCCGGAGTCGGCCGGGTCGCGGGCCCAGAGGCGATCGTTCGTCGTGCCTCCGGTCGCGCGGGAGAGCGTCAGGCAGTGGCCGCCGCCCCGGACGACGAGGGCGCCGTCACCGGCGTACCAGCCGTGGCAGAACGAGACGATCCCCCCGGTGGCCACCGCCTGGGCGAGGTCGGAGACCTTCGGTGACCAGAGGAGGTTGGCGTAGTCGGCCGTCACCGTGAAGTCGCCCGAGAGGGCGAAGAGGGCCTCGGCCTGCAGGATCAGGCCGTCTCCGCCGGTACCGTCCTCGGGATCCGTCCCGCCGATCACCCCGAGGACCTGCAGGAGGTCGGTGACGAACGGATGGTTCGCCTGGCTCTGCCAGTTCCGCGGCTCGAGCAGGTCGGGGAAGCCGTGGTTCGCCGCGTAGGCCCCGAGGTTGAGGACGGCGGTGGGCGCGCAGTACATCGCCCCGTCGTTCGGCAGCCCCTCGAGCCCGTTCTCGGCCGCCCGGCGCTGGTCGAAGTCGGGCACGCCGGTCAGGCGCACGAGGAACGCCTCGTCGTTCAGGTAGAGGCTCTGGACGAGGTCGGCCGAGGCCGGGGCGGCGGGGACGAGCCCCGTCAGGACGCCGGCGGCGAGGCCGATCGCGGCGATCCGACGGCCGGCGGCGGACGAGGGGACGGCGGCGGACGAGGGGACGGCGGGTCGTGGCATGGGACGGGACTCCGGGCGGGGCGACCGACGGGCCGCCTCCGTCCGTGTCCACGAAAGGCGGAGCCGGCGGGCGCAGCCGGATCCCCGCCGTGGCGGGTCCTGGCGGATGCGCTCCCGCCCGGACCGGCGCCGGCCGGCCGCGCGCGGGTGACACGGCGCGAGGGCGACTCCTGCGCCGTGAGAGGCGGCGGCGCCGGTCCACCCCCCCGACCGGGAGCCGCACGGGGGTCCGAACGCGGCCGCGAGCTCAGTCCCAGGCCGAGAGCACCGCCAGCACCTCGTCGAGGGTCACCGCGCCGTCGCCGTCGAAGTCCTCCGGGCAGTCGTCGCAGGAACCCCAGGCCGAGAGCACCGCCAGCAGGTCGGCCAGGTCGACGGTCCCGTCGCAGTCGACGTCCGCGAGGCGACAGGTGACCAGCTCGAGCTCGTCCCAGAAGACGTTGATGAAGGTGCCGGCGGCGAGGGTGCCGCGGAGCTCGACCTCCCACGCGGCCGCGGCGGCGGGCACGCGGCCGCGGGCCTCGAAGCCGGTCCAGCGGAGCTCGGCACCGGTGAGCTCGCCGCTCGACCGCTCCCGCAGCACGAGCCCGTCGGCGTCGCGGAGCCGGAGCACGGCCTCGCCGAAGTCCTCGAACTCGGTCTGGAAGGAGCCGGTGAGCCGCAGGCGGCCGGCGTCCGCCGGCAGGGCGTCGCCCTGCCGCATGGAGATGGTGCCGTCCTGCGCGGCCCCCGCGAAGCTGAACAGCCACTCGCCCGCGAGCGGCAGGACGAAGCCCGTCGTCTGGTCGACGCTCGTCGCCGCCTCGATCGGGGCGCCCGCGGGCTCGAGCGTCCAGCCGCTCGTGTCGCCGGTCTCCGCCCCGGGGTTGACGAGCAGGTTGGGCGGGCCGGCGAGCGCGGAGGCGGCGGCGATCGCGAGGGAGCCCGCGGCGATCATGGGAGCGAGGCGAGGCAGACGGGGCTGCGACATGGCGATGGACTCCGGGCCGTGGGGGCGGCGGATGGCGATCCCGGTACCCCTGAACACGGAGGTCGCCGCCGGCCGGCGCAATCGCCTCGGAGCATCGCCGCGGAACCGCACCCCTCCGCGGCCCCGACGGATCAGCCCCGCGGAGCCCCCGGCCGCCGAGCACGGCCGTGCGTCGATCCACGGCCCCCGGTCACGGCCCCCGGTCGCAGCCCTCGGTCATGGCCCCCGGTCACGGCCGCCGGTCACGGCCGCCTGGTGCCTGCTCCGCCCCGCCGGCTCGCGGAGCCGCAGCGTCCCCGCGACGCCGGTGGCCGCCCGGTCCGGCGACGGTTCCGAGATCCGCGCCCGCCGTCCGGGGCCGTCGTGCTCCACGCGAACGAGCCCCGGCCGCACGCGGCGGCCGGGGCCCTCGGACGAACGGTCGGCGGCACGGGCGCGGGCGCCGCGGGCCGCGATCACGCGCAGGCACCCCACCCGGCCAGCACCGCCAGGATGTCGTCGAGGTCGAAGGCGCCGTCGCCGTTGACGTCGGCCGCCGCGTCGCCCGAGCCGGCCCCGACGGCCTGCAGGACGCCGAGAAGGTCGCCGAAGGACACCAGTCCATCGCCGTCCAGATCCGCGACGCAGGGCTCGATCGCGAAGGCGAGGAACTGCGTCCGCTGGAACGGGCTGAAGTTGTTGTCGCTCACGACGATCAGCGAGCGGCGACCGTCCGGCAGCACCGGCCCGAGCGCCATCGCCTCGACGTTGTCGAGCAGGACGCCGAGCCCGCCGAGGTCGAGGACCTCCCGCTTGCTCACCGGGGTCACCTCCAGGCCCTCGATCGACTCCACGCCGGCCACGTCGTCCGCCCCGGCGGTCGAGACCTCGAAGAGGAAGGCGTCGAAGCCCACGCCGATCGAGAACGACCGCTCGAGCGCGAGCAGCCGGTCCTCGCCCACCGCGAGAAGCTCCACGAGGCCGTTGGTGGTGAACTCGCCGGGCGGCACGCTCGCGGCGACGACCGGGCCGACCTCGTAGACGTGCTCGGCCGCCACGTCGCCGGCCGCGAGGTCGAAGGCGAGGATGCGGGCCGGACTTCCGGCGTCGACCGTCGCGGGCGGACCGTCCTGGAACAGGGCGTTCTCGGTGGCGGTGAAGAGCGTGCCCTCGCCCGGGGTGACGGTCAGGCTCTCGAAGGCGAGGTTGTTGCGGATGCCGAAGTCCGGGGCCGGGAGGTACGCGGCCGGGATCGGCAGGGCGTCCCGCTGCCGGCCGATGACGGTGAACCGGTCGACGAAGGGCGGGATCAGGGCGTTGGCGTCGCCCTCGGAGGCGACGAAGAGATCGCCGGTCGACGCGAGGGCGATGCCCTCGGGATCGAGCACGCCGGCGGCGAAGGGCACGCCCGCGACGTCCCGCAACGTGAGCACGTTGCGGACCGTCACGTCGTCCTCGTCCAGGCTGCCGTCGGACAGGTCGATGGTCAGGGCGTAGAACCGCGGATCGTCGATCTCGCCGCGGTCGTCCGAGAGGGCGAGGTACGCCCCGATCGCCGGGTCGTAGACGAGACCGGAGAGGCCGCCGATCTCGGTGTCCTCGAACAGCTCGCCGGTGGGGATGGCGACCTCGCCGAGGAGCTCGAGGCGGTACGAGGTCGGGAACGGTGCCGGGGCCGGGGCGGGACCGTCGACGAGCACGTCGACCGAGACCGGGCGGTGGTCGGAGCTCACCGCCGGAAAGCCGGGGCCGACGAGCCCGAACAGCTCGTCGCCCTCGCTCGGCCAGAACACCGACGCGCCGGCGACGCCCATGTCGCTCGAGGGAAGGACGTAGTCGACCCGCAGGTTGCCCGGGCCGGCGGGGTTGAAGTCCCCGGTGTCGAGCGACGGCGAGCCGAGGTGGTCGAGGTCGAGGCCGTCCTGGCGGAGGGCGGCGTCGATGCCGCCGAGGCTGGCCGGCCGCGGGTCGACGAGCTCGGGCGACTCGATGATCTGCTGGATCGCGCCGGGGACGCTGTCGCCGTCCACCGGGTCGGCGTTGTAGTCGCCCATGATCACGAACTTCGCGTCCGGATCCAGACCCCCGCGGACGCCCGCGTCGTCGTGGATGTAGCCGCCGGCTCCGGGCGTGACGTAGTCCGCCCAGAAGCGGATCTCGTCGTGGTTGCGGCGGCCGTTGCGATCCTCCGGACCGTCGAAGACGGGCGGCGTCGGGTGGGCCGCGAGGACGTGGACGGTCACCGGACCGTCCTCGCCCGGCACGAGGATCGGGACGTCCCAGTGGCTCTTGCTCGAGAGCCGGACGACCTCGAGCTCCTCCGGGGAGTACCACGGCTCGTTGGTGTCGGGATCGACCGGGAGCAGGGCGCCCGGCATGTCGGCCCAGCGGAAGCTCTGGAAGGTGCGGACGTTCTCGACGTCGATCGGGTGCTTCGAGAGCAGGACCATCGCGAACTGGCCGGGGAAGAACCCGAAGCCGAACGCGTCGCCCGGCCCGTCCGTGCGGCCGTCGTTGTCGAGGTCGAGGCCCGACGGGATGCCGGTGTTCGAGGGGGCGAGGTAGACGTGCGGGAACTCGATCGGCTGCGCACCGTTCTGCGACACGCTCAGGTAGTTCTGCTGCAGGAGCTCGACTGCCTCGCCGGCGGCGTCGTAGTCGAACTCGTTGATCAGGATGACGTCGGGATCGAGCCGCTGGATGATCTCGGCCACCGCGCGGGCCTGCGGATCGTCGCCGTCGGAGAGGCTGGCGATGAGCCCGCCCTCGACGGAGCGATTGAGCGACGCATTGAACGAGGTGAAGCGGACGGGCTCGACGCCGGATCCGTCGCCGGCGAGGGCCACCGCGGGCATCGCGAGGGCGGCCGAGACGGCGGCCGCGGCCGCGGCTGCGAGGCGGCTGAAGGACGATCGCATGAGGCTTCTCCGTGGGGCTCGGCACGGCCGCGTTCCTCGCGGCTCCCCGGCCCGGGAGGGATTGAACCTCGGACCGGCGGTTGCGCGGCTCACGTCCTGCATGCGCTCCGTGACGAGGTGGTTGCCTGCGTCACCGTTCGGCTGACGCCGTGCGTGCGCCGCGTTCAGCCCTCCGGAACACGTCGGCGGGACGCCGATTCACGCACCGCGGGACGCGGAGATCGGTGGCGGTCGCGAGCGATCCCAGGGGCCGTGCCGGCTGGAACGTTCCCGTTGCGGCGGCGGCGGCGGCGGCGAGCCGGCGGGAGATCGACGCCGGCGGGCAGGCACGGCCCGCCCATCGCCTTCACGAGCGGCGCATCCACACGGCCAGCGCCCACGCCACGGCGGTGACGACGGCCGCGAGGAGGACGGCGTTCGCCGGCAGGCCGGCACCGGCGGGATCGATCGGGGGCGCCGCCCCGACCACCGCGGCGGGATCGGCCGGCGCCGCCCCACCGGGCCACGCCCGCTGGCGGCGGACCGCCTCGAAGGGCCAGCCGACCGCGACCTCGGCCACGACCACGCCGCCGGCCGCCGCCGCGTCCCCGCCGTCCCCGTGTTCGACCGCCATCGCCGGCCGCAGCGGCGCGGGGAGCGGATCGAGACCGGTCGACGCCGTCTCGAGCGGAGTGATCCGCATCACCGAGACGCGAACGCCGGGACGTTCGGTCTCGGTCACCGACAGCCGGTGCGCCCGGCCGCCGTGCGCGACCGTCCGCTCCCACCGCACGGCCCGGCCGGCCGCCGCGTCCACCTCGCCCGCCAGATCGGCGAGCAGCCGCGGGGCGGCGGCGGCGGACGCGGCCCAGGTCACGAACAGTGCCAGTCCGAAGCCGAGGACGGCGAGACGAAGGGCCTCGCCGAGCCGGCGCCCCCGCGCGGCGCCGGCCCTCGGCGCGGCCCGCGCCGGGCGGCGCCGCCGCCCGGCGCGACGCACGGTGGACGCGAGTCCGGCCAGGCCCGCGCCCCAGACGGCTCCCTGCACGAGGAGCGGCCCGCCGAGGGGGAACACCGGCAGCCGCTGCCGTCCCTCCGGATCGCCCGAGAGCGACGGCGTGTCCATCGGCTCGATCGTGATGCCGGGCATGAAGGACACGCTGCGATTGACGACCACGGGCCGAGGCCAGCCGCCGCGGGTCTCGATGATCACGGCCCGCCGGGGCCCCGGGCGGTCGAAGGTCGCCCGGCGCGACGGGGGGGTGCGGACCGCGGGAGGATCGGCCGCGGCCGGCGTGGCCCCGTCCCCGTCCGACGCCCCCGCGGGCCTCGCGGCCCGGGCCTCCGCCTCCGCCGCCGCCTCCATCGCCGCCGCGGTCTCGGCGGAATCCTGCCGCAGGGCGAGCCGGAACCAGCGCGGCGCGGTCGCCGCCGCCCGCCCCGCGAGCCGGGGATCGGCCGGATCGACCGCCTCCACCGACGCGAGCCATTGCTCGAAGGCGCCGTGCGATCGCGCGACGACGTCGACGAGGAACGTTCGATCCTCCGCCCGCCACGCGAGCGGCCGAGCCGCGGGCTCCGCGACCACGACGCGGTCGGACCACGTTCCGATCCACGAACGGCCGTCGAGCCATGCGCCGCCGACGGCCAGGCCCCACGCCACCGCCATGCCGGCCAGCAGCCAGCCGACCACCGACTCGAGCCCGCGCCACCCGCGGTCCCGACGCGCCCCGGACCCCGCCGCCTCCCGCCTCACCCGTCCGCCCCGGCGTCACCCTGTGCCGCCGCGATCGCGATCTGCCCCACCGCGATGCCGCCGTCGTTGACCGGTATCCGCTCCGGCAGCCGCAGCTCGAGCTCGACGCCGATCCGCGCGGCGAAGGCGTCGAGAAGCCGGCGGTTCTGCCACACGCCGCCCGAGCAGACGACGGTCCGCACGTCGGTTCCGGCCGCCGCCCGCCGGACCGCCTCCGCGAGGCCCGCCGCAAGGGCCTCGTGGAAGGCCCGCGCCAGTACCGCGGCCGGCACGCCCTCCCGCCGCCGCGCCACCATCGCGCGGATCACGGCCGCACCGTCCAGCCGCCCGCCGTCCGGCCGGCCGGCGGCCATCGCGCCCGCGAGCCGCGTCGCCTCGGCGCCCGCGGCCACGCCATCGCCCCCGCGTGCCGCCAGCCGCTCCAGCCGGATCGCCGCCTGCCCCTCGTAGGTGATCTCCCGCACGAACCCGCAGACCGCGGCCGCGGCGTCGAAGAGACGCCCGCAGGAGGTCGACGGGAAGCACCGCAGCCCGCTCCGGACCATCGACGCCGCCTGGCGGAACCGCGGCGGGAAGCCGAAGGGCTCGCCCTCCAGCACCGCCGGGTCGACGTCCGTGAGATAGGCCGCCGCCGCCTGCACCGGGTGCCGCGCCGCGGCGTCGCCCCCCGGCATCGCCACCGGGGCGAGTCCGTCCACCCGCTCGAGCCCGCCGGCCACGGTGCCCCGCAGGATCTCCCCGCCCCGGATCGTGCCGTCCGGATCCCATCCCGTCCCATCGAGCGCGACGCCGATCACGGGCTCGTCGGGGCGGCCGTGCTCGAGCAGCACGCCGGCCACGTGCGCCGCGTGGTGCTGCACCCCCACGTGCCGCCGGGCGGGGAGCTCGAGCGCGGTCCGGGTGGAGACGTACCCCGGGTGGAGGTCGTGGGCGACGACGAGCCCGCGCGGGTCGATCGCCCGCATGTCGAGGAGGTCCTCGATCGTCTCCCGGAACGCCCGATCCGCCGAGAGCTCCCCGAGGTCGCCCACGTGCTGCGCAAGGAGCACCTCGCCGTCGGCCGCAAGGGCGATCGCGTTCTTGAGGTCGGCCCCCACCGCGAGCACCGGTCGCGGTGTCTCGAGCCGGGCCACGCTCGCCGGGGCGTGGCCGCGCGCACGCCGCACCATGAAGGGCCGGCCCCGCCGCACCGTGACCACCGAGTCGTCGACCCGCCGCCGGATCGGCCGCTCGCCCACGAGCAGCGCGTCGGCGAGTCCGGCGAGTCGCGTGCGGGCGTCATCGTCCTCGTAGGCGATCGGCTCGCTCGATCTGTTTCCGCTGGTGAGGACGAGCGGCACCGGTGCCCCCGCCTCCAGCAGCATCACCTGCATGGGAGCGCACGGCAGCATCACGCCCAGCTCGTCCGTGCCGGGCGCGACGCCCGGCAGATCTCGCCGGGCCGGGGCGAGCACGATCGGCCGCGCGGTCGACGTCAGCAGTCCGCGGGCGACGTCGTCCAGCTCCACGAGGTCCTCGGCCGTGGCGACATCGGACACCAGCAGCGCGAACGGCTTCTCCTTGCGGAACTTCCGCTCGCGCAGGGCGGCCACCGCCGCCGGGTCCGTCGCGTCGCACGCGAGGTGGTAGCCGCCGATCCCCTTGATCCCGACGACCGCCCCCGCCGCGAGCCGCCGCGCGGCCTCCGCGATCGCCGCGGGTCCCCGGGCGAGCGGCCGGCTGCCCGCGACGCCTCCCGCCTCGTCTCTCGCATCGTCTCCCGCCGCGGCCCCCGCCGGCTCCTCCAGCACGTACGTCGGCCCGCACGCCGGACACGCCACCGGCTGGGCGTGGAAGCGGCGGTCCGCCGGGTCCTCGTACTGGGCGCGGCACCGCGGGCACAGGGGCCACGCCGCCATCGTCGTGCGGTCCCGGTCGTAGGGCAGCGAGCGGATGATCGAGTACCGCGGCCCGCACTCGGTGCAGTTGACGTACGGATAGGCGTGGCGGGGGTCGGCCGGATCGCGCAGCTCCCGCAGGCAGTCGTCGCAGACGCAGAGGTCGGGGCTGATCCGGGTGGTCGGCCGCCCGCCCTCCTCGCTGCCGCGGATCACGAACGCGTCCGCCCCCTCGGGCATCGCCTCCGCCACGTCGATCGACTCGACCACCGCCGCCGCCGGCAGCTCCCGCGGCCGCCCCAGACGGTCGACGAGCGCCGCCACCGCGTCCGCCTCGCCTTCGGCGTGCACCAGCACCCCCGCCACGTCGTTGAGCACCCAGCCCCGGACGCCGAGGCGCACCGCCAGCCGGTGCACCGACGGCCGGAAGCCGACGCCCTGCACGATGCCGCGGACCGTGATCCGCCGCGCGACCACGGCCGGCGGCTCGGGCACTCAGCAGATCCTCGGCAGCGGGTCGCCGACGAGGACGTCGATCACCCGCTGCGATCCGAAGTCGGTGCGGCCGATCACCCGCTGGGGATGGTCGTCCACCACCCGGCCCACGATCGCCGCCCGCTCCCCGCCGGGCGTCGCCTGCAGCGCGGCCAGCGCCGCCTCGACCCGTGCGCCGTCGACCACCGCCACGAACTGGCCCTCGTTGGCCACGTGCAGCGGGTCGAGGCCGAGCAGCTCGCACGCCCCCCGCACCGCGTCGCGGACCGGCACCCGCGCCTCCTCGAGCGTGACGCCGAGGCGGGCGTCGGCGGCGAGCTCGTTCAGGACCGTCGCCACCCCGCCGCGAGTCGCGTCGCGCATCCAGCGCACGCCCTCGCCCAGGGCATCGAGCAGCGCGGTGCACAGCGGCAGCAGGCTCCGTGAGTCGCTCCGCAGGTCGGCGTCCAGGTCGACCTCCGACCGTGCGATCATGATCGTGATGCCGTGGTCGCCGATCGGGCCGCTCACGAGCACCGCGTCCCCGGTCCGCACGTGCCCGGGGCCGAGCCGGGCGTCCGCCCGCACGCGGCCGACGCCGGCGGTGTTCACGTAGAGGCCGTCGGCCTTGCCGTGCTCGACCACCTTGGTGTCGCCTGCGACGACGGACACGCCCGCCGCTCGCGCCGCCTCGGCCATCGCCGCCACCTGCACCCGCAGGTCCTCGGACGCGAGGCCCGACTCGAGCACGAAGCCCGCGGTGAGGCCGAGGGGGACCGCGCCCGAGACCGCGAGGTCGTTGACCGTGCCGTGGACGGCGAGGGATCCGAGCGTGCCGCCGGGGAAGACGTGCGGCCGCACCACGAAGGTGTCGGTCGTCATCGCGAGTCGGCCCGACACCGGCTCGAGCACCGCGGCGTCGCCCATCGCATCGAGCTGGGGATTCGAGAGCAGCGGGGCGAAGAGACCCGAGACCAGCCGGTGCGAGGCCTGGCCGCCCGCCCCGTGCTGCATCGAGATCGTCTCGTCGTGGAAGCGCTTGCCCGGCGGCAGCGCCGCCGGATCGCGCCCGGGGCCGTCGCCCGCGCCGTCCCCCGCGCCGGGGCTGGAGCCCGCGTCGTCGCCCGCCCCGGAGGCCGGGCCGGGGCCGGGCGGCGTGGCCATGCTCGTCATCGCGTCGTCCCTTCGCGGCTCGTGGTCAACCGGTCGCGCCGATGGTCACGTCGGCGTACTTGTAGCGGGCGGCGCACGCCCCCTCGCTCGAGACCATGAGCGCCCCCACCGGCATCTCGGGCGTGCAGGCGGTGCCGAAGAGGCCGCACTCGGCCGGCTTGATCGCGCCCTTGAGGACGTCGCCGCACCGGGCCTCCACCGGGTCGGGCTGCGAACGTCCCTGCACGCCGAAGACCCGCTCGGCGTCGTGCCGGGCGAACTCCTCCCGGATCCCGAGGGCCGACCGCGGGATGTCGCCGAGGCCCCGCCACTCGAAGGCATCGCGGACCTCGAAGACCAGGTCCATCGCCGCGATGGCGGCCGGATTGCCCTCCCACGCGACCGCCCGGCCGTACTGATTCTCGATCCGGGCCTCGCCCGCGTTCATCTGCCGCAGGACCATCGCGATGGACTGCATGAGATCGACCGGCTCGAAGCCGCTGACGACCAGCGGGCGCCCGAACTCCTCGGCGATGAAGCGGTAGGGCTCGCAGCCGATCACCGTCGACACGTGGCCGGGACCGACGAACGCGTCGATGGACATGTCGTCCATCTCCAGCACCGCGCGGATCGCCGGATTCACCAGGATGTGGTTGCAGAAGACGTGGAAGTTGTCGACGCCCTGCTCGCGGGCCCGCATCAGCGTGACCGCGGTGGAGGGCGTCGTCGTCTCGAATCCGATCGCGAAGAACATCACCGGACGATCAGGGTGCTCCCGGGCGATCCGCAGGGCGTCGAGCGGGCTGTACACCATCCGCACGTCGGCCCCGCGGGCCTTGGCGTCCAGCGGCGAGCCCTGGGTGCCCGGCACCCGCATCATGTCGCCGAAGGCGGTGAAGATCAGGCCGTCGTGCTCGGCCATCGCCAGGCCCTCGTCCATGCGGCCCATCGGCAGGACGCACACCGGACAGCCGGGGCCGTGGATGAGCTCGACGTTGTCGGGCAGGAGCTGGGCGAGCCCGAAGCGGAAGATCGCGTGGGTGTGCCCACCGCAGACCTCCATGATCCGGTAGGTGCGGCCGGGGTCCGTCAGCCGGTGGATCTCCTCGGACAGGGCGCGGATCGTCGCGCCGTCGCGAAACTCGTCGACGTACTTCATCGCATCTCCTCCGGCCGGCGGTCCACCGCCCGCTGCGGGTCGCGGACCGTCCCGATCGCGACCCCCTGGTGGACCAGCAGGATCACGCCGGGCACCACGCCCGGGATCAGGTCCACCGCCACCGTCGACCGCGTGCCGTCCTCGAGCGCGACCTCGGCATCGGGACCGCGGACGGCGATCACCGTCGCCTGGTCCGCCACGTCCCCACAGGTCGCGCACCGCGTCCCGTCCGTGCGGCCGCTCATCGTCCCGCCTCCACCGGCTCGGTGCCGTCGGCGGCGGCGTCGGCGGCGGCGTCGGCGGCGGCGGCCCCCGCGCCGGCGCCGTGGCCGAAGGCATACCCCTCGGCCTCCTCGCGGGCCTCGTCGTCCTCGCCGAGCAGGGCGAGCAGCTTCATCTGCTCCTCCGCCTGCTCGGCGCTGATGCGGCTCATCGCGAAGCCGACGTGGATGAGGACCCAGTCGCCGGTCGTGGGCGGATGCTCACGCAGCAGGTCGATGCTGACCTGCCGCCGGACGCCCATCACGCCGACGGTGGCCAGACGGCGATCGTCGTCGATGGACTCGATGCGTCCGGGGATCGCGAGGCACATGGTCAGCTCCTTCTCCAGATGGTCACGCGGTTGTTGCCCGAGTCGGCGACCGCGAGGCGGCCGGCGTGCAGGTGCAGGCCGTAGGGCCAGCAGAGGCTGTCGGCCTCGACCGCGTGCCAGCGGTTCTCGCCGTTGGCGGCCGGGTCGGGCTGGGCGAGCACGCCGTCGGCGCACGGGGCGACGCCCGCGGCCGGGACCGGCTCGTGCAGCAGGATGCGGTTGTTGGCGGTGTCCGCGACGGCGAGCAGATCGCCGTCGACCGCCAGCCCGTACGGGAAGCGATGCACGTTCGCCGCCTGCGGGCCGTAGGGCCACTCGCGGGCGGATCGGAGGTCCGCCTGGCCGAGGACGAGGTCCGGCTCGGCGCCATCGCACGCGTCGGCGACGTCGCGCCAGCCGACGACGCGGTGGTTGCCGGCGTCGGCGACCAGCAGGCCGCGGCCGTCGGGCGTGGGCGCGATGGCGTGCGGCCAGCGGAAGCTCGTCGGGGCGACCGCGCCGTCGCGATTCTCGCCGCGGAGGTGCCAGTCGTCCTGCCCGATGAGGAACCGCGGCCGCTCACCCGCGAGCGCGTGCTCGAAGGACCACCAGCCGACGACGCGCCGGTTGCCGGTGTCGGCGACGAGGAAGCGCCCTCCCGCGACGCCGAAGCCGTACGGCCAGTAGAAGCCGTTCCGCCGTGCCTCGGCCGCGCCGCGGTTGGGCGCGGTGTCGTCCGGTCCGGCCTGCCCGATGACGCGATCCGGCATCGCTCCGTCCGCCTCCGGCAGGCGGTTCCACGCCAGCAGCCGGTGATGCCACGCATCGGCGACGACGAGCCGGCCCTCGATCATCGCGACCCCGGTCGGCAGGTGCATGAGCCCCGGCCCCTCGGCCGACATGTCGGCCTGGCCGAGGACGATGTCGGCGGGTGCGTGATCGCGATCCGGGAAGCCGTCCCAGATCAGCACGCGGTGGTTGCCCGAGTCCGCGACGACGAGGCGATCGCCGTCGTGCCACGCGCCCCGGGGGGCGTACAGCGTGTCCGCCGCCGGCGTGGCCGACGGGAGGGCGAGGCCGCCGGGGGCCGGAGCGCCGATCCAGCGCTCGGGGGCGAAGCCGAGCGTCCGGGAGGGGGCGGCGGGCGGACCCGACGGACGCCGCATGCTCGTCGTCGCGCGGACGACGTCCGCCGCCGCGACGGGATCCGTCGGACGCGCGGTGCGGGCGGCGTCGGGCACGGCGGTCATCGCGACGGATCTCCCGGGCGGACGAGGATCCGGCCGTCCTCGATGCGGAGCGGGAACGGGTCGAGCTGCACCTGCGGTGCCGTGCGGCACTCGCCGCCCTCGACCTCGAAGCAGAAGCCGTGGTACGGGCAGGTGATCGTCTCGCCGTCCGCGTCGATCTCGCCGTCGTGCAGCGGAAGCCCCTGGTGCGGGCACTCGTTCCGGTACGCGAAGATCCGATCGCCGCGGCGAAGCAGCAGGACGTCGGTCTCGCCCGCACGGAACCGGGTCGGCCGGCCGTCGACGACCTCGTCGGCCGACGGTCCGGCGATCCAGCCGTAGGTCGCGGGCGAGTCCTCGGCCACCCCCGGAGCGGCACCGGCCCCGCCGCCCGCGCTCACCGTGAGGGACACGATCCCCGCGACCGGACCGTCGTTGACCTCCTCGACGTGCTGAATCTCCGGCACGATCGCGCGAATCGCCTCCCCCACGCCGTCGCGCAGCGTCTCGGCCGACATGCTGCAGCCCGAGCACGAGCCATGGAGCCGCACGAAGGCGGTGTCGCCCTCGATCCGTACCAGCTCGACGTCACCGCCGTGGCTCTTCACGTACGGCTTGATCCGCTCCATCGCCTGGGCCACGCGGGTGACGAGGTCGGGCCGGACGATCCCGAGCTCCATGAGCACCGCATAGACCAGCGGATCGTCGACGAGGTCGAAGAGGGCATGCCGGGCTCGCTCGTCGGCCTTCAGCCGCCGGACCATCGCGGTCACGCCCGCGGCGATGAACGCCTCGCGGGCCTTGACGAGGGCCTCGGCCCGCACGCGGATGTCCGCGTCGAGCGGGGCAAGGGCCTGACGGGCCCGGTCCACCGCGGCGGCGAGCGCCTCGGGGTCGGGCGCCGCGGCCGCGGAGGCGTCCGCCCCGCGGCCGGCGGCGGTCGCCGGCGTGGCCCCGTTCGTGGATCCGTTCGCGGATCCGTTCGTGGATTCGGCCGCCGGGCCGTGCGTCGCGGCGGGCCCGTCACCGGCGGGGTCGGCTGCTCCGCCGGAGGCGGGCGTCGCCGGACCGGGTCCGAGGCGTCCGTAGCGGGCGTGGGCGGTCGTCATGCCGGGGCTCCCTCGTGCAGGCAGGCCCGCTCGAGCGCTTCGTCGGCCTTCGCCCGCACGAGCTCGGTGAAGACGGCGTGGCTCGCCGAGCGGAGCACGTCGCCGACCGTCGCCCCCTCGACGTCCGGCATCGGACGGCGGGCGAGCGCCTCCAGGATCGCGCACGCCCCCGCCTCGGTGTCCATCGCGTGCTCGCCGAGGAACATCCCGGTGAACCGCCCGAGCCAGACGCCCTCGCCGTCGGGGTCCTCGCGGAGCCGCTGCAGGGCGTTGGCCGGACCCGCGCACCGCTGGATCGCGGTCTCGCAGAGCAGGTCGCACGCCTCGTGCACCAGGGCGTCCACGTGCAGTCGTTCGTGATCGTTCATGCGTCGGCTCCGCGGGCCGCGATCCGGTCCCGGGTGGTCTCGATCTCGGCCAGCACCACGTCCACCCCGTCGACCGCGGCGGACTCCTCCCACCGCTCGAGCATCGCCCGCGCCTCCCCCAGCCGCTCCGCCCCCTCGTCCAGCCGGCCGAGGTGCGCGAGCGCGTTGCCGAGGTTCGCCAGCAGCCGTCCGCGGGCAGGGCCGTCGTCGGGCCGGTGCTCGAGGACCTGCCCGTAGAGCTCGACCGCCTCGAGCAGGTTCGCCTCCACGTGCGAGCTCGGCAGGTGCTGCAGGGCGTTGGCGAGGTTGACCGTCGCCGCCTGCCACGCCTCGGGGTGGTCGGCGGGATCGAGGACCTCCAGCGCCTCGCGGAGCGACTGCACCGCGATCGCGGACCGCAGCCGCGCGGCGTGCTCGCTCATCGGCATCGACAGGTAGGCCACGGCCACGTTGAGGTGGCACAGGGCGTACGGCACCGGGTGCGTGCGCCGCGGCAGGGCCTGCGTCGCCTTCTGGAGGCACTGCACCGCCTGCATGAGCATGGCGGGTCGCTCGGCTCCGACGCTCATGAGCAGCTCGGCGCGGGTCATGAGCAGCTCGCCCCGCTGCTCGTCGAAGCCGAGGCCTTCGAGCATCGCCGCGGCCTGCTCGAGGTCGAGGAGCGTGCGGGCCGGGGGGCCACCGGCCTCGGCGGTCGCCGGCACGAGCGCCGCGGCCTCGCCGAGGAGCCGCGCCGCCGCGGCCGGGGCGAGCCGCACCACGAGGTCCGCCGCCTCGCGCAGCCCCGCGATCGCCTCGGTCATGCGGTCGTCGGCCGCCGCGACGTGCGCTCGCGTGGCCAGGATCCACGCCCGGATGCGGGGATCGAGGTCCGGCGCCGGCGCGGGCGGCTCGGCGTCGGCCCCCAGGCGGAAGGCGACCGCCTCGGCCAGCGCGCGGGCCGGCGGCCCGAGCGACTCGGCGGCCGCGAGCACCGCCTCCGCGTCGCCCGACAGCACCGCGGCGTTGAAGACGACCAGGTCCGGCCACGCGGGGTCGCCCGGGGTCTCGGGCGTCTCGCCGCGGGCCAGTGCGGCCAGGAACGACCACGCGGGCGGCAGCTCGTGCCAGCGTCCCGCACGGACCGCGGCCTCGGCGGCCTCGCGGGCCTCGGCGGCCTCGGCGTCACGCGGCCCTCCGTCGCCCGGCGGAAGCGGCGGCAGCAGCATGGCTCCCGCGGCGCCGGCCAGCGTGCCGATCGCCGCGCATGACGGGGCCGGGCCCACCGCGGCCGGGTGCATGTCGATGCTCGCGAGGCTCATCGGTCCGCTCCTTCGCCTAGAGCCCGGTCGGGGGCGTGATCTCGCGCCGGGCGGCCCACGTCATCCAGCGGGCGGCGAGGCGGGCCTTGTCCTCGCTCGGATACTCCGCGATCCGCTTCCGCTCGATTCCCGTCTCGAACCAGACCTCGAGGTAGACGACCCACGATCCGTTCTCCCGAACGACCTCCGACTGCACGAGCATCGCGCGGTCAGTGCTCACCGTGCGCTGCCGGTCGCGCGGGCTGCATCGGTCGCGCTCGCGCCGCCGGTGGCGCTCGCCACGTCCCCCGCCGCCTCCACGTTCGCGTCCCCCAGCCGGACCGGCACCCGCAACGTCCGCTCCTCGGCGTCCCACGTCGCGGTGCGCTCGCCCGCGTCCCACGCGGCCGGCAGGTGCTCGACCACGAGCACCGCCCGGTCGCCCGCACGGGTGCACTGCTTCAGGATCAGGCCGCCGACCGCCCGCGGCCCGATGGCCACCAGGTGCAGCTCGTCCTCGCGTCCCGCGACCAGCACCGACGGGGCCGAGCCGAAGCACGCCTCGGCCACCGCCGCGGGCAGCCGCAGCGTCCCCCGATCCGTCAGCGTCACCGTCATCGGCGTCACGACGCACCTCCGGCCGCGACCACCCGGCCCGCCGAACCGCCGGCGCCGGCGGCGGGCACCGCCGAAGCCGGCGCCGCGGCCGATGCGGGCCGGCCGCCCGCCGAGGCCGCGGCGCCGGTTCCCCCCCGGGCCCAGCGCTCGAGCAGCAGGTCGACCAGCCGCTCCATCGCGTCGGTGACCGGACGCGAGAGCTCCATGCCCGGGGCGGCGGTCGCCGCCTCGATCAGGAAGACGGTGACCGTCTCCGGGAACTCGTCCTTCAGCAGCCACCGCGCGAAGGTGATCGCGTGGTCCCATCGGAAGCTGTGCAGGTTGCCCGCCGCCTCGAGCGGCGGCGTCTCGGCCTCGTGGGCGGGCAGCTCGTAGATCGCCCCGGGCTCGCCCCCGCTCGTGCACGCGTCGACGAGGATCACGTGCGTGGCGCCCCGCATCCGGAACGCGACGTCCATGCCCGCGGTGCCCCCGTCGGCCACCTCGATCCCCGGCGGCAGGCCGCGGTCGAGGAGCCGGCGGATCATCACCGGTCCCACGCCATCGTCGGACCGAAGCAGGTTGCCGCAGCCGATGACGAGCACTCTGGACGCGGAGTCGGGCATGGACGAATCGGTCCCTGCGCACGGCCGCGGCGCGCCACCCGCCGGAGGGGGCGACGCGCCGCGGCCGAGGAGAACGCTGTCAGCAGCCGCCGCCCACCCGGAATCGGGCGAGCTCGCGGTCGGTCTTCGCGTCGTAGGCGTGCACGGTGCACACGAGGCAGGAGTCGAACGAGCGGACCACGTGGCCGAGCTCGACCGGGTCCTCCGGATCCTCGATCGGGGCGCCGCAGATCGCCTGCTCCATCGGGCCCATCGTCCCCGAGCCGTCGCGGGGGCCGATGGTCCACGCCGTCGGCGTGACCACCTGGTAGTTGGCGATCTTGCCGTCCTCGATCCGGATCCAGTCCTGCAGGGAGCCGCGACTCGCCTCGGTCGCGCCCCAGCCCCGCCCCTCGGCGTGCTCGGTCGGCTTCACGTAGAAGCGGTCGTGCAGGTCGATCGCGTCGAGCCACTGCTGGACGCGGCGCACGTACTTCGGAGCCTCGTGCATCCGGCCGATCACCCGCGACATCACGCTCGCGCCGATCGCCCGGTGCATGTCGTAGGTGAAGGGATCGTTGTCCTGGTGCGGCAGCCCGCCCGGGCCGCCGGCGATGACCTGCCGGGCGTACGGTCCGACCTCCATCGGCATGGCCTGTCCGTTCAGCATGTACCGGGGCGCCTTCGAGAAGGTGTACTTGCCCTGCCGCGCCCCGTCCCGCGGATCGATCGGATCCGTCACCCCGTCGAAGGGATGCAGCATCCCCTCGCCGCGGAAGAAGCTGAAGGTATGGTCCTCGCGCACGTTCTCCTGCTCGTACGCGTGGAACGTCTCGCCGTCGTAGACGCCGGACTTGCAGATCACCGAGTCGGCCCGCGTCGCGATGTCGGGCCGCTGGTAGTGATCCTTGTCCATGTAGGTGCCGCAGGAGAGATACGTGCCGCAGCCCCGGCCGTAGGCGTCCAGACCGACGTCCTGGCAGTAGCGGATGAAGAACGCCAGGTCGCTGTTGCGCTGGCTGTCGTTCTCGTCCATCCACTCGAGCATGTCGTTCCACGAGGCGATCTCGAGGTAGCGGTCGATCGAGCAGCCGAGCCAGTGCTTCTCGAGCCACTCGCTCGTCCAGTACTGGAGGATCGCGCGGGATCGGGTGACGTCGGACAGCGTCGGACCGCACATCACGCCGCCCGGGACCATGAACGAGGAGTGCGGCCACTGCCCGCCGAAGATCGCGTAGATCTCGACCGGCTTGTTCGAGAGCGTGACGCCGGGCTCGTAGGAGGTGCCGACGAACGGCGCCCACCGGCGGACCGCCTCGTCGTACAGCGGGCTCCTGGCGTACTTCTTGTTGACGAGGTCGATGCCGAAGAGGGCGTAGAACCACCGCGGGATCGACTGGAGCGTCTCGCTCGCCTGCGCGATCGCCCGCACGAGGTGGGCGTTCGGCGGGACCTCGGTGCGCCACGCCACGTCGAGCGCGTACGCCGCCTTGGTGAGGTGGCTGCCGCCGCAGATGCCGCAGATGCGGGGCGTGACGATCAGCCCCGCCTGCGGGTCCTTGCCCTTGAGGATGATCTCGAAGCCGCGGAACATCGTTCCCTCGGTCCAGGCCTCGGTCACGATGCCGTCGTCGATGCGGCACTTGACGTCGAGCTCGCCCTCGACGCGGCCGAGCGACTCGGCCTTCAGCTCCATGGTCACGCCCATGCGGGTGGTCCTTCCTCTGTCGCCCCGGTGAATGCCTCGTGGCCGCGCCGCCTGGCGGCGGCGCGACGCCTCATGCGTCCGCTCGCGCGGGCGTCAGACGACGAACATGTCCTCCTTGGACCACTCCGGGGCCGAGGCCCGGGCCGCGGCCGCATGCAGCGTGTAGCTCAGCGGGTCCGTGCCCTCCGGCACGTCCTTCGGCACCACGCCGAGCACCTTCTGCGTCTTGAAGACGGTGCCCGGCATCAGGTCGTAGTGCGGCCAGTTCGGCTCGGTGCAGCCGTGGCACGGCTGGCCGGCCCGCGTCTTCGACGACTGGCGGTTCCACAGGATCCGGTTGCAGCTCGAGTGCGTGACCGGTCCGCGGCAGCCCTTCTCGTAGAACAGGCAGCCGGTGCGGGTGCCCTCGCCGAAGCTCTCGACCGACTGCTTCCACTCGAAGAACTGGTTCCGAGTGCAGCCCGTCTGCGTGAAGCTCTTGAAGAACGTCTGCGGCCGTTGGAAGTCGTCGAGCGCGATGTCGCCGACCCGGCCGGTGGCCAGCGCGACCAGGATCTGGCTGATCCAGTCGGGGTGCGCCGGGCAGCCCGGAATGTTGATCACCGGGAGACCCGAGCGAGCGACGTAGCCCTCGCCGAGGAAGCCGCCGCGCTTGGCCTTGCGGAACTGCAGGCCCTCCGAGTCGCTCGGATTCGGCGCGGTCGCCGGCACGCCACCGAAGCTCGCGCACTCCCCCACGCCGACGGTCACGAACGCCTTCGGGGCCAGGTCCGCGACCCAGTCCTTGAACGGACGCCCGAGGAACATGTCGTAGCGCCCGGTGCCGTTGGGACCGTTGATGATGGTGCCCTCGACCACCAGCACGTCGAGCTCGCGCGACCCGTCGATGATCGAGTTCAGCAGGGCCTTGGCCTGCTCGCCCATCTCGGTGACGAGCGAGTGGTGATAGAGCACCTCGATGCCGAAGTCGGTGACGAGATCGATCACCGTCGGCTCCTCGGCGTTGAGGAACGACTGGGTGTTCCCGTTGCAGGCTCCGCCGTGCAGCCAGACGACCGTGGCCATGATGTCCGTCCTTCTCTTGTGTCCGCGACGCGTCGCGGCCCCCGTCCGGGACGCCCCGAGCGGAAACCACCGGGTTTCCGACTGGACATCACGCAGTTGGCGATGATACTCGGTGGGCTCCGAGTTCAAGCGTTTTCCTGAGATCGCGTTCATCCTCGTCGGGCGGACGTGATCCACGGAGATCCGCGCGAGCTCGCGACGCGGGGAAGGAGCCACCGATGATCGCCGATGCCGATCCGACCGGGGACGACGGACGAGTCGCGCTCGAGCGGCTGATGCAGGATCCCGAGACGGCCGCGAGCGTCGCGGAGTTCCTCCGGAAGCTTCCCGAGCTCAACGCGGCGGTGGACGTTCTGCGCGACTTCGTGCACAGCTCGTCGCGCCTGGCCGACAACGCGGCCGACATCGTCCAGACCGCCCGTACCGCGGCCGCCGCCGAGGGCGCGTCCATGGAGCGCATGGAGTCGCTGATGCGGGCTGCGGGCACGGGAACGCGGCTGCTCGAGGAGATGGCGGAGCCGCTGGGCGACCCCGAGACGGTCACCAGCCTCCGCGAGCTGGTCGAGATGGTGCCGAAGCTCGTGGCGGTGCTCGACATCCTCGAGCAGTTCGTCTCCGGCTCCTCCCGCTTCGCCGAGAACCTCAACGACATCGTGCTCACCGCCCGGAAGGCGGCCGAGAAGGCCTGGCCGGAACTCGGGGACCGACAGTCACTTCTGGACCTTCCGGGCGAGCTGCTGCAGGTGGTGGAGTCGCCCGCGCTGCGGCGGCTGCTGGTCTCCCGGGTGCTCTCGGACGAGGCCCTCGACGTGATGGACCAGGTCGCCGACGCCACGATCGAGGCCCACCGCGAATCGGTCACCGCTGACGCGCGAGTTGGACGATTTGCCGCGTTCAAGGCCCTCGGCGACCCGGACGTTCAGCGGGGGCTCGCCCTGACCCTCGGCCTCGCCAAGTCCCTCGGCCGGCGGATGCACGAGGAGCACGACGGCCGGCCCGCGGTGGCGGCCACCCCGGGCGGGGGGAGCCCTCCCGGTGCATGAGCTGTCCATCGCCACCAACCTCGTCTCCGTGGCCGAGGAGGCGATCGCCCGGGCCGGCGGTCCCCGGGTCGAGGCGGTTCGCGTGCGGATCGGCGACCTGTCGGGCGTGGTGGTCGAGGCGCTCGAGTTCGCGTGGGACGTGGCGAGCGAGGGCACGAGCCTCGCGGGGGCCCGTCTCGACGTGGAACGGGTGCGAGCCCGGCTGCACTGCGCCGCCTGCGACCGCGCCTTCGCGGTGCCCGATCCGCCGTCCTTCCGCTGTCCCGGCTGCGGAGGCCCCTCGGCCCGGGTCGTGGCCGGCCGCGAGCTGGAGCTGACGGCACTCGAGCTCGCCGACGACGATGCGGGGGAGCCGGACGACGGCGCCCCCGCGACCGCCGTCCCGTCCGACGCCCCGCCGTCTCGTTCTCCGGCGTCGGCGTCTCCGACGTCTCCCGCATCCCCGTTCGCGCCGTCCTCCCCGCCCCCCCCGTCCCCCCTCGGAGCC